>JBAGRP010000001.1:3751764-4064411 GCA_036924855.1 Nitrobacteraceae bacterium AZCC 2146
TGAAATATGTTGAAGCCCGCACGCTGATCATGTCGGGCATGGCGCTGATGTCGGTGTCGCTGTTCTTCACATCGCGCTGGACCGACCAGACCGGCGTGTCGGAGATCGTAATCGTCAGCATCGCGCAGGGCTTTGGGCTCGGCCTGGTGTTCGTGCCGCTGAGCACGGTGGCATTCCTGACGCTGCCCAATCACCTGCGTACCGACGGCACCTCGATGCTGACCCTGCTGCGCAATGTCGCCAGCTCGATCGGCATCTCCATCGTGATCGCGCAGCTGACCTCGGGCACGCGGATGGCACACGCCGTACTCGTCGAGCACATCACGCCGTTCAACAATGCGCTGCAGATGCCCAATGTCAGCAGCATGCTCGACATGACCACCGATTCCGGCCGGGCGCTGGCCGACGCGATCGTCACCGTGCAGGCGCAGATCATCGCCTTCGGGCTGGACTACCAGATGGTGATGCTGGTCACGCTATGCGCGATCCCGCTGGCGCTGATGATCGGCTCGTCGAAAGCGGCGCTGCGCGCGCAGAGCCAGGCGCCAAGCGATCATGCAGCGGTGATGGAATAGGATGGCGCTTCCTTAACCTCTCCCCGCAAGGCGGGGAGAGGTTAAGACCTCACACGTCGAAGAACACCGTTTCGTTGTCGCCCTGCAAATGGATATCGAAGCGGTAGACATTGCTGCCAGCCACACGCTTGGCGATCAGGGTGGCGCGACGGTCGGCGGGGACCAGGTTCATCACCTCATCGGTGGCGGTCGCAGCTTCGTCGTCGAAATAGATCCGCGTGGTGCTCTGCATGGTCATGCCGCGGCCGAAAATCGACAGCAGGATATGCGGCGCCTGCGGTTTGCCGTCGGGGCCCGGCACGACGCCGGGCTTGATGGTGTCGAAGGCGAATCCGCCGGTCGTCGAGGTGCCGCAGCGGCCGAAACCCTTGAAGCTGGCGTTTGGCAGCGCGCGCTTGTCCTGCGGATCGGCGAAGCGGCCCTGCGCGTCGGCCTGCCAGATTTCCAGCATGGCGTCGGGTATGACGGCGCCGTCGCCGTCATAGACGACGCCTTCGACGCGAATCCGGTCGCCGGTGACATCTGATGTCACCAGGTTATTGGTGAAGGCGTCGTTCCACGAATACTTGCCGTTCGGCGTCAGGCCATAGGCGAAGAACGGGCCGACGGTCTGCGAGGGGGTAATTCCGGGCACTAGTGTGTCTCCATGGGCGTGGCGTTGCGTCCGCGCAGCACGATGTTGAAGCGATAGGCCAGTGCCCAGCCCGGCTCGGTGCTGTCGAGATCGAAATCCGACACCATGCGCAGCCGCGCCTTCTCGTCGGTCACCGAATTGAAGATCGGGTCGAACGGAAACAAGGGATCGTTGGGGAAGTACATCTGCGTCACCAGACGCGAGATGAAGGCGTGGCCAAACACCGAGAAGTGGATGTGGGCGGGCCGCCAGGCATTGTGATGATTGCCCCAGGGATAGGCGCCGGGCTTCATGGTGATGAACTTGTAGTAGCCCTTGGCGTCGGTGACGGCGCGGCCGGCGCCGGTGAAATTCGGATCGAGCGGCGCCGGGTGCTGGTCGACCACATGGACGTAGCGGCCGCAGGCATTGGCCTGCCACAGTTCGACCAAGGCGTTCGGCACGCCGCGGCCGTCCTCGTCCTGGACCTGACCGTGGACAATGATGCGTTCACCGATCGGCTCGCCGGCGTGCTGGGTGGTGAGATCGTGATCCCCGGGCCGCACCGTCTCGTGGCCGTAGACCGGTCCGGTCAGTTCGGACAGCGTCTGCCGCATCAGGATCAGCGGCTTCTGCGGCGCGCGCTTGAT
Organism: Nitrobacteraceae bacterium AZCC 2146; assembly: GCA_036924855.1. NCBI lineage: Bacteria > Pseudomonadati > Pseudomonadota > Alphaproteobacteria > Hyphomicrobiales > Nitrobacteraceae > Nitrobacteraceae bacterium AZCC 2146. The sequence continues at coordinate 3,753,603 of JBAGRP010000001.1, forward strand.
GGTGCTCTTGTAGCCGGGCGACAGCCGCGGCGCATGGGCGGCATTGCTCTCGACGGGATAGATCAGCGTCATGTTGGTGTTCCTCAGTGTTTCCTCGTCATTGCGAGGAGCGAAGCGACGCGGCAATCCAGAAGGCCGCAAAGGGGGACTGGATTGCTTTGTCGCAAGTGCTCCTCGCAATGACGGTCGTTGTTAGTTCAGCTTCTCGATCGCCATCGCCACGCCCTGACCGACGCCGACGCACATGGTGGCCAGCGCCAGCTTGCCGCCGCGCTTCTCCATGCCGTGCACGGCGGTCATCGCCAGCCGCGCGCCGCTCATGCCGAGCGGATGGCCGAGCGCGATGGCGCCGCCATGCGGGTTGACGAAGTCGGCGCCGTCGCTGACGCCGAGCTGGCGCAGCACAGCAATACCCTGCGAGGCAAAAGCTTCATTGAGCTCGATCAAATCGAAATCGCTGATCTTCAGCCCGAGCCGCTCCATCAGCTTGCGGGTCGCCGGCACCGGGCCGATGCCCATGATGCGCGGCGGCACGCCGGCTGAAGCGAGGCCGAGGATGCGCGCGCGCGGCGTCAGGCCGTGCTTCTTCACAGCGGCTTCCGAGGCGAGGATCATCGCCGCGGCGCCGTCATTGACGCCGGAGGCGTTGCCGGCGGTCACGGTGCCGTCCTTGCGGACGATCGGGCGCAGCTTGGTGAGGCCTTCCAGCGTGGTTTCGGGCCGCGGATGCTCATCCTTGTCGACGATGATCGGGCCGGCCTTGCCGCCCGGCGCCGACACCGCGATGATTTCCTCGGCGAAATAGCCCGACGCGATGGCCTTGCCGGCGCGCTGCTGCGAGGTGATGGCGAAGGCGTCCTGATCGGCGCGCGAAATCTGGAAATCCTGGGCGACGTTCTCGCCGGTTTCCGGCATCGCATCGACGCCGTACTGCTCCTTCATCAGCGGATTGACGAAGCGCCAGCCGATGGTGGTGTCGAAGATGTCGGCCGAGCGCGAAAACGCTTCCGGCGCCTTGCCCATCACGAACGGCGCGCGGGTCATGGATTCGACGCCGCCGGCGATGGCGAAATCGATCTCGCCGGCGCGGATGGCACGGGCGGCGGCACCGACGGCATCGAGGCCGGAGGCGCAGAGCCGGTTCAGCGTCGCGCCCGGCACCGAATCCGGCAGACCGGCCAGCAGCAGCGCCATGCGGGCGACGTTGCGGTTGTCCTCGCCGGCCTGGTTGGCGCAGCCGAAATAGACTTCATCGATGGCGGTCCAGTCGACCCCGGGATTGCGCTCTATGAGAGCCTTGATCGGGGCTGCGGCGAGATCGTCGGCGCGGACCTTGGCCAGCGAACCGCCGAAGCGGCCGATCGGGGTACGGACGGCGTCGCAGACAAATACATCGCTCATTGATTTTCTCCCTGAATGCCGCCATCCGCGTTGGATCGCCGGAAATTGGAAGTGTTTTAAGAAGACCGGCGCAACAGGTCAATTGAAGGCTTGCCGGGAGTTCCGCGTTCCCGGGAGAGCCGATATGCGGCAATGGTTGACCTGTCAACCAGCCCGACCTGACGATGGGGAAAACCGCGGGTTTCGTGGCCGGGCGCATAGGAATGGACGGTAAAAATTTGCTAGCGTCCGCCGCCATGACGATCCAGCAGACCATCCCCGCCCCGCCCGAGCCCGCCGTCGCCACGGAGGACATCACGCGCGTGTCGCCGATGATGGAACAGTACCTCGAAATCAAGGCCGCCAATCCCGGCCTGCTGCTGTTCTACCGGATGGGCGATTTCTACGAATTGTTCTTCGAGGACGCCGAGATCGCCTCGCGCGCGCTCGGCATCGTGCTGACCAAGCGCGGCCGCTACCAGGGCGCCGACATCCCGATGTGCGGCGTGCCGGTGGAGCGCTCCGACGATTACCTGCACCGGCTGATCGCGCTCGGCAACCGCGTCGCGGTCTGCGAGCAGATGGAGAATCCGGCCGAGGCCCGCAAGCGCGGCAACAAGAGCGTGGTGCGCCGCGACGTGGTGCGGCTGGTGACGCCGGGCACGCTGACCGAAGACACCCTGCTCGACGCCAAGACCAACAATTACCTGCTGGCGATCGCCCGCGCCCGCGGCTCGGCCGGCACCGACCGTATAGGGCTGGCCTGGATCGACATCTCCACCGCGGAATTCATCGTCACCGAATGCAGCGTTGCTGAGCTCGGCGCGACCCTGGCGCGGATCAATCCCAACGAAGTGATCGTCACCGACGCGCTGTACAGCGATCCCGATCTGGGTCCGCTGTTGCGTGAATTGCCGGCGGTGACGCCGCTGACCCGCGACGTGTTCGACGGCGCCACCGCGGAACGGCGGCTGTGCGATTACTTCGCCGTCGCCACCATGGACGGCCTCAGCGCGATGACGCGACTGGAAGCCACGGCTGCTGCCGCCAGCGTCACCTATATCGACCGCACGCAAGTGGGCAAACGCGTCCCGCTGTCGCCGCCGACGCGGGAAGCCGCCGGCACCACCATGGCGATCGATCCCGCTACCCGCGCCAATCTCGAACTGACGCGAACGCTGGCGGGCGAGCGCCGGGGGTCGCTGCTCGACGCCATCGACTGCACCGTCACCGCCGCGGGCTCGCGTCTTCTTGCCCAGCGGCTCGCTGCACCGCTCACCGACGCCGCCGCGATCGGACGCCGGCTTGACGCCATCGCCACCTTCGTCGCCGACAGCGCGGTGCGCGATGACATCCGCGCCGCCTTGCGCGCCGCGCCGGACATGTCGCGGGCGCTGGCGCGCTTGTCGGTCGGACGTAGCGGACCACGCGACCTCGCCGGCCTCCGCGATGGCGTGCTCGCCGCCGACAAGGTGCTGGCGCGGCTCGGCTTAGTCGACAACCTGCCGCAGGATATCGCGGCCGCGATGGATGCGCTACGCCGCCCCTCGCGCGATCTCGCGCGCGAGTTCGAGCGTGCGCTCGCCGAAGACCTGCCGCTGATGAAGCGCGACGGCGGTTTTGTCCGCGAAGGCTATGAGGCCGCGCTCGACGAGACCCGCAATCTGCGCGACGCCTCGCGCCTCGTGGTCGCCGCGATGCAGGCGCGCTACGCCGACGATACCGGCGTCAAGGGTCTCAAGATCCGCCACAACAATGTGCTCGGCTATTTCGTCGAGGTGACGGCGCAGCACGGCGACAAGCTGATGACGCCGCCGCTGAACGCGACCTTCATCCATCGCCAGACCCTGGCCGGGCAGACCCGCTTCACGACAGCCGAACTCGGCGAGATCGAAGCCAAGATCGCCAATGCCGGCGATCGCGCGCTTGGGCTGGAGCTGGAAATCTTCGAACGGCTCTCGGTGATGGTCGCCGAGGCCTCCGACGACCTGCGCGCCGCCGCGCATGCCTTTGCACTGCTCGATGTCGCCACCGCACTGGCCAAGCTTGCGGTCGACGACAACTATGTGCGGCCGGAAGTCGATACTTCGCTCGGCTTCTCCATTGAAGGCGGCCGGCATCCCGTGGTCGAACAGGCGCTGAAGCGTGACGGCCAGCCATTCATCGCCAACGCCTGCGACCTGTCACCGGGACCGGCGCAAAAATCCGGTCAGATCTGGCTGATCACCGGCCCCAACATGGCGGGCAAATCGACGTTCCTGCGGCAGAACGCCCTGATCGCGCTGCTGGCGCAGATCGGCAGCTTCGTGCCGGCCACCCGCGCCCGCATCGGCATCGTCGATCGGCTGTTCTCCCGCGTCGGCGCCGCCGACGATCTGGCGCGTGGCCGCTCCACCTTCATGGTGGAGATGGTGGAAACCGCAGTGATCCTCAACCAGGCCAGCGAGCGCGCGCTGGTGATCCTCGACGAGATCGGCAGGGGCACCGCGACCTTCGATGGCCTGTCGATCGCCTGGGCGGCAATCGAGCATCTGCATGAGAGCAATCGCTGCCGTTCGCTGTTCGCGACGCATTATCATGAGCTGACCGCGCTCTCCGCCAAACTGCCGCGGCTGTTCAACGCCACCGTGCGCGTGAAAGAGTGGCACGGCGACGTGGTGTTCCTGCACGAGGTGCTGCCGGGCTCGGCGGATCGCTCCTACGGCATTCAGGTCGCCAAGCTCGCCGGTCTTCCGCCCGCGGTGATCGCACGCGCGAAGTCGGTGCTGGCCAAACTGGAAGCGCAGGACCGCGGCCAGACCGCCAAGGCGCTGGCCGACGACCTGCCATTGTTTGCTGTGCCCTCGCGTGCGGCGGCCGAGGTCGCTCTGCCCACCGAAGCCGAGCAGCTGATCGCGGCGCTGACGGCGATCCATCCGGACGAATTGTCGCCACGCGAGGCACTGGAAGCGCTGTATGCGCTGAAGGCGAAATTGCCGAAGGGCTGAGCTGCGTCCTCGATCCTCGTCATTGCGAGGAGCCTTTGCGACGAAGCAATCCAGTCTTCTTTCACTTGTTGCCTCTGGATTGCTTCGCTTCGCTCGCAATGACGGAGAAACCTTCGTTACCGCGCGATCCGCCGTCGCCCCCACGACCACAGGCCGAGATTCCACGCGACGCAGGTCGCCAGCGCGAGGCTCAGTGAAATTGCCGAGCCGAGACGCGTGGCGGCCAGATGCAGCACCACAATCGACAGGCCGAAGCCCATCAGGCCCCAGCCGCCATTGGCGATGACCGCAGCGGTCGGCACGCCGCCGATGCGCGGGTGCAGCGCCAATATCAGGCTGGTCAGCACCACCGGATACAGCGCGAGGATGCCGCTGCCGGTGGGGCCGATCGTGGTAGAGAGCGTCACCACGGTGGCAGTCAGCGTTGACACCAGCGCAGCGCGCAGCGGGATATCGTACCAGCGGCGGGTGATGAGCGGCATCTTCGCGTGGCGAAACCGTGCCATCAGCGGCAGGCAGATGCCGAAGGCTACGGCATTGGCCATGATGCCGCCGATCAAGGACCACTCGAACTGCCGCACCAGCCACGCGCAGCCGAACCAGACCAGCACCGCGGCGCCGAGACTCACAATCACGTTGTGGCGTTGCGCCAGCAGCACATAGGTCAGGCCGAGAAATATCGTGGCGGCATTGATCGGCAGGCTGGCCAGCGCGCCCTGTGCGATAAACGCGGCATCGTGATCGAGCGCCAGGAAGACGTAGGACGGCCCGGCCGAGATCGGCAGCGTGGCCACCAGCGCGCCGATCACCGGGCCGGACCGTTCCGTAATGATGGAGGCTGATATCACGAAGGCGGCGGTGATCGCCATGCGCAAAGTGAGCGTCAGGAGGAAGGCAAGTTCGGGGGACATGGCAACCAGACGAGAGAAGGTGCTTGGCCTTCTCCTTCCTTATGATTCGTCCCGCCTGCTTACACCCTGTTGAGCGACACCGAAACCTTCGGGCCGTTCTTGATGGTCTGATAGACCACGCAATAGCGCTCGGTGAGTTTCAGGAGCAGATCGAGCTTGTCCTGCGGCGCGTCGGTGCCAACGTCGAAACGCAGGCGGATTTCGGCGAAGCCGACGGGAGCTTCCTTGTCGACGCCGAGCGTACCGCGGAAATCGAGATCGCCCTCGGCGGTCACATTGCCGGACTTCAGCGGGATTTCGACAGCGGTCGCCACCGACTTCAGCGTGACGCCGGCGCAGGCCACCAGCGCTTCCAGCAGCATGTCGCCGGAGCACAGTTCAAGCCCGGAGCCGCCGGTGGCAGGATGCAGGCCGGCAACCGAAAGCGCGCGGCCGGTCTCGACCTTGCAGGCGATGCCGTCGCTCTCGATCGAGCCCTTCGCCTTCAAGGTGATGAAGGCGGCCTTCGGATCGGATTTGTAGCGCTCCTTGATCGGGGCTTGCGTGGCGCGGAGTGCGGCGGCGTCCATGTGTCTCTCCCTGTTTTTGTTGACCGCATTTAATGGGGGATGCACGCCGTTGTCACCACCACATGGCTTCGCCGGCGGCGGATTCCGATACGTCATCGGGCACATTGCGGTCGAGCGAACGATCCAGTGCCGTCATGACGCGGCGCTTCGCCGTATCGAACAACGGCGAGGCGCGGTCGCGCGGCCGCGCCAGATTGACCTGGATCTCGGCGAACAGCCGGCCCGGCCGCGGCCACATCACCAGCACGCGATCGGCCAGCACCACGGCTTCGTCGACGTCATGGGTGACCAGCACCAGAGTCGGCCGGGTGTCAGCCCAGAGGCCGAGCAGATGATCCTGCAGGTCGCGGCGGGTGAAGGCATCAAGCGCCGAGAACGGCTCGTCGAGCAGCAGCACTTCCGGCTGCGGCACCAGCGCGCGGGCGATGGCAACGCGCTGCGCCTGCCCGCCGGACAATTCGCGCGGCCAGGCCTTGGCCTTCTCAGTGAGACCGACACGCGCCAGCGCCGTCGCGACTTTATCGCGGCGGATGTCCGCCGGCAGGTCGGATAATCCAAAACCGATATTGTCGGCGACGCTGAGCCACGGCAGCAGCCGCGGCTCCTGGAAGATGATGCCGATCTTGGCGTGTGGCGCGGCGATATGGATATCGTCGAGCACGATGCTGCCGGTGCTGGCGCGATCAAGGCCGGCGACGGCGCGCAGCAGCGTCGATTTTCCGCAGCCGGAACCACCGATGATGGCGACAATCTCGCCCTGCGGAATTTTCGCGGAAAATCGCTGCAGCGCGTGGACGCCGTTGGGATAGGTCTTGCCGACCCGGTCGAGCACCAGCATCAGTGATCTCCGCCCGGGCGGAATGCATCCTGCCAGCGCAGCAGCGGCGTGGAGGCCAGTTCGATCAACCAGTCGGTGGTCTTGCCGAGAATGGCAAAGATGGTGATGGCGGCGAGGATCTGCGCGGGCTTGCCGAGCTGCTGGCCATCGATCAGGAGATAGCCGAGCCCTTCCGATGCGCCCATGAATTCGGCGGCGACCACGAACATCCAGCCGAGCCCGAGGCCAACGCGCAGCGATACGATATAGGCCGGCAGCACCGCCGGCAGCAGGATACGGCGGATCATCGCCGGGCCAGAGAGACGAAAGGTGCGGCCGACCTCGACGATCTTGCGATCCACCGAGAGGATCGCGCCCATCACGCCGAGATAGACCGGGAAGAACACGCCGACCGCGATCAGTGCGATCTTCGAGGTTTCGAAAATGCCGAGCCACAGGATAAACAGCGGTACCCAGGCGATCGAGGGAATCGCGCGCAGCGCCTGCACGGTGGGATCGAGCAGCCGCCGCGCCAGCCCCCAATAGCCGGAGATGGCGCCGAGCAGCGTGCCGGCGACGACCCCGAGCCCGAAGCCCGCGCCGACCCGCGAAAGCGTCGCCGCAATGTGCCGCGACAGCTCGCCGCTGCGGACGAGCTCCATGATGGTCGTGAAGATACGCGATGGCGGCGGCACCAGCCGGCCGTTCGACCAGCCGGACCAGACGACAAACTCCCATGCCAGCGCGACGACGAGCGGCAGCACCACGCCGAGCACGGGCCGCGCAAAGTGCTGCCAGCGTTTGTTGGGCGCGGGCGGGTCAATCGCATCGGGGCGTTCAAGTGCGGGTGTTTCCAGCGTCATCGTCATAGGGAGTTGTGTCTCGCCGGGGATTGCAAGGTGGTCGACGTTTGTGAGCCCGGCCCCCTCAACGTCTCATCCCCGCGAAGGCGGGGATCCATACACGCTGGGCTTCCGGTGAGGCGCTGTGGCTGCGTTCGTTTTCCGCCATTGGCGCCGGAGGCTATGGGTCCCCGCTTTCGCGGGGACGACACCGAGTTTTGGTTCAGCTCTTCGGCAACGGCACCTGATCGTCGATCAGCGCATCGACCGTGGCCTTCACATCGACCTTGGCGTCGATCACGCCGGCCTGCTGCAGTGCGAGACCTGCGGCGAGGATCGACTCGCGCTGCGACGCGCCGATCCGGCTGTGGGTGAATTCGGTGCGCTCCTTGAGCTGCTTGTCGACGACGGCATCCGGCAACTTGGTGACGCCGATGAAGGCCTTCTTCAACTCATCGTAATTCGCCGCGGAATATTTGCGGGCTTCCTCGTAGACCGCCAGCACGCGGCGCGCGACGTCGGGATGATCCTTCAGGAATTCCTCGCGCACATTGAGCACGCCCCAGGTGTTGGCGTCGGGCTTGCGGAAAAACAGCTTGGCGCCGTCCTCGACTTCGGCCTGCGCCATCATCGGATCCAGACCGGCCCAGGCATCGACGTCACCGCGGATCAGCGCGGTCTTGCCGTCGGCGTGCTGCAGCAGCACCGGAGTGATGTCCTTTTCGGTGAGCCCGGCATCGAGCAGCGCGCGCACCAGGAAGATGTGCGGATCGGTGCCGCGGGTCACCGCGACGCGCTTGCCCTTGAGGTCGGCGACCGATGCAATCTTCGAATCCTTGGTCGTGACCAATGCGGTCCATTCCGGCCGCGAATAGACATAGACCGACTTGATCGGATTGCCGTTGATCTTCGCCACCAGCGCCGCGGAGCCTGCGGTGGAGCCGAAATCGATCGACCCGGCGTTGAGGAATTCGAGCGCCTTGTTGGAGCCGGCCGACTGCACCCAGACGACCTTGATGCCGTCCCTGGCGAATTCCTTCTCCAGCAGGCCGTTCTGCTTGAGGATGATCGAGACCGGATTGTAGGTCGCCCAGTCGAGCCGGATTTCCTTGAGCGGATCGGCCGCGAAGGCCGCGCCGGGCATGAGGGCCGCAACGGCAATCAACCCGGCGGCCGCCCGCCGTGATATCTTCAGCATCTCAACTCTCCCTGATGAACGTTCGGAACACGCGATTCGAAGGCGGCTGATGCGCATCGCGGCAATTCTGACGCGCGCGGGCCGCTCTTCTGAATTCAAAACATGCTTTAATTTCAATCGCTTAGGAGATCTCGTCAACGAGAAAATACGTACTTGCAATCGGCTCCGGCGAGAACACATTTGCCGGAAATGCGCAAAAGGCAGCATGGATCGGCTGTTGCCCCATAATGACCGTGACAGCGCCCGCGCCGTCCGATATCCGGGATGATCATGGACAGCATTGCTACACAGACCCGGCCTGTGGCCGACGACGGTTTCGATACGCGAGGAATCACCGCAGCGATCGACGCGCTGGCCGCGGAGCATCGCGGTCACGACGACCTGTTCCGCTCGGCGATCGCCAAACTGCTGAAGGCCGAACTGCTGAAGGCGCGTGTCGCTGCCGAAGCGGTGCTGCTGAAGGACCGCCACGGCCGGCGCTGCGCCGAGCAACTGTGCTTCGTACAGGACGAGATCATCCGCATGCTGTTCGCCGCGGCGACGAAGCATCTGTATCACTCGCCGATTCCGTCCGGCGCCGAGCGCATGGCGGTGGTCTCCACCGGCGGCTATGGCCGCGGGCTGATGGCGCCGGAGTCCGACATCGATCTGTTGTTCATCCTGCCCTACAAGCAGACCGCGTGGGGCGAGCAGGTCGCCGAAGTCATCCTGTATTGCCTGTGGGACATGGGCCTCAAGGTCGGCCACGCCACCCGCTCGGTCGATGAATCGATTCGCCAGGCACGCGGCGACATGACGATCCGCACCGCGATCCTCGAGACCCGGTTCCTGACCGGCGATCAGGCGCTGTACGACGAACTGGTCAAGCGGTTCGACAGCGAGGTGGTGCAGGGCACCGCCGCGGAATTCGTCACCGCCAAGCTCGCCGAGCGCGAGGAGCGACATCGCCGCGGCGGCCAGTCACGCTACCTGGTCGAACCCAACGTCAAGGACGGCAAGGGCGGCCTGCGCGATCTGCACACGCTGTTCTGGATCGCGAAATACGTCTACCGCGTCCGTGACAGCCGCGAGCTGGTGGCGCGCGGCGTGTTCGACGCGCAGGAGTACCGCACCTTCCGGCGTTGCGAAGATTTCCTGTGGTCGGTCCGCTGCAACATCCACTTCGTCACCAACCGCCCGGAAGAACGACTGTCCTTCGACCTGCAGCGCGATATCGCGGTGCGGCTCGGCTACACCTCGCATCCCGGCATGCAGGACGTCGAGCGCTTCATGAAGCATTACTTCCTGATCGCCAAGGATGTCGGCGATCTCACCGCGATCCTGTGCGCCAAGCTGGAAGATCAGCAGGCCAAGCCGGCGCCGGCGCTGAGCCGGATGATGGCGAAGCTGCGTCCCGATCTGAAGCGACGCCGGGTGCCGGGTAGCGACGCCTTCATCATCGACAACAACCGCATCAACCTCGCCGCCCCCGATGTCTTCAAGGAAGACCCGGTCAACCTGATTCGGCTGTTTCGGCTGGCGCAGAAGAACAATCTCGCGTTCCATCCCGACGCGATGCGCACGGTGACGCGCTCGCTGCGGCTAATCAACGCCACCTTGCGCGAGAATCCCGAAGCCAATCGGCTGTTCATGGAGATTCTCACCTCGGACAATGCCGAGATCGTGCTGCGGCGAATGAACGAAACCGGCGTGCTCGGCCATTTCATCCGCTCGTTCGGCCGCATCGTCTCGATGATGCAGTTCAACATGTATCACCACTACACCGTGGACGAGCATCTGCTGCGCTGCGTCGGCTTCCTGCAGGAGATCGAACGCGGCGGCAATGAGGAGTTCGTCGTCGCCAGCGACCTGATGCGCAAGATCCAGCCGGAGCACCGCGCGGTGATCTACATCACGGTGCTGCTGCACGACATCGCCAAAGGCACGCCCGAAGATCATTCGATCGCCGGCGCGAAAGTGGCGCGGCGGCTGTGCCCGCGGCTCGGCTTCAACGCCGCCGACACCGAGCTGATCGCCTGGCTGATCGAGGAGCATCTGACCATGTCCACGGTGGCGCAGTCGCGCGACCTCTCGGACTCCAAGACCATCGAGAACTTCGCCGCCGTGGTGCAGTCGGTCGAGCAGATGAAACTCCTGACCATCCTCACCACCGCCGACATCCGCGGCGTCGGCCCCGGCGTCTGGAACGGCTGGAAAGCGCAGCTGCTGCGCACGCTGTATTACGAGACCGAACCGGTGCTGACCGGCGGCTTCTCCGAGGTCAATCGCGCCCAGCGCATCGATGCCGCGCAGCGCGAGTTCCGCGCGGCCTTCACCGAATGGCCGGAGCCGGAACTCAACGCCTATATTTCGCGGCACTATCCGGCGTACTGGCTCAAGGTCGAGCTCGCGCGAAAAATCCGTCACGCCCGCTTCCTGCGCGCCTCCGAGGACGCCGGCCACAAGCTGGCCATCAATGTCGGTTTTGACGAGGCCCGCGGCGTCACCGAGCTGACGATTCTCGCCGTCGATCATCCCTGGCTGCTGTCGATCATCGCCGGCGCCTGCGCGTCGGCCGGCGCCAACATCGTCGATGCGCAGATCTACACCACCACCGACGGCCGCGCGCTCGATACCATCGCGATCACGCGGGAGTACGACCGCGACGACGACGAAGCCCGCCGCGCCACGCGGATCGGCGACATGATCGAGGACGTGCTGGAAGGCAAGCTGCGGCTGCCGGAAGCCGTGGCGAAGCGCGCCGCGGGCAAGGGCAAGCTGCGGCCGTTCGTGGTCGAACCGGAAGTCACCCTCAACAACCAGTGGTCGGACCGCTACACCGTGATCGAGGTCTCCGGCCTCGACCGGCCGGGCCTGCTGTATCAGCTCACCACCGCGATCTCGAAACTCAACCTCAACATCGCCTCCGCCCATGTGGCGACCTTCGGCGAGCGCGCCCGCGACGTGTTCTACGTCACCGATCTCTTGGGCGCGCAGATCAACGCCCCGACGCGGCAGGCCGCGATCAAGCGCGCGCTGATCCATCTGCTCGCCAATGGCGACGCCGCGGAAAAGCCCGCGTCGTAAACCGCCGCCGGCTTTGAGGCCGGCATTTCTGTCCAGGCTTGGCAAACACTTCGTAAATACCGACTTCAGTATCAGGGGTACATAGATACGCGCCCTCAACACGGCCGTGGTAGGCACGATGTATGGATATCTGAACCGCAAGAAGGCAGGAATGCAGGCTCTGAATACATTCTTGAAAGGCACAGGACGGCTGCTTTGGTGGCCCGCCGTGGTCGGCGCGATTTTTGTCATCGGAAGCGCTGTGCTTGGAATTGTTACTTCACTACCGAGCAAAGACACCAAGCTGAAATTGTTCGGCAGCCCAGAATATTTTCATGATCGCTGGAACCGCGGTTTCTATTTCGCGGCCTCGGTAAGGAATGCGGTTGTGCTCGTGAGAGCGCTCGGCACAGACAACATGCAGCTTTTGCTCGTCGACTTCGACACCGGAAAAAAGATCAGGCTCGGCAGCGAGCGTTCGCATCTGCTCTCGCCCTATCTGTCGCAGGACGGAACACGACTCATGTTTACCCGTCAGCTACTTGGGCGTGAGGGGCATGAGTTGATATCGTGCGAAACCATCAGTTTCACCTGCCGCACGATGATGAGGAGCAATGGCGCAATTCAATCCCCCATCGAGATATCCGGCCATCGCGTTCTTTACGTTTCCAGCCCGTGGAGGCGGCCCGACGGCCAAGTTCGATTTAGCAGCAATGATATCTGGCTTCTAGATCCTGCAACCGGCTCTCGCCAATTGACGGACTTCCAGCTCTACCAACTGTATTCACTCAGCGTGAGCGATAATTCGATCTACTTCTCGGGCGTGGGGCCCCGCCCTGAAAAGCCAATCATTCCTAAATATGAGCCTGACTTGAACGCGCAGAGCGACATCTTTCGGCTGCCATTTGACCATGAGACGGGAACACTCGAGGCGCCCCCCGAGATGATGACGCCATTGTTTGCAGGATCCGGCATCGCGACCCGACCGAGCACATCAGCCAACGGATTGCTGGTAGCGTTTCTCCGAACAAGGACCGGGATCAGTCCCTATCACTACAATCTGGTGATAGCGGACCGGAACGAGCATACCGAACGCCTGATTGAAACGTCCGGGTTGGGATTTTCGCAACCCGTCGTCATTGGTGGCGACGTCTACGCCGCCGTCACCAAGGACGATCGGGTGTTGATCCAGATGGTCCGTCCGGGAGAGCCTGACATGAAATTGCTCGCCGACATCACCGATGCATCGGCAGCCGCCGCCGAAACCATCGAGCTGAAAATAGAACCGTAATGTGAGTCCATCGCGGTTCTTCGCCGGCAAGCTGGTCCCTGTGTTCAGAATTTGGTGATCGGCTCAAGTACGGCGCCGGTTCGCAACGCGCGCAGTGGCGCGGTGTCGGTGTAGACGCACTCCTCGGCGATGCGGCCGTCCTTGATGCGGAACTTGTCGACGCCGCGCCAGTCGAAGCGCGCGCCGTTGATGATGCGGGTGGTTTGCCATTCGATGATCACGACGTCGCCCCGCGAGGTCCAGTCCAGCAACTGCCAGACGAAATCCGGCGCGGTCTCCTTCTGCACCTCGATCAGCCGCGCGAGTTCGTTGCCGGCCACCGGCCGTCCCACCAGCGGCGTGCGCAGCGTCCCGTCGGGATGCCACAGCTTGAGAAAAGCTTCGCCATCGCGCGCCGCCCACGCAGCCGCAAAGCGCGTCACGAAATCCTGAATGTCTGCATCGGTCATCGATCGTCTCCATGTGTGTGCGGGAGACGCTAGAGCAGATTCCTCTTAATCCAAGCCGTATCCGGCGTGAGCGAAGAAGTTTATGCATTCGTCAGGTTTGAACTGTTGCAACGCATTGGCGGCGGCTCGCTCGAGAGCGTCGAGGGTTCGCGCGGCGGACTTGCGCACATGTGCCTTGAGCTTGGCGAAGGCATTTTCGATCGGATTGAGGTCGGGACTGTAGGGCGGCAGATAGTGGAGTTCGGCGCTGCAGGCTTCAATGGCTTGCCTGACGCCCGCGACCTTGTGAGCGGCCAGATTGTCCATAATGACGATATCGCCTGAGCGCAGTGTGGGGACCAACATCTGCTCGACCCAGGCCAAGAAGCACTCTCCGTCCATCGGACCATCGAGAAGCATCGGCGCAACGAAGCCCGCAAGCGTGAGACCGCCGACAAAGGTGACTGTCTTCCAATGACCGTGCGGAATTGCGGCGCGGCAACGCTCGCCTTTGGGCGCCCAGCCACGAAGGCGCGCCATCTTCGTCGAAAGGCCGCTCTCATCGATGAAGATCAGGCGTTCGGGGTCAAGATCGTCTTGGCCATCGAACCAAATCTCGCGCGCGGCCTTTACATCCGCGCGCTCTTGCTCGCTGGCGTGGGCGGTCTTTTTTTATGCGTCTGGCCGTGCCGATCGAGAAACTTCCACACAGCGGTCCTCACAACGGTCACGCCGCGTTCCTCCCGCAACCGCTCGACCATCTCGTCAAGCGTTGTGTCGGGCGCCTCGGCAAGCGCGCGCAGAATGAAATCCGCATGCCCATCAAGCACGGACCCCTTCGGCTTGCCCTGTTTGGCAGGGCGAACTTCCCCCGTTGCCCGCTTCAGCCGCGCCCATGTCCCGGCCGTCGCAATCCCGATCGCAAAGCGCTCCGCCGCCTGACGCGTCGATACCCCGCCTTCGATCGCCGAAACTACCCGCTCGCGTAAATCCATGCTGTACGGCTTGCCCATCCCATCCTCCCGACTCAGTCGCAAAGATGGAATCAGCATTCCCACCTCTAGAGAATCCCCTCCGACTCACTTTTTGGGGAATGTGCTCTAGATGCATCGCGGACGTGGGTCTGGCGGCTTTCGGACCTGACGTGTCCGCGCGTGAAAACTAGGCGGCGATCGACGGCGTCTTCGAAGCCATATTGAGCGCGACGCCTTCGTGCGCGAGCAGCCATTGCTTGCGTTCGAGCCCACCACCGTAACCGGTCAGTGAGCCATTGGCGCCGACGACGCGATGACAGGGCAGCACCACGCTGATCGGATTGGAGCCGTTGGCATGGCCGACGGCACGCACCGCCTTCGGCACATCGAGCTGCTGCGCGAGCGCACCGTAGGTGGTCGTGGTGCCGGCCGGAATGGTCTTCAATGCGGTCCAGACATTGCGCTGGAAGGTCGTGCCGGCCAGACGCCATGCGATGGCGTCGAGGCGATCGAGATCGCCGGCGAAATAATCCGCAAGCGCCTGTCGCAGCCGTTCGGGGGCGCGGCCCTTTTTGAGATCGAGCGCGCCATATTGCTGGCGCAGCAGCGTCCGCATCCGCGGCTCGTAATCGGACCAGTCGAGCGCGCGGAGTACACCGTCGTCGTCGGTGACCAGCAAGGCGGTGCCGATCGGCGTGTCGATCCGATCGAGATGAAATGTCTCAGGCGGCTTCACGGGCATCGGCCCTCCCCTTCGCAACAGGTTGCTGGATATCCGAAGCCCACAGATGCAGCGCGGCATAGGCACGCCACGGCCGCCACCGCTCGGCATGCGCGAGCAGCTCCGCGGGCGTCGGCCGCTTGCCGTCAGCCGCCATCGCACGCATCAATCCGATATCCGCGGCGGGAAACGCGTCGGGTTCGCGCAGCTCGCGCATCGCGATGTACTGCGCCGTCCACTCGCCGATGCCCGGCAACGCACGCAGCTTCGCGATCGCCTGCTCCAGGCTGGCGCCGGGGCTGAAAATCGCGGGATCGACGACGATGGCGCGTGCCAGCGAGGTGACCGCCAGCGCGCGGGCTTGTGGCATGTTCATGTTGAGATCGATGCCGGCGAGGTGGGCCGGCATTGGGAATACATGGGTGAGACCATCGATGCTGCGGATGTCATCGGGGAGCATCGCGCCGTGCGCGGCCACCAATTTGCCAAGCAGCCTGGTCGCGGCGGGCACCGTGATCTGCTGCCCGAAGATGGCGCGCACCGCGAGTTCGAAGCCGTCCCACGCGCCGGGCACGCGCAGCCCTGGCCGTGCCGCAACCAGCGGCGCCAGCACCGGATCGAGCGCGAGATGCGCGCCGATCGTATCGGGATCGGCGGCCAGATCGAACACGCGGCGCACGCGGGCGATGATGTTCGGCAACGCCGCGACATTGGCAAAGCGCACGTCAACCCGAAGCCGGTTGTTGCCAGCGGGCGCAACGCTGAGCGTGCCGCAGACGTCGCCAATCGCGATGCTGCGCCTATAGGTGTTATCGGCGACGATCTCGACGCCGGGAATCGCACGCGCCGCGAGGAACGACAGCATGGCGTCCCAGTCATAAGGCGGCCGATAAGCGAGGCGAACGGACAGCGCCCCCGCCTCGCGCTTGCCGCGTTCGTGAATCCGCCGCAGCGACGCCGGCGTCCGCGCGAACAACTGCTGGAAGGTTTCGTTGAAGCGGCGAATGCTGTTGAAACCCGCCGCCATCGCCACCTCGGCCATCGGCAACGTGGTCTCGTGAATCAGTTGCTTGGCGAGCAGCACCCGGCGCGTCTGTGCGACGGCAACGGGCGAGGCGCCGACATGCTGGCGAAACAGCCGCCGCAATTGCCGCGCGCCGACGCCGAGCTTGTCCGCCAGCGTCTCGACATCGGCCTCATCGAGACCGCCCGCCTCGATCAAGGCGAGCGCGCGCGACACCGTGTTGGAGGTGCCGCGCCAGAACGCCAGATCGGGCGACGTTTCCGGCCGGCAGCGCAGACAGGGGCGGAAGCCGGCCTCCTGCGCCGCCGCGGCCGATGGATAGAACGAGACGTTCTCGAACTTCGGGGTGCGCGCCGGACAGATCGGGCGGCAGTAGATGCCGGTGGTCGCGACGCCCACGAACAGCCGCCCGTCGAAGCGGGCGTCGCGGGTTTCAATGGCCCGGTAGCAGGCGATGCGATCCATATCCATGGCGCGATGATCGCTTAACGGGCCGCGCCTGTCTCGCGGTTTTCGGACATCGTCATTTCGACGATTCAGGACGTCCCGCACCCGGATTCACGTCGGAATTTCCCCGAAGGTCTTTCCCGCCGCCAGCGGCGCTGTCCGGATCAGCCGCGAGTCCAGCACGGCCGCCTGGCGGTGCTTGACGGCCTCGCGGTAGACGGGATCGCGGATCATCTCGACGAAGGCGCCAACGCTGGGATATTCGGCGATGAAGCAATGGTCCCAATGCTCGTCGGCAGGTCCGATCAGCATCAGCTCGAAACGGCCCTGCCACACCACCTTGCCGCCGAGCCGGGTGAACACCGGCCCGGACTCGCGCCCATAGGCCGCATAGGCTTCCGCGCCGGACGCCGGCCGTCCGTCGGGATAGGCGGCGCGGTCGCGCAGGCGCACCAGATTGAGCATGTGGATCGGCCCTTCGCGGTTGTTGTCGCGAAACCGGGCGAAGACCTCCTTGGTCGGATCGATATGTCCGCTCATGCGCGCTTGTCCCTGTGTTCGTTGTCCGCCCCCATTGTTCCGGGTGGCGTGCTACTATAACCGTTCACCGGGGCGTGTCTGGGGGGACATCACATGACTATCGTCGGCAACATCCTGGTCGCGCTGGTCGCGGCGCTGCACATCTATTTCCTGGTGCTGGAGATGTTTCTCTGGACCCAGCCGCGCGGCCTGAAGACCTTCGGCAACACGCTGCAAAAGGCACAGGATTCTGCGGTGCTCGCCGCCAATCAGGGACTCTATAACGGCTTCCTCGCCGCCGGCCTGATCTGGGGCCTGCTGCATCCGTCCCCGGCCTTTGCCTTCCAGATCAAGGCGTTCTTCCTGCTCTGCGTCATCGTCGCCGGCGTCTATGGCGCCGTCACCGTCAGCCGCAAGATCCTGTTCGTGCAGGCGGTGCCGGCCGCGCTGGCGCTGGTCGTGCTCTGGCTCGCTTAAAAGCTAGCCATTTGGCGGCATTGCCTTGCCGGATGTGTTGATCCAGTATCCGCGACAACGATGGCGTCCGGCAACGGAATGACCGTCGATCGACACAACATCAGGGAAGGCAACGACATGAGAACTCCGCTTCTTCATCTGTTCGCCGCGTCCACGCTGGCGATTGCGCTATCGGCAACGTCGGCCTCCGCGCAAAAGAAGTACGACCCCGGCGCCACCGACACCGAAATCAAGATCGGCCAGACCGTGCCGTTCTCCGGCCCCGCCTCGGCCTATTCCTCGATCGGCAAGACCCAGGCCGCCTATTTCAGGATGGTCAACGAGCAGGGCGGCGTCAACGGCCGCAAGATCAATCTCATTCAATATGACGACGCCTATTCGCCGCCCAAGGCGGTGGAGCAGGTGCGCAAGCTGGTGGAAAGCGACGAGGTGCTGCTGACCTTCCAGATCGTCGGCACGCCGTCCAATGCCGCCGTGCAAAAATATCTCAACCAGAAACAGGTGCCGCAGCTGTTCGCCGCCACCGGCGCGACGCGCTTCTCCGATCCGAAGAACTTCCCCTGGACGATGGGCTACAACCCGAACTACCAGAGCGAAGGCCGCATCTACGGCAAATACATTCTGGCGAACTACCCCAACGCGAAGATCGCCATCCTGTGGCAGAACGACGACCTCGGCCGCGATTACCTCACCGGCATCAAGGCCGGGCTCGGCGACAAGGCTGCTTCGATGATCGTCTCGGATGCCTCCTACGAATTGTCCGACCCGACCATCGACTCCCAGGTGGTGAAGCTGAAATCCTCCGGCGCCGACCTGCTGTTCAGCGCCTCCACGCCGAAGTTCGCGGCGCAGGCGATCAAGAAGGTGGCGGATCTCGGCTGGAAGCCGGTGCACATCGTCGACATCAACGCCACCTCGGTCGGCGCGGTGCTGCAGCCCGCAGGGCTGGAGAATTCCACGGGCCTGATCTCGACCAATTACGGCAAGGACCCGGCCGACCCGCAATGGAAGGACGACGCCGGCATGAAGGGCTATCTGGCCTTCATGGAGAAGTACTATCCCGACGGCGACAAGAACTCGAACTTCAACACCTATGGCTACGGCAATGCGCAGCTGATGGTGGAGGTGCTGCGGCGCTGCGGCGACGACCTGACCCGCGCCAATGTGATGAAGCAGGCGACCTCCCTGTCGGGCTTCACCACCGGCATCGGCCTGCCCGGCATGACCATCAAAACCTCGCCGACCGACTACCGCGT
The DNA here is from genome assembly GCA_036924855.1 of Nitrobacteraceae bacterium AZCC 2146. Taxonomy (NCBI): domain Bacteria; kingdom Pseudomonadati; phylum Pseudomonadota; class Alphaproteobacteria; order Hyphomicrobiales; family Nitrobacteraceae; species Nitrobacteraceae bacterium AZCC 2146. The sequence continues at coordinate 3,772,489 of JBAGRP010000001.1, forward strand.
CAACAAGCAACTTCAGATGATGAAGTTCAACGGCGAACGCTGGGAGCTGTTCGGGCCGATCATCGAGGATGATGTGAACGGGTGAGGAGCACGGCTTCACCGCGGCACGATAGTCTCACGACAACACGACTGCCCCTCCACGAGTCGTCCCCGCGAAGGCGGGGACCCGTACGCCGTGCCGGCTGTGGTGGCGCACGGCAGTAGCGGATTGGCGCAGCGTAATCCGCCTGCGGTTATCAGACTAAATTACCTTGAGCGATGAGAACCGGACGAGAGGATGTCCTCCCACAACGATCTCAGTCCCGAGAGGGCTAAACTGGCGTTTCCCATTCTGGCTCCGTTGAGAAAATCAGAAAGATCGAGTAACCAAATATAACCACTTTCTTGAGACTCTATAGAGACTTGAGAGAATTCTATGGCTGACACATCAATCGAATGGACTGACGCAACATGGAACCCGGTCGCCGGATGCACCGTGCTGAGCGCTGGCTGCACGAACTGTTACGCGATGCGAATGGCAGCCAGGCTCGACGCGATGGGCGTCGAAAAATACGAAGGGCTCACTCGCAAGAGCGGCGGTAGAGCGGTCTGGACCGGAAAAATCCGACTCGATGAAAAATCACTCGACGCGCCGCGCTCATGGTCAAAGCCGCGCAAAGTTTTCGTGAACTCAATGTCCGACCTATTTCACGACGACGTGCCCGTGGAATTTATCCGTCGGGTCTGGGGGGTGATGCAGGATACGCCGCGCCATACCTATCAGATCCTGACAAAACGTCCGGAGCGGATGGCTGAAATTCTCAGCGGCCCCGGATTTTCCGTGCTCCCGAATGTGTGGCTCGGTACAAGCGTTGAGGATGATCGCGTTCTTAGCCGCCTGGATGCGATCCGAACTGTACCTGCTGCAGTGCGGTTTGTATCATTGGAGCCGCTCATCGGATCTGTTGCTGCCGGTGATTTGCGCGGGATTCACTGGGCGATCGTTGGCGGGGAGAGTGGCCCGCGCTCGCGTGAAATGAAGCCGGAATGGGTGGACGAGATCGAGTCGATGTGTCGTCGCTCCGGGGTCGCATTCTTCTTCAAACAGTGGGGTGGAAAGAACAAAAAAGCCACGGGACGTTTACTTCGTGGGCGAACCTACGATGAGATGCCGCTGCGGGTCTAAAAGATGACTTCCAATTCTGGTTGCGAGGCCAATGGCTTCATTCGACTTATTTGAAATACAAAGGAAGAGCGAAAACATCTGCGGACTCTTGTGAACCGGCAGTGCCAGAGGTTTGAGCACCTTCCCAAATATCGTGCTAAGCCGTCTTTGAACGTAAGCTTCGAGGCCGCCAGGGTTCAGATCTCGTCGCCGCTCAGGAATAGCACCGAACAAGTCGGCCTCCTCAATGGGGTATAATTCTTCTTCCCATGCAGATGAGCCGAACATCCGTGTAAGCGCAGCGCGCTTATGTTGGTCTATGTCTGTTAGACGTCTTGTTGCTTGCCGAAATAGTCCAGCAAGTGGAAACAAAAACCACACGTCGATTGCTCGTGTCGAAGCAATCGCTTCTAGGGTGGCCCATTCAACCTCCATTCCGTAGGGGTCGAGGAAGACCACAGCTCGTTTGTCATCCCAACTGTTGGTAGCTATCAGTCGTCGCAGCGCCGTATTGGCGTCTTCTTCCGCGACCACGATCCGCCGCTGAAGATTGATCGCAGCTAGATCGTTTAGTGCAGCTACGTAATTTCTATTTTTCTCTATAAAAACAAGAAAATCGAACGATGGGCGAGTATCGATCGCAATTTGAGCTGAGCCGCGCCGTCGTTCGACAATCTCATCGGCTGGGGCCTCAACGAGAGAGGCTCCCCTTCGCACCGTTCGTACCGTTCGACTACCGGTTCCAGCAAAAGCGTCGATGTACCAAAGGTCTTTAAAATGGGGCCTTAGTGCAACCGTGAAGGCACGCAGATATCCCTCAATGATAGATAGTTTAAGTTCGGTGTGCTGCCCCCCCAAACTCGTGATCGACCATCTACAAGCCCCGCGCGGAGGCCTCCCCAGACCCTACAGCGCAGATTGCCTCAACCAACACGCGAGGACAAGATTGAATGCATTTTCCGATGGTCCACTGGTTGACACGTGCATGATGTAGACTATATTCCTCTCCGTCCTGCTCGCGAGGGGCGCTTCATGAGGCGTTCTTGAAGTGGAGTTGGGATGCGGCGCCTGCGGACGTGGCTCGCACCCACGGACTCGGGAGGTCGGGGGGAACCGTCCGGGCCCACTACCGAGGCTCTGCCGCTGTGACGGCTGGACGGGTGCGGGTAAGGCGGGCGAAAGCCTGCCGGATGAGGGACAATTGCCGCTGGCGGATTGTCTTGTCGCCCGTAGCCGGAAGCACGGTCCCTCGAACAGAAAAGCCGCGATGGCGCGCCGAAAGGCGACGCGAGCCGGATGTCCGCTGTCGCAGGCGGGCTTCGGCGCGCGACTTGCTACCCAGTTGCGCCTTTCGGCGCGTCATCCCCCTCGTTTTCGAGGGGGCACACCGGAAGGCCCACTTTGCGCGGCGGCGCGGAACGGACGGCGCGTGGGCGGATTCTGAAAATTTGGCTGTTTGATAATTGCATCGGGGAAGTGACGGGCTCGTGTCCCGGACGAGATTCGCGACCCATAGCAATGCAAAATTCATGGGCCCCGGATCTGCGAAGCAATACTTCGTATTGCATCGCGTCCGGGGCACGAGGCTGCAGTGTACGGGGCTGCAGTGTACAGGGCTGCCGTGTTCCGCGGGCTTCGTCCACGCAACCGTTTCCATCCCGTTAACCTCCGCTTAACGGCGCTTTAAACCGGGAACGCTAGGTTCGCGCATCGAGCGGGCGTGGTGTTTGCGTATGGCGTGGGGCAAGAAAAAGGGCGGCGGACGCAAGGAGCCGAAGTTCGGGCTCGCCGCATCGCTGTCCGAGCTGCGGCTCAATCCGCTCGACCGCGTTTCGGTCGCAGACGACGACAGACCGAAGAAATCCCCGAAGCGCGAATCCGGCGGCGACCGGCCGCGCAAAAGCCGGACCAGCAGCAAGGCGCGATCCAGGGGCGGACTTCGCAGCGGCATCAAGCGGCTGTTTTATTGGGGCGCGGTGCTCGGCCTGTGGGGCGCGATCGCCGTGGTCGGCGTCGTGGTCTATGTCGGCGCGCATCTGCCGCCGATTCAATCACTCGAAATTCCGAAGCGGCCGCCGACCATCCAGATCGTCGGCATGGACGGCAGCGTGTTGGCGACAAGGGGCGAACAGGCCGGCACCAATGTGGCGCTGAAGGACCTGCCGCCGTATCTGCCGAAGGCCTTCATCGCCATCGAGGATCGCCGGTTCTATTCGCATTACGGCGTCGATCCGCTCGGCATCGCCCGCGCCGCGGTCGCCAATGTGATGCATCGCGGCGTATCGCAGGGCGGCTCGACGCTGACGCAGCAGCTGGCGAAGAACCTGTTCCTGACCCAGGAGCGGACCATGCAGCGCAAGCTGCAGGAGGTCGAACTGGCGTTCTGGCTGGAGCGCAAGCATTCCAAGAACGAGATTCTCGAACTCTATCTCAACCGCGTCTATTTCGGCTCCGGCGCCTATGGCGTCGAGGCGGCGGCGCAGCGCTACTTCGGCAAGTCCGCGAAAAACGTCACGATTGCCGAAGCCGCGATGCTCGCCGGGCTCGTCAAGTCGCCGTCGCGGCTGGCGCCGAACCGTAACCCGGAAGGCGCCGAGAAGCGCGCGCAGACCGTGCTCGCCGCGATGGCCGACGCCAACTTCATCACCGACGCGCAGGCGCAGGCCTCGATCGGCCATCCGTCCTACAATGTGAAGGCGGTCGGCGCCGGCACCGTGAATTACGTCGCCGACTGGATCGGCGAGGTGCTGGACGATCTCGTCGGCCAGATCGACCAGAGCATCATCGTCGAGACCTCGATCGATCCGAAGCTGCAGAGCGTGGCGGAGACCGCCGTGATCGACGAACTCGCCGCCAAGAGCGTCAAGTTCAACGTCTCGCAGGGCGCGCTGGTGGCGATGACGCCGGATGGCTCGGTGCGCGCCATGGTCGGCGGCCGCAATTATGCCGAGAGCCAGTACAATCGCGCGGTCACCGCCAAGCGCCAGCCCGGCTCGTCGTTCAAGCCGTTCGTCTACCTCACCGCGATCGAGGCCGGGCTGACGCCGGAAACGATCCGGCAGGACGCGCCGCTCGACGTCAAGGGCTGGAAGCCGGAGAACTACACCCACCAGTATTTCGGTCCGGTGACGCTGACCCAGGCGCTGGCGATGTCGCTGAATACGGTCGCGGTGCGGCTCGGCCTCGAGGTCGGCGCCAAGAGCGTGGTGCGCACCGCGCATCGGCTCGGCATCTCCTCGAAGCTCGACGCCAATGCCTCGATCGCGCTGGGCACCTCCGAGGTGTCGCTCACCGAACTGGTCGGCGCCTATGCGCCGTTCTCCAATGGCGGCATGGGAGTCACGCCCCATGTGGTGAACAAGATCCGCAACGTCGAAGGCAACAAGGTGATCTATGCCCGGCCGGCGGACGCGCTCGGCCAGGTGATCGATCCGCGTAGCGTCGCGATGATGAACACGATGATGCAGGAGACCTTGCTGAGCGGCACCGCCCACAAGGCCGAACTGCCGGGCTGGTTCGCCGCCGGCAAGACCGGCACCAGCCAGGATTTCCGCGACGCATGGTTCATCGGCTACACCTCGAAGCTGGTCACCGGCGTCTGGCTCGGCAATGACGACAATTCGCCGACCAAGAAAGCCACCGGCGGCGGATTGCCGGTGGAAATCTGGACGCGCTTCATGCGCGCCGCGCATCAGGGCCTGACGCCGGAGCCGGTGCCCGGCCTGCAGCCATCAGGCTTCTTCGCCACCGTCGCGCAAGCGGTCTCACAGGTCGTGCCGGGACCGGCGCCGCAGCAGCTCGCGCCGCCGCCGCCGGGCTATGTGCCGAGCGCGCCGATCTATAACGGCACCCGCCCGCAACCGGCAGCGCCAACGCAAGCGGCCTATCCCGGCGCGCGCGCAGCCCCGCAGCCCAACGCCCGGCCCGAAGCGGCAAGCGGATTGGACGGCTGGCTGGTGGAACGGTTGTTCGGACGATAGACCGGTTCAGTCCTGCACGCCGTAGCGATGCAGGTCGTTGCCGTGGGTGTCGAGCCAGGTCTTGGCGCGTTCGACGGCGCCGCAGATCTTCGCCACCACTTTCCAGAACTTGGGCGAGTGGTTCATCTCGACCAGATGCGCGACTTCGTGCGCGGCGAGGTAATCCAGCACGTAAGGCGGCGCGAGGATCAGGCGCCACGAGAACGACAGCGATCCCGCCGAGGTGCACGAGCCCCAGCGGCTCGACTGGTCGCGGATCGAGAGCCGCTTCACCCTGACGTTCAGCGCCTCGGCATAATACTGCGATGCCTTCTGCAGGTCCTTGCGGGCCTCGCGCTTGAGGAAATCATGAATGCGGCGATCGATGTGCTCAGCTTCGCCGGCAACGCACAGGATCTTCTCGCCGCTGTCGCGCGTCTCCGTCCACACCGTGCCGCGGACGCCTGCGCGATGCACGATGCGATGCGGCGTGCCGCGCAACGGCACCACGGTTCCCGACTGAAACGGCTCTGCCTTCGGCAAACGACCAAGACGCGCGGCGATCCAGGCGCCGTGACGCTGTGCAAAGTCCTTGGCGTCAATCAGCGTGCCACGCGGCGGCATTGTCAGGATCGCTTCGCGATCGCTCGGATGAATGCGCAGCGTGTAACGCCGCGCGCGGCGGTGTCGCCGCAATCGAATTGAGAAGATTTGCGAGCCATGCTTGACGGCAAGCGTGAGAGGTTCAGCGGGGCGACGGTAAAGAAGTGCGCGGAAGGCCATGTCTGCAGGTCCGGTCGTCAGGAAATCGACCGGATTCTGCCATATCCGCCGCCATGAGAATTGCTCGGCGCAAAAACAAATCATTTGCCCAATATACGGGGCCACCTAACGGTTTGTCCCCTACCCAATGGGCCTCGGAACAAGAATCTTGATTCAAAATAACGCAGGAACCAGCTTTTAAGAAATGAGACCTTCCTCATTTCTTAAAATACCGGGGAAATCCGATTTCAGTGCCTGATTTCAGAGGCTTACTAAGTCAGCCATCGAATCGAAATCCGAACATCGCGCGCGATTCAGCAACAACATTGCATCGACAACGTTGCTGCGCGCGATGTTCGGAACTTTTTTTACTCCGCAGCCGCCGCAGTTGTCTTCGCGCTCGCCGCCGTCAGCATGAAATCGGAAATGCGCGGCACGATTTCGGATTTGAATCGCGAACCGTTGAACACGCCGTAGTGCCCGACGCCCTTCTGCACGTAATGCACGCGGCGATCGTGGGGGATCGAAGAGCACAAAGCATGCGTCGCTTCGGTCTGGCCAAGGCCGGAGATGTCGTCTTTCTCGCCTTCCACCGTCATCAGCGCGACGTTGACGATCTTCGAGGGATCCACCGGCTTGCCGCGGTGGGTCATCTCGCCCTTCGGCAGCGAATGCTTGACGAACACGACGTCCACCGTCTGCAGATAATACTCCGCGGTCAGATCCATCACCGCCAGATACTCGTCGTAGAAGTCGCGATGCTTGTCGGCGAGGTCACCGTCGCCTTGCACCAGGTGATTGAACAGATTCTTGTGGGCATCCATGTGCCTGTCGAGATTCATGCTGATGAAGCCGTTCAGCTGCAAAAAGCCGGGATAAACGTCGCGCATCACGCCGGGATGCGGAAACGGCACCTTGGTAATGACGTTGTTGCGGAACCAGTTGATGCCCTTCTCGGCCGCGAGGTTGTTCACTGCGGTGGGATTGCGCCTGGTGTCGATCGGGCCGCCCATCAGCGTCATCGACACCGGCACGAGGGGATCGCCTTCGGCCTCCATGATCGACACCGCCGCCAGCACCGGCACCGAGGGCTGGCACACAGCGATAATGTGCATGTTGCCGCCGAGTGCGTGCAGCATCTCGATGACGTAGTCGACGTAATCGTCAAGATCGAAGCGGCCCTCGGCCATCGGCACCATGCGGGCGTCGGACCAGTCGGTGATGTAGACCTCATGGGTCGGCAGGAAGGCTTCGACGGTGCCGCGCAGCAAAGTCGCGTAATGGCCCGACATCGGCGCCACGATCAGCACACGCGGTTGCGGCGCGCGCAGCGGACGCGGATGCTTGCGATCGAAATACAACAGACGGCAGAACGGCTTTTCCCACACCGAACGGATCTCGATCGGGGTACGGATGCCGTTGACCTCGGTATCGTGGAGGCCCCATTCCGGCTTGCCGTAACGGCGCGTGGTGCGCTCGAACACTTCACAGCCGGCAGCGACGGATTTGCCGAATTCGGTATGGGCGAGCGGATTGAGCGGATTCTGGAACAGCATCCTGGTGGCGTCCGTCACCGCGCGTGCTGGATTGAGCGACGCATAGGCCATCTCATACATCCAATACATGGGCGTGGTCAGTGCCGGGCTTACTTCCGAAGGCAAGGCCGGCGGCCTGCCAAATTCACCGATCGGCATCTATGTTCCCACTGCTGTTGCGTTGCATGATAGTGGGGCCTGCATAAGAAAGCGTCAATGCGACAGATCTCATGGCTGCTGCTTTGATAACGGTAAAAGCCGCACTTTTCCCTTGGCAATTAGACCTATTCGCCGCCGGAGATCAGCGAGCCGGCGCGGCGCGCGCTGTTCAAAAGCCCAAGGAATATCGCGAATGAGACAATAAACAGCACGATGTTGATGGCCAGCGCGGTGAGCATCAGGTCGGTGCGAAACACGTGGTCGAACAGCAGTGCACGCATGCCTTCGAACACGTAGGTCGGCGGCAACGCCCAGGCGACCATTTGCAGCCAGTGCGGCAGCACCGACACTGGATAATACACGCAGGCCAGCGGCATCAGCCCGAACATCAGCGTCCAGACGATGCTCTCGGCACCAAGGCCGTTTCTCAGAACCAGGCCGGAAACGAAGATCCCGAGCGACCAGCTCGTAAAGATCAGATTGCAGAAGAACACGATCAGCGGGAGGCCGAGGCCGAACAGGTTGAACTTGAAGAACACCAGCGCCAGCAGCACCATCGGGATCACGCCGATGGCGAGGCGGATCAGGCTCATGATCATCAGCGAGATCAGGAACTCGATCGGCGTCAGCGGGCTCATCATCAGGTTGCCGAGGTTGCGCGCCCACATCTCCTCGAGAAACGAGATCGAGAAGCCGAGCTGGCCGCGGAACAGGATGTCCCACAGGATCACCGCACCGATCAGCGTGCCACCGGCCTGAGCGAAGAAGCCGGCATTTTGCGAAATGTAATTCTGCAGAAACCCCCAGGTGATGATCTGCAGTGCCGGCCAGTAGATCAGCTCCAGCATCCGCGGCCATGACGACACCAGCAGATACCAGTAGCGCAGGATCATCGCGTTGATGCGGTGCATGGCGATGCCGCGCTGCTGTTCGATGATGCTCACGAGCCCTGCTCCCGGCTGCGGCCACGGGCGACGTCGAGAAACACTTCTTCCAGCGTGGCGCGGTTGTAGCGGATCAGGATGTTTTCGGGCGTGTCGTCGTCCTCGATGCGGCCGGTCTTCATGATGATGACGCGGTCACACAGCCGTTCGACCTCCAGCATGTTGTGCGACGCGAGCAGGATCGTCGCGTGGTTGGTCTTGCGATAGGTTTCCAGGTGCTGCCGGATCCAGTCCGCGGTGTCGGGATCGAGCGACGCGGTGGGCTCGTCAAGCAGCAACAGCTCGGGCTCGTTGATCAGTGCCTTGGCCAAAGCGACGCGGGTCTTCTGTCCAGCCGACAGCTTGCCGCTGGCGCGATCGAGGAAATCGCCGAGATCGAGATCCGACGTCAGCTGCGCGATGCGCCCGCGCAAGTCCGGCACCGCATAGAGCCTGCCGAACACGGTGAGATTCTGCCGCACCGTCAGCCGCATCGGCATGTCGACATAGGGGCTTTCGAAATTCATCCGGCCGAGCACCTGCGCACTCTGCGCCGGCATCGCACAGCCGAGCACCGAAACGCGTCCCGACGTCGGCAGCACCAGTCCCATGATCATCGCGATGGTGGTGGTCTTGCCGGCGCCATTGCCGCCGAGCAGGCCGGTGATGCTGCCGCGTGCGATGCGGAACGAAACGTCGTCCACGGCGCGCGTCGTCTTGTAGAGCTTGACGAGATGCGCGACCTCGATCGCCGCCGAACTCGTCGGGTCGGTCGCGGGCTGATCGGAAACTGGGAGGCTCTCAATCGTCATGCGCGCCGTTCCTAGCGGCATCTCGACGCAAAGCGCAAGCCTTTGGCCAATCAAGACATTGCCAGATCAGCCGGATTTGTGGTCGGCCCATCGGGCGTCTAATGTCGCCGGCATGACTGACGTTACCGCTTCCGACTTTCGCCATCCGCGCCGCTATGTCCGCCTCGATACGATCCTGCGGCTGCGCTGGCTCGCCGCGCTCGGACAGCTCGCCGCGATCTTCATCGTGGTGCAAGGCCTCGATTTCGAAGTCCCGGTTCTTCCCTGCATGGCGATTATCGGCTTTTCGACGGCGCTCAACCTCGTGCTGCAGATGCTGTTCAATCCGATGCAGCGGCTGGAACCGCGCTATGCAGCGGCGCTGCTCGCCCTCAACATCGCCGAGCTAGCGGCGCTGCTGTATTGCACCGGCGGGCTGCAGAACCCGTTTTCGTTCCTGTTTCTGGCGCCCGTGCTGATTTCAGCGACGGCGCTGCCGACGCGACTGACCATTGCACTCGGCGTGTTCGCCGCGGCCTGCGCCACTGTATTGGCCTTCTTCCATTTGCCGCTGCCGTGGGATGCCGACGAGCCGCTGGTGCTGCCGCAGATCTATCTTCTCGGCGTCTGGCTCTCGATCCTGACCGCCATTGGCGTCACCAGCCTCTATGCGTTTCAGGTCACCGAGGAAGCCCGCAAACTGTCCGACGCGCTCGCCGCCACCGAACTGGTGCTGACGCGGGAGCAGCACCTGACCCAGCTCGACGGCCTCGCCGCCGCCGCCGCGCATGAACTGGGCACGCCGCTCTCGACCATCTTCCTGATCTCGCGCGAGCTCGAAAAGACCGCGCACGACAATCCGGAACTGGCCGACGACCTCAAGACCCTGCGCGAGCAGGCGCAACGCTGCCGCGATATTCTCTCAAAAATCACCCAGCTGAATTCGAGCGGCGCGCCGTTCGACCGCATGCGGCTCTCCACGCTGATCGAGGAAGCCGTGGCGCCGCATCGCGATTTCGGCATCGCCATCAAGGTCCGGATCGCGGTAGCCGGCGCCGCCGAACCGGTCGGCATGCGCAATCCCGCGATCCTCTACGGCGTCGGCAATATCCTGGAAAACGCCGTCGACTTCGCCCGCGAGATGGTCGAGGTCAATGCGTGGTGGAACGCCGACAGCATCGTGATCTCGATATCCGACGACGGCCCGGGCATTCCGCCGGACCTGCTGAAGCGAATCGGCGAACCCTATCTGTCGCGGCGCCGCGGCGCCGACGAGCCGCAAAGCGAACACACCGGGCTCGGGCTTGGCGTATTCATCGCCCGGACGTTGCTGGAGCGCACCGGCGCGAAAGTCTCGTTCGCCAACCGGGTGTTCCCCGATCATGGCGCCGTGGTGCAGATCGCCTGGCCGCGCGAAAGTTTTGAGACTTCGGAACGGTCGTTCGACGACTGATCACTCTGCAGGATCGGGAACCGCGAGTGCTTGCTGCGCCGCACGACGCTTCGCAAATCCGGCCAGCACCAGCACCGCGAGGCCGAGCAGAACCGGCGGAAACACCACGGCGTTGACCGTGGACCAACCATAGCTCGCCAGCAATTGCCCGGACGAGAACGACCCCACCGCCATCACGCCGAACACCAGGAAGTCGTTGAAGGCCTGCACCTTGTTGCGTTCCTGCGGCCGGTGAGTTTCCAGCACCAGCGCCGACGCCCCGATGAAGCCGAAATTCCAGCCGATGCCCAGCACGACAAGGCCGCCCCAGAAATGCATCGCGGTGATGCCGGAGATACCAATCACCGCCGCGAGCGCCTCCAGCGCCAGGCCAATCGCCACGATCCGCGGCGCGCCGAAGCGGGCGATCAGCGATCCCGTGAAGAAGCTCGGCCCATACATCGCCACGATGTGCCACTGGATACCGAAATTGGAATCGCTGAGGCTGAGCCCGCAGATCTTCATCGCCAGCGGGGCCGAGGTCATCACCAGGTTCATCATCGAATAGGACACCACGCCGCAAATCGCCGCGGCAATGAAGCGCGGCTGCCGCGCGATCTCCAAGAGCGGCCTTCCGCCGGTCATGTCGGCCGGCGCCGGTTTCGGCGCATCGACGGTGGCCAACACCGCCATCGCGATCAAGGCCACCGCGGCCTGCGCGGCGAAGCTGAAGGCGAACAGGTACGGCGGCCAGATATCCATGGTCCACTGCACCAGTTGCGGACCGAGCACACCGGCGAACACGCCGCCGGCCATCACCCACGACACCGCCTTCGGCCGATAGGCCGCGCTGGCACCATCGGCCGCGGCAAAGCGATAGGACTGGGCGACCGCGCCGTAGAAGCCGCCGAAGAAAGTGGCGCAGCAAAACAACGCGAACGAACTGTTGAGAATAGCAATGGCGCCGAGCACACCGCACAGGGTGCCGCTCCCGCTGCCGATGATGAAGGCGACGCGGCGGCCATAGGCCCGCGAGATCGCGCCGACCGGCAGGGTGCCACAGGCCAAACCAACCACATAGACCGAGATCGGCACGGTGGCGAGCGAGACGCTGGGCGCCAGCGTCGAGCCGACGATCGCGCCGGTGGCGAAAATGACCGCGGAATTGGCGCCGGCCAAAGCCTGCGCTGCCGCGAGCCGCAGCACATTCGAGCGCGCGCGTGCGTCGTCGGACAGCTCAGTGGTAACGTCGATCATCGGAAAATCCGCCCGGGATACGGCCCGGTTATCGCCGGGCCTTGTTGTTGCAGCGCGACTATGGCGGCAGCCGGACAGCCGATCAACTCACGCCAGTGCGGGCAGGCCATGCACCCGTGCTCACGCGGCCGCAGCGTGGCCAAACACCAGGATCAGATTGTTGGCGGGCATCTCGACCGTCTCGATCAGCTTGAGACCTACGTCTTTTGCGACTTGCTCCAGCTCGGCGACATCGCGCACGCCCCATTCGGGGTTGGCATTCCGAAGACTGGTGTCGAATACTGCGTTGCTGACCGCGGTGTGCTTGCCGTCCCGCTTGAAGGGGCCATAGATGAACAGCCGCCCGTCCGGCCGCAGATACTTCGACGCCCCCGCAATCAGGCCTTCGGCGACCGGCCACGGCGCAATGTGGACGACATTGGCGCAGAATACCGCCAGCAGAGGTCCGGGTCCGCTGTCGTCCCGCATTGCGGGACACCAGACGGGATCGGACAGATCGATGCGCAACGGCGAGCGAACATTGCCGCGCTGCGCATGCGTCCGCCAGGCCTCGATGCTTTTCAGATGCGCCTCGTTGAGATCGCTCGGCCACCAGGTGATGTCGGGGCTGCGGCCGGCGAAATCGACCACGTGCTGGCCGGTGCCGCTGCCGACTTCGACCACATCGCCGGACTTGTCGTGCAGGAATGGCGCAAGCGCGGCCCAGATCGCCTCATGGTTGCGGTGAAACGCCGCCGCATCGAGCCGTCCGTCGGATTCGACGCGCCGGCCATCCTTGCCGAATTCCACCACATATTCCGCCATGCCATATCCTCGTCGGATCGCGCCATCGTCCATACCGGGCTTATCAGCCTTGCCGCGCGACGAAAACGCATCGCGCGCGCTGCCGATAATCGCTAATATCGGGATGACCATCCGAATCCTCCAGCGGACGCGACCATGATCGCATCGGGACAAGCATGATCTTTCGGCAGTTATTCGACAGCGTTTCCGGCACCTACAGTTATCTGCTGGCCAGCCGCGCCGGTGGCGAAGCGCTGATCCTCGATCCCGTGCTGGAGAAGGTCGATCGCTATTGCCAGTTGCTGCGCGAACTCGATCTCAAACTGGTCAAGGCGGTCGATACCCATCTGCATGCCGACCATGTCACCGGCCTCGCCGAACTGCGCGACCGCACCCAGTGCGTCACCATCATGGGCGAGCAGAGCAAGGCGGACGTCGTCGCGATGCGTGTCGCCGACGGCGACAAGGTCAAGATCGAAGGCATCTGCCTCGACGTGATGTACACGCCCGGCCACACCGACGATTCCTATAGTTATTTGATGGGCGACCGCGTCTTCACCGGCGACACGTTGCTGATCCGCGGCACTGGCCGCACCGATTTCCAGAACGGCAGCGCGCGGGCGCAATACGAGTCGCTGTTCGGCCGGCTGCTGAAACTGCCGGACGAGACGATGGTATTCCCGGCGCATGACTACAAGGGCGACACCGTCAGCACCATCGGCGAGGAGAAGCGCTACAATCCGCGGCTGCAGGTGCGCTCGGTCGACGATTACATCGAGCTGATGAACAATCTGAACCTGCCGAATCCCAAGCTGATGGACGTAGTGATGCCGGCCAACATGCATGTCGGCCTGAAGCAGGACGATCTGGCCAAGCAGGGGCTGGCGCTCTCCGCCCGTGACGCGATGGCGCGGCTCGGCGATCCCGACATTTTATTGGTCGATCTGCGCGAGGCCGACGAGCGCGCCAAGCACGGCGTGCTGGCCGGCGCGCTGCATGCGCCCTACCCGTCGATCGGCGACAGCCTGCAGCCGGGCGGCATGCTGCGCGAAGTCGCCACTGCGACGGGCCGCCGCATCGTGTTCTTCTGCGCGTTCGGCGAACGCTCGGCGATGGCGGTCAAGGCCGCGAAGGCTGCGGGGCTCAGCAATGCCGCCCATCTCGACGGCGGCATCGATGCGTGGAAGAAAGCCGGCGGCCCGGTCGTTGCAGGCTGACATGAAAACACCATGAGCGGATCCATCCGCCTCGTGAGGGGGAAACGTAATGCGATTTCGTCAATCCGTCGTGCTGTTATCGCTGCTGTTCGCCGCGGCCTTGCAGCCCGCGAATGCGCAGACGGCCGCGCCTGCTTCCGGCGGTCCGGTCGATCCCGCCTTGATGCAGGATCTGGTACTCGCCAACCGGGTGCTGACCGACCTCAACGTGATCGACGGTTTCGGCCATGTCAGCATGCGGCATCCGACCAATCCGAACCGCTATCTGATGGGCCGCTCGGTCGCGCCAGCTTTGGTCGTGGCCGACGACATCATGGAATACGACCTCGATTCCAATCCCGTCGATGCGAAGGGCCGCGCCAGCTTTCTCGAGCGCTTCATCCACGGCGAAATCTACAAGGCCCGGCCCGACGTCAAGGCCATCGTCCACACCCATTCGCCCGGCGTGATTCCCTTCAGCGTCTCCAGCGTGCCGCTGCGGCCGGTGTTTCATCTTGGCGCGTTTCTGTCACCCGAGGTGCCGGTGTTCGAAATCCGCGATCCCGGCGGGATAACCAATATGCTGGTGAGCAACGCGCAGCTCGGCAAGGCGCTGGCGGCCACGCTCGGCGACCGCAACGTCGCGCTGATGCGCGGCCATGGCAGCGTCGTCGTCGCGGCGACCGTGCCGATGGCGGTGTTCCGCGCGCATTACAGCAACGTCAATGCGCAGCTGCAGATGCAGGCGATGTCGCTCGGCGGGCCGGTCACCTTCATGGCGCCCGACGAGAGTCAGAAGACGCTGGCGGTGATCGACCAAATTCACGGCCGCGCCTGGGATCTGTGGAAACGCGCCGCGCTGGAGAAGATGACGGGCAAATAGCGGGTTTCGTCACGCCTCGTGGACGCGGACCTCGATATCGTCATAGCCCTTCAGCCGGTAGACGATCACCGAGATCATCCAGCTCAGGATGAAGATCGCGATGATCAGGTAGCCGAGCGCGCCGAAATTCTCGTTAAGCGCCTCGACCGCGTGCCAGAAGCTGCCTGACAGATCGAACTTCCTCCCGATCAGGCCGAGCGCCTCGACGCCACCGATCACCAGCGCCACGATGACCGAGACCAATGTGATGGTCATGTTGTAGTACAGCTTGCGGATCGGCTTGATGAAGGCCCAGCCATAGGCGCGCACCATCAGCACCGCATCGGTGGTATCGACCAGCGACATGCCGGCGGTGAACAATGCCGGAAACACCAGGATCGACCACATCGACATGCCCTCGGCGCCCTGCGCGGCGGAAATGCCGAGCAACGCGATTTCGGTCGCGGTGTCGAAACCCAGGCCGAACAGGATGCCGAGCGGGTACATGTGCCAGCTCTTCGAGATGATGCCGAACAGCGAACGCAGCAGGCGGCCGATGAAGCCGCGCTGCGACAGCAGCACGTTGAGATCCTCCTCGATGAAGCGCTCGCCGCGTTTCACCGCCTTGAACAGCCGGAACACCGACAGCAGGATGAAGATATTGGCGACCGCCACTGCGAGCAGGAAGAACGCCGACACGCTGGTGCCAATCAGCCCGCCGACCTCGCGAAAACCTTCGAATTTCGACTGCAGCGCCGATACCGCCAGCGCCACGAAGAGCGAGGCCACCACCACCACGGTGGAATGGCCGAGCGCGAAGAAGAAGCCAACCGACAGCGGGCGTTTGCCCGATTGCATCAGCTTGCGCGTCACATTGTCGATGGCGGCAATGTGGTCGGCATCGACGGCGTGGCGCAGCCCGAACGTGTAAGCGAGCAGCGCGGTGCCCAGCAGCACTGGCTGGTCGCGAAACGCGAGCAGCGCCCAGAGCCAGGCCAGCAGGTTTGCCGGTATCAGGATGGCGTAGATGGCGATGGTGCGGCCGCGCAGATTGTCGGCGCCGTCGTCGAAAAGCGTGCGGATCATTGCGGGGATGCGGTCCGTGTTATCCCGCGGATTGTCTCAGGAAGCCGCGAATGGCGCAACATCGGCCGTATTGGACGGGAAAACACCGTTTTGCGACCCGAAGCGCATGGCCGCAACGTCCGTTAGTGACCATCGGGGTGCCTTTGCCCGGACGTTTCATGGTAGGATTGGCGCAGCAATAGCCGAAGCGCACGACGCACGGCCAATTTTGAGGCCATCATGGATACCGAACCGGAACCGAAAACCCCCGCCGAGATGAAAGAGATCCGGCTGAATCGCAAGCTGGCGCAGGAAACCGAAGGGATCAAGGCAATGGCTGAAATTGCCGCGGCGGATATTGCGATTCGCAAGCGCACCGAGACGCTACGCGCGGCGCGGCTGGCCAAGGAAGCTGAAGACCTCGCCAAACCCATCGAACCCAAGACCAAGACGGTCAAGAAGAAGAAAACAACCTGATGTCAAAAGACGACGAAAAAACCGCCAAGGCCGAGCGCGACGCCGCCGCCAAGGCCGTGACCGACAACATGGCCCGGCTGCGGGCGCAGCGCCTCGCCCGCGAAGCCGCGGCACCGCCCGCCCCGGTCAAGAAGAAGGCCGCGGCGAAGCCCGGCAAGAAGTCTGCGGAGAAAACCCCAGCGCTGGCCGCCTGGCTCGCCGGTCAGCAGAGCGGCGGCCGCCGCACGTGAGGCGGGATCAGGCCGCCGTCGGCGCCGGCCATTCGATCATGGTGCGGGTCTTGGTCGCGGAATCGTAGACCTGGATCTGCAGCATCTGGTAGGCGTTTTTCAGCTTCATGCCGGCTTCTTCCGCGGCTTCCACCGTGTCGTGATGCGACTTGAAATGGCCATCCACCACCAGCGAATAGCCCTCGGTCGGCGCCCTGTCGGCCCGAACGATCTTGCGCGCCTGCGGTTCGTCCATTTCGATCTTCGGCTTTTTCATCGTCACTCCGGAAGGTAGAATTACGTGTAGGATTACGTGGATTTCGCCCCCCGTTTACACGGAACAGGGGGAAAAGGCAGGGACAATTGCGGGATCGCGGCATTATCCGCTGCAATCTCGGTCAGATTGAGGTCGATACGAGCGATTTCAGACAGGTACGGAACGATGAACGGACGAGTTGGCAGGACTGCGGGCGACAAGCCGATCAAGGACGACGGCAAAAAACCGTTACCGCCACAGCCGCCGGAGGATGACGAGGAAGATGGCGACATCGCCACGCCTAAACGCGACCGCGATGACGAAGCGGGTGATGGCGGTTGATGGCGGCGTGTGCGCCACTCTTCATTCCGCCTCGGATTCGAATTTCAAACAGCGCAAACAGCTTTCTATTCCCGCGACGCTTGCGCGCCCGGGGTGTGAGCATTCCCCGCCCTCTTAAGAGGGCTGTGCGGAACGCGCGGGTGCCCGATGCACCCATGGCCCGTGCGCAAATGGGGTAGAACAAGCGCGCCCGGGATTCCGGATCCACCGAGAACTCCCGGCGTTCCGCACGCGGTGTTTGTCGGTCTATCTCGCGCTCTCCCCGCGTCCGTGACGATCGCGATACGCCCCTCTCAGTGGGACGGGATGTGCGGACTACAATCCAATTAGGATTGTTGTCAACGGGGGGTGAATTTTTTCTTCCACATCCACCCTCGTCATTCCGGGGCGTGCATTCGGCGCCATCCGGCGCTGAATGCACGAGCCCGGAATCCATATTCTCGACGGTCGTGGTTATGGATTCCGGGCCCGCGCAAGTGCGCGTCCCGGAATGACAAGGGAGGTGTGGGGGAATGACAAAGGAGAACCTGCATCGTGGCGCAAATCCCGGATGGCGTTTCGCTGCGTCCGGGCTACGGCGCAGGCGAAATTTCCCGCTCGATCTTGCGCAGGCTGGTGATGTCGAGCAGATGCGCGCCCCAGCCGCGCTTTGCCAATGGATGCGCCAGCTTCGGCGATGCCAGCAGCAGCAACGCCGTGATCGCCAATGGCACGGCGCTGACCCAGTCGAGGCGCACCGGGGTCAGTTCCTCGACGCTGCCGAGATAGGGACCGCGATGGCCTAACAGGTCGCGGCATGCGCGCAGGAGAGCGCGCCGGGTGCCGCCGCGTTGCGCGCAGCCGAGCAGCGCCTGCATCGCCTGATGCGTTGTGACATTCTCGCGGCTCTCCGACGCGACCGCTGGCGTTTCACCCAGCGAGACCCGCAGCAGCAGATCGACCAGATCGACGCCGGCGAGCCACGCGCTCATCGGCTCGACCAGCCGCGGATTGCAATCGATATAGAACGGCCCGCTACCCTCCTCCGGCATGATGAAATCGATCGACAACGCGCCGTGCCAGGCGAGATGACTTCCGATCGCCGCGAGATCGGCGCGGACGCGGTCGCGCCGCACGCTCTGCTTGATGGCGTCGCCGCCGCCGGCCCCGCCCGCGATCTGGCGATACGCATGAAAGCCGGTCAACGCGCCGCGGCAGAACACCGCCTGCACCTTCTCGGTGGCACCTGCGACCAGCGCCTGCACCAGCACCTCCCCGGCAAAACCATCGCCGGACTCCAGCTCCTGCAACGCACGTGTCAGATCGGCCTCGTCGCGCACCATCCAGACGCCGCGGCTGGCGGTGCCGATCGCGGTCTTGATCACGCAGGGAAAGCTACTCGCGTTGCGGATTTCATCGGCCGACGTGACGATGCGTGTTTCCGGCTGCGGCAGGCCGAGCCGATCGAGCACGCGGCTAAAACCGGCCTTGCTGTGCGCGATGCGATAATCCTCAAAGCCCGGCAGCGCCAGGCCGACCTTGGCCCCGAGCCGCCCCTGCACCTTTGCAAATAAAAATCCCTGCTCGTGAATCGGCAGCAGCACGTCGAAGCGCTCTCGCGCCAACAGTTGCTCGACGAAACGCAGGAAGCCCACGGGATCATCGCGCAGCGGAGGGCAGCGATGATATTTCCGCACGAAGCGGGAGAACCGTGTCAGGCCATGGGTTTCAGGATCGCAAATCTCGACCGCATGACCGGCCAGACCGAGCACGGTGACCACCTCCCGCGCCGAGGTGCTGGTGCCCTCCGACAGCAGGATTCGCAGCGGCTTAAAAATGTAGCGGGACGTCGTCATGCCCAATCATTTCGCATTGCCGGGCATTTGTCGCGGGCGGAAAAGCCGCACGCCGCCGCCCTGCATGGGCCGCAACGGCTGCATGCCGCAGCGCTCATAGACAAGCACCGGCTGCGGCCCTAGGGGTAGCGAACCTCGCTGGTTGGGCTGCAGCAAACAAGAAACGGGCGGAAATTGAGAATGGTCGATATTCCGGCCGCAACACACGATGTCCCGGCGGATTCGGCATTGCGTACGCTCGGTGCGATCTCGACCGCGCATTGGGTCAGCCATTTCCACATCTTCGTGCTGCCAATGCTGTTCCCGTTCCTGAAGGCGCAACTCGGCGTCGGCTATATCGAACTCGGCTTCGCGCTGACCACCTTTGCCGTGGTCTCCGGCCTGACCCAGGCGCCGATCGGCTATCTGGTCGACCGCATCGGCGCGCGAAAGATCCTGATCCTCGGCATGACGCTCGGCGGCTGCGCGCTGATCCTGCTCGGCCTGCATCTCAGCTACGCTTCCCTGATCGGCTGCGCCGCGCTGCTCGGCCTCGCCAACAGCGTCTATCATCCCGCCGACTACGCGATCCTCTCCGCCCACATGGATGAGGCGCGGATGGGCCGGGCGTTTTCGATCCACAGCTTTGCCGGCTTTCTCGGCGGCGCGGTCGCTCCGGCGATCATGGCGGCGCTGATCGCCGGCATTGGCGGGACAGGTGCGCTGATCGCCGCAGGTTGCATCGGACTTGCGGTAGCGCTGCTGCTGATCGTGGTCGGGCTTCCCGATGCTGGCGCGATGCGGGATTACGACGCCGGTGGCGCGCCGGCGCCGAAAGTCAGCATGATGACGCCTGCGATCATTCTGCTGACGGTGTTCTTCACGCTGCTGAGCCTGTCGCAAAACGGCATCAACAGCTTTGGCATCGTCGCGCTGATGAGCGGTTATGGCAGTTCGCTCTCCGCCGCCAATATCGCGCTGACCGCGTTTCTCGGCTCCAGCGCGATCGGCGTGCTGGCCGGCGGCGTGCTCGCCGACCGCACCGAGCGCCACGGCCAGATCGCCGCGGCGTGCTTCGCGGTCAATGCATTGATTGTGTTCGCGATCGCCTCGGTGACGCTGCCGGAGCTGGCACTGACCATCACCATGGCGGTGGCCGGTTTCCTCAGCGGCGTGATCGTGCCGTCGCGCGACATGCTGGTGCGCAACGCCGCGCCTGCAGGCGCCGCCGGCCGCGCCTTCGGCATCGTCTCCACCGGCTTCAATTTCGGCGGCATCCTCAGCCCGCTGCTGTTCGGCTGGCTGATGGACCACGCCTTGCCGCACTGGGTATTCGGCGCTTCCGCCGCGTTCATGGCGGCGACAGTGCTGCTGGCGCTGGTGTCAGAGCGCAGGCCTGGCCTGTCGTCCCGGACAAGTGAGCGTTAGCGAACGCTGATCCGGGATCCATACCCGCTGTCGGCGCGGGGCAAGCGGCTTCCGTCAATATGGAAGACGGTGATTATGGGTCCCCGCCTTCGCGGGGACGACACCGAGAGAGTCTGCTACAGTGGCCCAGCATGCTCACCGTTCGAAACCTCACAAAATCCTATCGCTCGGCGCAGGAACAGGTCGCGGTGCTGCGCGGCGTCGATCTCAACGTCGCCGCCGGTGAAAGCGTGGCGCTGACCGGCGAATCCGGCAGCGGCAAGAGCACGCTGCTGCATCTGATCGCCGGGCTCGACCAGGCCGACGGCGGCGAGGTGAAACTCGAAGACGTGCTGATCACCGGCCTGTCGGATTCCGGCCGCGCCATGCTGCGGCGCGACCGGCTCGGCCTGGTGTTCCAGCAGTTCAACCTGATCCCGAGTCTCAGCGTCGCCGACAACCTCGCCTTCCAGGCGCGCATCTCCGGGCGGCATGATCTTGTCTGGCAGACCGAACTGATCGAGCGACTCGGGCTTGGCGCGCTGCTGAAGCGCTACCCCGAACAGCTCTCCGGCGGCCAGCAACAACGCGTCGCGATTGGCCGCGCGCTGGCGTCGAGGCCCTTATTGCTGCTCGCCGATGAGCCCACCGGCAATCTCGACGAGGAAACCGCGGACAATGTGCTGAGTCTCGCGCGCGATCTGGTGGCGCGCACCGGCTGCGGTTTCCTGATGGTGACGCACAGCACGCGGCTGGCGGCCACGCTCGACCGCCAGGTGCAACTACATGCCGGGCTGATCCAGTGAGACGCGCGCTGTGGATCCTCGCGGTGCTGCTGAGCCACTGGCGCCGGCACCCGATGCAGCTCGCCACCTTGCTGGTAGGGCTGATCGCCGCCACTGCGCTGTGGAGCGGCGTGCAGGCGCTCAACCAGCAGGCCCGCGCCAGCTACGATCGCGCCGCGGCGACCTTTGGCGGCGCGCGCACCGCGATGCTGGTCGGCCGCGATCGCCCGACGTTTTCGCAACGACTGTTCGTCGATCTGCGCCGCGCGGGGTGGCCGGTGTCGCCCATGCTGGAAGGCCGAGTCCAGATCGGCGGACGTTCGGTGCGCCTGCTTGGTATCGAGCCGGTGACGCTGCCGGTGGAAGCGACGTCGACGGCCGAAATCGGCAAGGGAGGCGTGCAGTCGTTCATCACGCCGCCGGGGCAGACGCTGCTGGCGCCGGAGACATTGGCCGATCTCGGCCTCATTGAGGGCGCAACGCCTGATATCGATACCGCGCGGGCGCTGCCGCCCTTGCGGGTGCAGCCGCAACTGGTGCAGGGCGTACTGGTGGTCGATATCGGCATCGCACAGCGGCTGCTGAAAATGCCGGACCAGATTTCGCGGCTGCTGATCGGCAAGGCCAAAGCGCCGCGCGCGGCACTGGAGAGCGTTGTTGGCAATCAGCTCCGTCTCGTCGAGCCCGACGCCGAGACCGATCTCGAACGGCTCACCGACAGTTTTCATCTTAACCTCACCGCCTTCGGGTTGTTGTCGTTCTTCGTCGGCCTGTTCATCGTCAACTCCGCCATCGGGCTCGGCTTCGAACAACGGCTGCCGATGCTGCGCACGCTGCGTGCCTGCGGTGTCTCGGCGCGGCAACTCAATGCGGTGCTGCTGATCGAGCTGGTATCGATCGCCGTTGTCGCGGGATTGATCGGTCTGGTCTGCGGCTATCTGATCGCGGCGGCGCTGCTGCCCGATGTCGCGGCGAGCCTGCGCGGGCTCTATGGCGCGACGATACCGGGCCAGCTGACGCTGAAGCCGGAATGGTGGCTGGCGGGACTTGCGATCTCGGTGATCGGCGCGCTGCTGGCCGCGACATCGAGCCTGCTGAAGGCCGTGCGGCTGCCATTGCTGGCGACAGCGCAGCCCTATGCCTGGCAACAAGCGCAGCATCGCTGGCTGAAATTGCAGGGCGCGGGGGCGGCGATCGTGCTGGTGGGCGCCGCCGGCGTGCTGTGGCTCGGCGATTCCCTGATCGCGGGATTTGTGGTGCTGGCGGCACTGCTGCTTGGCGCGGCACTGGCATTGCCGGTGATCCTCGGCGGCGTGCTGGCGGCGGGCGAGCGCGGCACGCGGCGGCTGCTGACAAAATGGTTCTGGGCCGACAGCCGCCTGCAGCTCTCGGGATTGTCGCTCGCCTTGATGGCGCTGTTGCTGGCGCTGGCGGTGAATGTCGGCGTCGGCACCATGGTGGAGAGTTTCAGCCGGACGTTTACGGGCTGGCTTAACGGCCGGCTTGCGGCGGAGATCTATCTCAATGCGTCAAGCGAGGCGCAGGCGGTGGAGATCAGGGACTGGCTGAAGCAGCGCCCGGAGGTGCAGGCGGTGCTGCCGGGCAGCCGCACCGACGTGCAGCTCAATGGCCTGCCGGTGGAAGTGCTGGGGTTAGCCGATCACGCGACGTACAGGGATCAATGGCCGCTGCTGGAGGCGACGAAGGATGCCTGGGATCGCGTGCATGCCGGCGACGCCGCGCTGATCAGCGAGCAACTGGCGCGACGGCTGAAGCTCGGCATCGACGGCCGCTTTGAGCTGCCGGTGCCATCAGGCAACTGGCCGCTCGACGTGGTCGGCATCTATGCCGACTACGGCAATCCGAAGGGCCAAATCGCCATCGCCATCGATGCGCTGGTGAAGCGGTTTCCGGACATTTCGCAGACCCGCATGGGCCTGCGGGTGCAGCCTTCGGCGGTGCCGGCACTGATCGCCGCGATCCAAGGCAAATTCGGCCTCGACGGCCGCAACCTCGCCGACCAGGCGACGGTCAAAGCTGAATCGTTGCGCATCTTCAACCGCACCTTCGCGGTGACCGCAGCGCTGAACGCCTTCACCCTCGGCGTCGCCGGCGTGGCGCTGCTGACCAGCCTGCTGACTTTAAGCAATTCGCGGTTGCCGCAACTGGCGCCGCTATGGGCGATCGGCATCAACAGGCGGCGGCT
Source organism: Nitrobacteraceae bacterium AZCC 2146 (assembly GCA_036924855.1). Lineage (NCBI taxonomy): Bacteria > Pseudomonadati > Pseudomonadota > Alphaproteobacteria > Hyphomicrobiales > Nitrobacteraceae > Nitrobacteraceae bacterium AZCC 2146. Next base: position 3,795,853 of record JBAGRP010000001.1, read on the forward strand.
CGCCGGAATCGAGTTGTTGAAGACCCTGTCGGTGGCGCTGATCACCGCGCTGCTGGCGCTGCCGCTGGGCCTGCTGGTGGCGTGGTGCCTGATCGCGGTGGTGAACGTCAAAGCGTTCGGCTGGCGACTGCCATTCCATGTGTTTCCGCTGCAGCTGATCGAACTGCTGGGGGTGGCGATGCTGGCGTCGCTGCTGGCCGCGCTGCTGCCGATCTTAAAGCTATTGCGGATGCAACCCGCAAAGCTGGTGAAGGTGTTTGCCGATGAACGGTAGACCGATCACGCGTCGCGCGTTTGCCGGCGGGCTCGCTTGGCTCGGCCTCGGCGGCCCGCGCGCGTGGGCGCAAGGTTTTGCGGGATTGGGCCACGACGCCGACGGCTTTGCCACCGTCGTGCCCGGCCGCGCGCTGACCTTCCCCGCCGATCACGGCCCGCATCCCGACTATCGCATCGAGTGGTGGTACCTCACCGCGAATCTCGGGGATGCCAAAGGCGCGGCCTATGGCGCGCAATGGACCTTGTTTCGCCAGGCGATCGCGCCGGGCGTGCAGAGGGATGGCTGGGCCAATCAGCAGATCTGGATGGGCCATGCCGCGGTGACGTCAGCCGACACACATCGCTACAGCGAAGCCTTTGCCCGCGGCGGCGTCGGCCAGGCCGGCGTCACCGCGACGCCGTTCCGCGCCTGGATCGATGCCTGGGAGATGCGCGGGCTTGATGGTTTTGACGATGCGACCATTGCACCGCTGGAGGTGTCGGCGTCAGGCGCGGATTTCAATTACAAGCTCCGCCTCGAGGCCCGGCAGCCATTGGTGCTGCAGGGCGACGCCGGCTTCAGCAAGAAATCCGAACGCGGCCAGGCGTCGTATTACTACAGCCAGCCGTATTTCACGGCGACCGGCAGTATCACCATCGACGACAAGCCCGTCGCGGTGAGCGGCCGGGCGTGGATGGACCGCGAATACAGCAGCCAGCCGCTGGCCTCCGACCAGACCGGCTGGGACTGGCTCTCGCTGCATCTGGAATCCGGCGAGAAACTGATGCTGTTCCGGCTGCGGCAAAGCGGCGGCGAGAATTACTTTTCCGGCAACTGGATTTCGCAGGACGGCAGATCCGAGCAAATCGCATCAGGCGAAATCATCATGACGCCGACAACGACGACCGAGGTCGCGGGCCGCAAGATACCGACCGCATGGCGCGTGGGCATTGCCGCGCGCGGCCTGGCGATCGAGACCACGCCGCTCAATGCGCAGAGCTGGATGGGCACCAGCTTTCCCTATTGGGAAGGCCCGATCGCCTTCAAAGGCAGCCACAGCGGCGTCGGTTATCTGGAGATGACGGGGTATTGAGGAGCGAAACCTCTCCACATGTCGTCCCGGCAAGCGAGCTTGCGAGCGCAAGCCGGGACGACAGGGGGAAAGGCTTGCGTGCTCCCACGTCCTTCGCCTACTTCGTCAGCGGGCAGCCACTCTCCGCCGCGGTGGGGAACGCCTTGTCGCCGGGGACGGTGGCGAGCATCTTGTAGTAGTCCCACTGCTTCTTGGATTCCGAAGGCTTCTTGACCTCGAACAGATAGAGGTCGTGAACCATGCGGCCGTTGGCGAGCACCTTGCCGCCCTGGGCGAAGGCGTCATCGACCGGCAGTTCCTTCAGCTTTTTGGCGACGGCTTCGGTGTCCTTGGAACCTGCGGCCTTGACCGCCTTGAGATAGGACAGCGTCGCCGAATAGGTGCCGGCCTGGATCATGTTGGGCATCCGCTGGGTGCGCTTGAAGAAGCGCTCGGCGAATTCACGCGATTTGCCGTCGCGGTCCCAGTAATAGCCTTCGGTGAGCACGAGACCCTGTGCGGCCTGCAGCCCGAGGCCGTGGACCTCCGCCAGCGTCAGCAGCAGGCCCGCGAGTTTCTGGCCGCCGGCGACGATGCCGAATTCCGCGGCCTGCTTGATCGAGTTGGCAGTATCAAGTCCGGCATTGGCGAGACCGACGATCTTCGCCTTTGAGCTCTGCGCCTGCAGCAGGAATGACGAGAAGTCCGACGAGTTCAGCGGATGGCGTACGGCACCCAGCACCTTGCCGCCCTTGGCAAGGACGATCTCGGCGGTATCCTTTTCAAGGGCATAACCGAAGGCGTAGTCGGCGGTGAGAAAGAACCAGGTATCGCCGCCGGTTTCCACCAGCGCGCCGCCGGTGCCGATTGCGAGGGCGTGGGTGTCGTAGGCCCAGTGGAAACCATAGGGCTGACAGGCGTCGCCTGTGATCCGCGAGGTCGCGGCGCCGACGACGATGTCGATCTTCTTCTTTTCCTTCGAAAGTTCCTGCACGGCGAGCGCGACCGACGATGTCGTCAGTTCGGTGATCATGTCGACGCCGTCGACATCGTACCATTTGCGCGCAATACTGGCGCCCAGATCGGGCTTGTTCTGGTGATCCGCGCTGACGATCTCGATCTTCTGACCGAGTACGCTGCCGCCGAAATCCTCGATCGCCATTTTCGCGGCTTCGAGCGACCACTTGCCGCCGTAGTCGGCGTAGACGCCGGATTGGTCGTTGAGGATGCCGATCTTGACGCCCTGCGCCGCAACCGGCGCGGCGAGGAACAGGCTGCAAACCGCAACAGCCGACGACAAGTGCGCGAATTTCATACATAGCCTCCCGATGTTTTTTAATGTTGGCGGGAAGCTATTTTAGAATGTTGCGGATGCCCAGCTAATCTTTCGGCGTAGCTGATCAACGATCGTTGCCTGCCTTGAGCCGCCATCGGCAGCGCGCTCCCTCGCCCCGCTTGCGGGGAGAGGTTAGGTCCGTGCGCGTGGTGCGACGGATTCATGACTTCTGAAACGGAGGTTACATCCCCCGCAGCACCAGCCGATTGAGCCGGCTCGCGAACGCCGCCGGGTCTTCCGGCAGTTCACCGTCGAGGATCTGCGCCTGCTCCAGCAGCAGGAACGAGAGGTCGGCGGCATCGCCACCGGCAGCCTTGTCCGCTTGGGCGATGGCGGCAACGAGGGGATGACGCAGGTTGATCTCGAGGATCGGCTTGGTGCCGGCGCCGCGATTCTGCATCGCCAGCATGCGTTCGAGTTCGCGATCGGGGCCATGGCCGCCGGCGACGAGGCAGGACGCCGACGTGGTGAGCCGCGTCGAGGCCTTCACGTCGGAAACTCGATCGCCAAGGGAGTCCTTGATGACGGCAATGGTCGCAGCCTCGTCGGTCTCCGGCTTGGCGTCGTCCTTGCTGTCTTCATCGACGCGCGGGATCAGGTCGAGGTTGAGGTCGCCCTGGCTCAGCGACTTCAGCGGCTTGCCCTCGAAATCCGTGGGAGCCGAGGTCCAGAACGCATCGACGGGATCGGTGAGCAGCAGCACCTCGATGCCGCGCGACTTCGCCGCTTCCAGCTTCGGATTCGACTTCAGGCGGTCGATGCTGTCACCGACGAGATAATAGATCTCGGTCTGGTTCGGCTTGAGGTCCGCGACGTACTGCTTCAGCGAACGCTTCTCGCCGGAGGTGGTGGTGAAGCGCGACAGCGCCAGCAGCTTTTCGCGGCGCTCGTAATCTTCATAAAGGCCTTCCTTGATCACCGGGCCGAACGCGTCCCAGATTTTTGCGAAGGTTTCCGGCTCCTTCTCGCTCAGGCTGTCCAGTTCGCCGACCACGCGGGTGGTGACGGCTTTCCTGATCTGCGTCAGCTGTGGATTGTTCTGCAGCATCTCGCGCGACAGGTTCAGCGGCAGGTCCTCGCTGTCGACCACGCCGCGGATGAAGCGCAGGTAGGTCGGCAGCAGGTCAGCGTCGTCGGTAATGAAGACGCGGCGGACATAGAGCTTGACCTTGCCCTTGCGCGACGGCTCGAACAGATCGAACGGCTTGGTCGAGGGCGCGAACAGCAGCACGGCGTAGGAATAGCGGCCCTCGGCGCGGTAGTGCAGCGTCATCGCCGGCTCGTCGAAGGCATGGGCGATCGACTTGTAGGCCTTGCTGTAGTCCTCCGGCGTCAGCTCCGATTTCGAGCGCTGCCACAGCGCGCTGGCGGAATTGACCTGACGCGGCTCGCCCTCCTCCGGCTTCAGCAGGATCGGGAACTGGATGTTGTCGGAATAGGCGCCGACGATGCGCTCGATCTCGTGGGCTTCCAGATACTTCGCCGCGTCGGCCTTCAGGTGCAGGTCGATCCGTGTGCCAGCCGGCACGCTCATGCCATCCTCGAGCTGCGCGATCTCGAAACCGGAACCACCGGACGACGTCCACGTAAACGCGTCATGGCTGCCGGCGCGGCGGCTGGTGACGACGATCTTCTCGGCGACCATGAAGGCGGCATAGAAGCCGACGCCGAACTGGCCGATCAACCCGGCGCCGTCCTTGGCTTCGGTGAGGCGCGACAGGAACGACTTGGTGCCGGAACGGGCGATGGTGCCGAGATTCTCGATCAGCTCCTGGCGGTCCATGCCGATGCCGGTGTCAACAACCGACAGCGTGTTGACGGCCTTGTCCGGAACGATGGTGATTTGCGGCTGCGCGCCATCGGCGATCAGGCCCGGGTTCGCGATCGCCTCGTAGCGCAGCTTGTCGCAGGCGTCGGAGGCGTTCGAGATCAGCTCGCGCAGGAAGATGTCGGTCTCGGAATAGACCGAGTGCACCATCAAGTGCAGCAATTCGGCGACCTCGGCCTGGAATGGCTGCGATATCGGTGCGGAGGTGGTCGTGGTGTCGGTCATAGGTCACTCAATCTCGGTCTTGGAACGGAAAAATCCGATATGGCATCGCAGCGGGAAACCGCAAGATTTCATGTAGATACCACAGCGGAGTGACGGGACACCAAGCGCGGAAACTAGCAAGGACAATATCCGCGGCACAACCTCCATATGTACAATGGAATGTGGACACGCATCGCCGTAGCTGCGGCTTTTCGCGCACCTGCCGACATTTCGTGCAGGTCAGCCGTACTCCGCCTAGCGGAAAATTAAGCTCCTGTTAGCCATGATCGGCGATAACGGAACCGGTATCTAATTAGCTATCCGGGCGCGTTGCGCGCTCTGTAGCCGGTTGAACGAAGCGATTTGCAGAGGGATGCGCGATGGTCTTGGCGATGGATCGCAACAGCAACCTGGCGAGGACGACCGCGCCGGCGGCTGAAGATGCCGAGGACGCCTCCGACATCTCGGCGCTGATCGCGCGGCTGACCGCCGAGGTCAACCAGATCGCCTGCGAGAAGACCAAGTCGATCCAGCACATCACCAACCAGATGAAGATGCTGGCGCTGAACGCGCTGATCGAAAGCTCGCGCGCCGGCGCGCAAGGCGCGGGCTTTGCCGTGGTGGCGCAGGAGGTACGCAATGTCGGCCAGCAGGTCGAGACCATCGCCCGTGAGCTTGAGACACAGCTGACCAAGCGCACCGGCAGCCTGATGCAATCAATCGACAAGATGACCGAGCGCTCGCGCGGCGAACGCATGGTCGACCTGTCGCTCAACGCCATCGAACTGATCGACCGCAATCTCTATGAGCGGACCTGCGACGTGCGCTGGTGGGCGACGGATTCCGCCGTTGTCGACTGCGCCGCCGCGCCTTCCGATGTCACCGTCGCGCATGTCTCGGAGCGCCTCGCGGTGATCCTCGGCGCCTACACCGTCTATCTTGATCTGTGGCTGTGCGACCTCAACGGCAACGTGCTGGCCAGCGGCCGTGCCGACCGCTTCAACGTCAAGGGCCAGAACGTCGCCGGCACCCCATGGTTTCGCGACGCCCGCGCGCTGCGTTCCGGCGACGACTACACCGCCGGCGATGTCGAGCGGCAGCCGCTGCTCGGCAATGCCCAGGTCGCGACCTATTGCGCCAGCGTGCGCGAAGGCGGCAAGGCCCATGGCCGCGCGATCGGTGTGCTGGCGATCCATTTCGACTGGGAGGCGCAGGCCCGCGCCATCGTCGAGGGCGTCCGCGTCGACGACGACAAGACCCGCGTGCTGCTGGTGGACTCGAATTTCCGCGTCATCGCGGCATCCGACGGCCAGGGGCTGCTCAGCGAGCGCATTTCGCTTTCGCTGAACGGCGGCCACAGCGGCTTCTACCACGACCGCTCCGGCACGCTGGTCGCGTTCCACGCCACACCGGGCTACGAGACCTACAAGGGGCTCGGCTGGTACGGCGTGATTGTGCGCGGGGCGTAGGCCCGCCTCTTGAAGGCCACGCTAAAACCCAGCTAGGACTGCCGCTGCGGTGATGCGAAGACGCGATGAACGGCGTCCGGCCGCCGGGAGTGCGCCATGACCATCACGCGACAGCAAGACCTCACGCCGGCGGTGCTCGACGTGATGGCGCAAACGAAAAATCCGCGGCTGCGGCAGATCATGCTGTCGCTGGTCAGCCACCTGCATGATTTCGTCCGCGACGTCCGCCTGACCGAAGAAGAGTTTCGCGACGCCACGGCGATCCTCAACGAAATGGGCCGGCTGACCACGGAGAGCCACAACGAAACAGTGCTGATGGCGGGATCGCTGGGCGTCTCGTCGCTGGTCTGCCTGCTCAACAATGGCGACAGCGGCACCACTGAGACCTCGCAAAGCCTGCTCGGGCCGTTCTGGCGGCTGAATTCGCCACGTGTTGAAAACGGCGGATCGATCGTGCGCTCGGACACACCGGGGCCAGCGCTGTTCATGACCGCCGTCGTGCATGACAAGAGCGGCGCGCCGGTCGCGGACGCCGAGGTCGATATCTGGCACTCCTCCCCGGTCGGGCTCTATGAAAACCAGGATCCGGCGCAGGAGAACTTCAACCTGCGCGGAAAGTTCAAAACCGACGCCGACGGAAAATTCTGGTTTCGCTCGGTCAAGCCGGCCGGCTATCCGATCCCCACCGATGGCGTGGTCGGCCGGCTACTCGCGGCGCAAAGCCGGCATCCTTATCGGCCGGCGCATGTCCATGCGCTGATCTACAAGTCCGGTTTCAAGACTGTCATCTCGCAGGTCTATGCCGATGACGACGTCCATCTCGACAGCGACGTGCAATTCGGCGTCACCGCCGCGCTGATCGGGCATTTCGTTCGTCACGACGAAGCGCATCCCACTGCGACGGATGTCAGCGCGCCGTGGTACTCGCTCGACTATCGCTTTGTCATGGAGCGCGGCGAAGCGAAATGGCCGCGGCCGCCGATCAAGTGACGGCGACGGCTAGCCCTTCAGCCAGCGCCAAAGCTTCTCAAAAAGACGTTTCGGCTTCTTGATGCGCTCGGGCGCGACCACATAGGGCCGCGAGTCCATCGAACCCTCGCTGGCGGCGCGCGAGCGGCCTTCTATCGAGGCGATCACCAGCGGGCCGACCTGTGCGAGAAAGGCCTGTTCGTGGCTGCGGCTGAGCCGCGCCAGCGCGTCATCGAGCGGCAGCCATTCGACCGCGATGACGTCCTTCATCAGTTCGCGGCTGGGCTCCACGCCCGCTTCCATGCGCCAGTAGTGCACGATCTTGGTCCGCTCGCCGGCGCCATAGGCCAGCGTGCCCAGAAACTCCTCCACCGACGCGTGGTGGCCGGTCTCTTCCAGCACCTCGCGCTGCGCCGCCGCCCGCGGCGTCTCGCCGGCATCGAGCTTGCCCTTCGGCAGCACCCAGTCTGCGCGCTTGCGCATGCACACCACCGCGAACAGCGGCGTTTCGCCCCGCCGCACGACAATGCCGCCTGCTGCCAATATGATATCGCGCGCCATGGCTGATCCTTAGCGGCTAGCTAACGAATGCGCCACCGAGATCATCCTCGATATGGGTGCGGATGATGGCATCGAAGCTTTGTTCAGCCTTGAAGCCCAGCGCCAGCGCGCGCGGCGTGTCGAAGCTGGCGGGCCAACCGGCGACCATCGCCATGATGGCCGGGTCCGGCACGCGCTTGATGCGCGCGGCGACGGTATCGCCGGCAACGCGGCGCAGCGCTTCGATCTGCTCGGCAATCGACGCGGGAACGCCGGGCATCATCAGCGTGCGGCGGGCGCCGAGCTGTTCGCCGTCGAGCGTGGCACCGTGCAGCAGGAACTCCACCGTCGCGCGCGGGCTGGCGTGGGTTTGTCCCACACTGTCGGCCACCGGCAACACCGCTTCGCGGCCGGCGAGCGGTTCGCGGATGATGTTGGAGAAGAAGCCGGAGGCCGCGGCATTGGGTTTGCCGGGCCGCACGCAGATGTTCGGCAGCCGGATGCCGACGCCGTCGAAGAAGCCGCGGCGGGTGTAATCGGCGAGCAGCAATTCGCAGATCGCCTTCTGCGTGCCATAGCTCGACAGCGGCGTGTGAAAGAAATCGTCGGCGATGGTGCCGTTGTACGGCGCACCGAACACCGCGATCGACGAAGTGTAGACGATCCGCGGCTTGTAATTGTGGATAGCACGGATCGCCTCGAACAGTGCGCGGGTGCCGTCGAGATTGACCGCATAGCCCTTGTCGAAATTCTGCTCGGCTTCGCCGGAGACGACGGCGGCAAGGTGGAAGATCAGGTCGGGTCGCGGCGCTATCAGTTTTGCTGCTGCAACCGGCTGCGCGAGATCGACGACGGCATTGCGCGCAAAAGCAACGTCGGCGCCGAGATCGCCGGCGACAGCATCGGCCATCACCAACTCCGTGATATCCACATCGCCGACGCGGCCGTCCTTCAGCAAGCGTTCGCACAACTTGCGCCCGATCATGCCGGCGGCGCCGATGACGAGAATCTTCATGGCTTAACCTTCAAATCCTGGGCGCCGACAGCTTGTAGATCTCCAGCGCATCGGCATCGGCGCCGCGCGTCGCCGCCGCCATCCGGAACAGCTGCGCGGCAAGTGCGGCCATCGGCACCGGGCTCGCGGTGTCCTGCGCGACGTCGATCACGGTGTCCAGATCCTTCAGCATCGTCGCGATGTGGCCGAGCGGCGGCGAGTGAATGCCCTGTGCCATCCGCGGCACGAACAATTGCAGCGGAATCGAATCGGCAAAGCCGCCGGCCAATGCTTCCGGCAAGCGTTTTGCGTCGATGCCGGCATTGACGGCGAAGCGCGTCGCTTCCGCCAGCACCGCCATGGCGCAGCCGACGATCACCTGGTTGCAGAGTTTTGTCGTTTGCCCCGCTCCGGTCGGGCCCATATGGGTGAAGCCGCGAGCCATCGCCAGGATATAAGGCCGCACCCGCTCGACATCGGCGGCGTTGCCGCCGGCCATGATCGCCAGCGTGCCTTCCTCCGCGCCCTTGGTGCCGCCCGACACCGGCGCATCGATCCACGCCATGCCGTTCGCGGCTTTCAGGCGCGTCGCGATGGAGCGCGCCGCATCGGGATGGATCGAGGAAAAATCGACGACGAGTTTTCCGTCGCCCGGAACGCTGGCGAGGCCGCCTGCGCCGAACACAACTTTTTCCACGGCAGACGCATCGGTGAGACACATGAAGATGATACTGGCCGCCGCGGCAACCTCGTGCGGAGCGGTCGCAGCCTTGGCGCCTGCCTCGACCAGAGCCGTAGCCTTGCCGGGCGAGCGATTCCATACCGTGACGTCATAGCCGGCATCGAGCAGCCGCCGCGTCATCGGCACCCCCATCAGGCCGAGGCCGAGATAGCCGAATGTTTCCTGTCCTGCTGCTTGCGCCATTGCTGCTCCGTTATCTCTTTCTCTCATGCGCCGGACCGACAACCCTGACGTGCCGCCGCCGCGCTTGGGCGCTGTCTACGCCGCGGTTGTCGTCGCATCAACGGTGATATCATCTGCCCGGGATTTGCCGCTTGTCGCGCCAGCACCCGAACGATTGTTGGGCACGCGGATCGCTTGCCTGATTGTTTGAAGCATGAAAGGCTTCCGGCCTGCGGGGCTGCGATGGCTGGCTTTGGTCATCATCAACGGAGTGAGCGGGCATGACGCTGATATTTTCTAAATGGATGATGGCGGCCGCGATTGCGGCGGGTGCGCTGGCCAGTGCGGGTGCAGCGCACGCGCAGACAATTCCCACCATCCGCGTCGGCTGGACCATTCCCGCCGAGGAATCGAAATACTGGATGATGCGGCGCCCAACCGAATTCAGCAATCTCGGCAAGGTCTACAATATCGAATGGACGCAATTCCAAGGCACGTCGCCGATGACCCAGGCGCTGGCCGCCGGCGCGCTGGATTGCGCGACGCAGGGCGTGCTGTCGCTGGCCAACGGCGTCACCGGCGGCAATCTGAAAGCCTACATCGTCGCGCAGCACGTCTCCGAGAAGCCCGGCAGCTTCTCGGTATACTGGGCGGTGAAGGACGATTCCCCGATCAAGACCATTGCCGACCTCAAGGGCAAGAATGTCGGCATCTCCGTGATCGGCGGCGGCACCTATGGGCCGTTCAAGATGCTGCTGAAGAAGAACGGCGTCGATGCCGAGAAGGACATCAAGCTGGTCGAGATCGGCTTTGCGGCGTCGGAAGACGCGCTGCGCCAGGGCCGTGTCGATGCCATCAACATGAACCAGCCGTTCGCCGCGCGCATGGAAGCCAAGGGCGGCACCCGAAAACTGTTCTCGCTGTCCGAGGAAATGCCGAACATCGTGCATATCCTCGAAGCCTGCCGCGCCGATTTCGTCGACAAGAATCCGGAACTGGCCAAGGCCTATGTCGCCGACCTCACCCTCGGCATGAAGAAGGCGCTGGCCAACCGCGACGAGACCCTCAAGGTGGTCAACGAAACGCTCAAGGCGCCGATCCCGGTGCTCGAGACCTATCTGCTGAAGGAGAATGATTTCGCCCGCGACCCCGGCGCGGCGCCTAACTTCCCGGCGATGCAGAAGATGCTCGACATCTATACCGACGCCGGCATGCTGCCGAAAATGGACGTCATGCAGTTCAAGCACCCGACCATCGTCGCGCCGATTCAGTAACGTCCTGTCACTGTCGTCCCGGCAAGCGAGCTTGCGAGCGCAAGCCGGGACCCATAAACACAGTCACCTCATTAGGCACTGTGGTAGAGGTCTTACCTGAACGCCGATATCGGGGGTTATGGGTCCCGGCGTTCGCCGGGACGACACCGGGGGAAGCCGTGCCGGGATTTCGCACGCGACTTTAGCTAAACTCCAAAACCTTCAATAAGAAACTGAAAGACAAACCGATGAACAAGTGGCGATCCCGCGTGACGACGGATGGACTCGATCGCGCGCCGCACCGCGCCTTCATGCGGGCGATGGGCCTCGACGACGAGGCCATCGCCAAGCCGATGATCGGCGTCGTCAGCATGAAGGGCGAACAGACGCCCTGCAACATGACCCATGATTTCCAGGTCGATGCCGCCAAGGTCGGCATCTCGGAAGCCGGCGGCACGCCGCGCGAATTCTCCACCATCTCGGTCTCCGACGGCATCAGCATGAATCACGAGGGCATGAAGTTCTCGCTGCTGTCGCGCGAGATCATCGCCGACTCCATCGAGGCCGTCGTGCACGGTCTGGCCTATGACGCGCTGATCGGCTTCGGCGGCTGCGACAAGACGCTGCCCGGCGTGATGATGGGCATGGTCCGCTGCAACGTGCCGTCGATCTTCATCTATGGCGGCAGCTCATTGCCCGGCAAGTTCGAGGGCAAGACCCTCACGGTGCTGGATTCCTACGAGGCGGTCGGCTCCTACATGACCGGCGAGATCGACGAGAAAACGCTGGAGGGCATCGAGCGGGCCTGCCTGCCGACCATCGGCGCCTGCGCCGGGCAGTTCACCGCCAACACCATGGCGATGGTATCCGAGGCGATGGGGCTGACGATTACCAACGTCTCGATGATCCCCGGCGTCTATGCCGAGCGCGCGCACTATGCGCGGCGCGCCGGACGCCTGATCATGGAGATGCTGCGGCGACACGGGCCGCTGCCGCGCGAGCTCGTGACGCGCAAGTCGCTGGAGAATGGCGCAGCGATTGTCGCCGCGACCGGCGGATCGACCAATGCCGCCTTGCACCTGCCGGCGATCGCCAACGAGGCCGGCATCCCCTTCACCATCGACGATGTCGGCGAAGTGTTCGCGCGCACGCCGCTGATCGGCAATCTCAGGCCCGGCGGCAAGTACACCGCGAAGGACGTCCATGACATCGGCGGCACCGCGGTGGTGATGCGCGCGCTGATCGAGAGCGGCCATATCGACGGCAGCTGCCTGACCATCACCGGCAAGACCATCGCGGAAGAATATGGCAACGCCAACAAGGCCGACGGGGAGGTGATCTATAGTGCCGCAAAGCCGATCATGCCGGATGGCGGCGTCGCGGTGCTGAAGGGCAATCTCTGTCCGGACGGCGCGGTGATCAAGGTCGCCGGCCTGAAGAAACTGGTGTTCGAAGGCAAGGCGCGGGTGTTCGAGGACGAAGAGGCCTGCGTCGCGGCGGTGCGCGAGCGCGCTTACGGCGAAGGCGACGTGCTGGTGATCCGTAACGAGGGCCCGGTCGGCGGCCCCGGCATGCGCGAGATGCTCGGCGTCACCGCTTTAATCTACGGCCAGGGCATGGGCGAGAAGGTCGCGCTGATCACCGACGGGCGCTTCTCCGGCGCCACGAGGGGCATGTGCATCGGCTACGTCTCGCCGGAAGCCTTTATCGGCGGCCCGCTTTCGCTGGTGCGCGAAGGCGACCGGATTCGCATCGATGCGCCAGCGCGGCGAATGGATCTGCTGATCGACGACGCCGAATTGGCGGCGCGAAAGGCGGCGTGGGTGCCAAAACCGCCGCGCCATCGCGCCGGCGCGTTGTCGAAATATGCCCGGCTGGTCGGGCAAGCGCCCGGCGGCGCCGTCACGCACCCGGGTGCTGCGGAATGGCCGTGGTTCGACTGAGCGAGAAAGCTCGTCATTCCGGGGCGCGAGCAGCGCCAACTGCGAGCGAGCCCGGAATCCATAACCACGGAAGGGGGTATGGATTCCGGGCCTGCACCAAGAGCGCATCTGCGATGCGCATCTTGGCGCATCCCGGAATGACAAGCGTCGTGAGTTAACCTAGGCGGTGGCTGACCGGAGTTCATCTGCCGTCGCAGCCGTGAGGCCAACCGCCTCGATAGCGCGGCGGGCGGCGGCGACAAGGTCTTCGTTGCCGCTGGCGCGCGTGCCATCCGGCAGCAATTCATTGTTCTCGAAGCCGACGCGGATGTGGCCGCCGAGCAAGGCGCCGGCAGTGACGCAGGCGGTCTCCTGTGCGCCGAAAGCGCAGACGCTCCAGTGCTCGAAAGCCGGCGCGGTGGCATCGACGAAGGGAAGCAGGTCGCGCGGGCTCGAGGTCTGTCCCGTGGTGTAGCGGCCGAGCACGAACAGCACCGGCAGCCGTTCGAACGGCACCAGGCCGCGTTTGCGAAAATCCGCGAGGCGCGCGGCGTCCTGCGCGTCATACAAAATGATCTGCGGCGTCACCGCCTCGCGCTTCATCCAGCCGAGCAGATCGGCGAATGCGCCCTCCTCGGCCGCATCGGGCACCAGTTCACGCAGTGCCAGCGACGCTGCTTCCGGCATGACGTCGCGCACCACCGCGCGCTGTTCGGCAGGACTGTATTTGCCGAGTGCTTCGCTGGTGATCTGGATCACGAGTTTTTCGCCGACCGCGCCGCGGATCGCCGCAATCGCCGCTCTGTAGGCATCGGCGTCGAGCAGGTGGCTGCCGTCAGCGTTGCGGACGTGGGCGTGGATCATCGCCGCGCCCGCCTCATGGCTGCGCGCGGCGGTGACCGCGAGTTCCGCCGGCGTCAGCGGCACGGCGGGATGATCGGCCTTGACCTTGCGGCCGCCGTTGGGGGCGACCGCAATCGCGACGGGAAGCATGTTTCAGGAAATCGCGGCGATGACGGCGATCTCGACCTTGATCGAGGGATCGGCCAGCCGGGCCTCGACGCAGGCGCGCGCGGGGGCGGCATCCTTCGGCACCCAGGCATCCCAGACCGTGTTGAACCTGGCGAAATCGCCCATGTTGGGCAGCCACACCGTCGCGGTCAGGATCGACGACTTGTCGGTGCCGGCTTCCTTCAGCAGCGCATCGATCTTGGCGAGCACCTGCGCGGCCTGGGCCTCGACAGTGCCGCTGTAGTCGTCCGGCACCTGGCCGGCGAGATAGACGGTGTTGCCATGGATGGTGGCCTGGCTGAGACGCTTGCCGGGGACGAGACGCTTGATCATGCGGAGGGTCTTTCATTCGAAGGAAGAGATCGGGCCGGGACCATCTCCGCTCGGGCCATCGCCGTCAAGCGGATCGCGAAGCGCTCACTCCGCCGATTGCGCCCGGCGCGCGGCTTTGCCGAATTCGACGATGGCGGCCGGCGCCGGCAGCCGCAGCCGGCGGCCGTGCTGCAGATAGAGGAAAGCGACTCGCGTGGGATCGGACAGGTTCCAGACTTCGAGGGCGGTCCGATGTCCCAGCAGCGTGACCGGCGGATTGTGCGCGATGACATGGACCATGACCGTCCACTTGGGCGCCTTCGTCGCCTTCGTGCCGCGGGGGCGGGCCTTCGACATGACGTTTTCATTGGCCGCGTGCCAACGCGGACGGGAGCCGCGGCGACGGCCCAGAAGCCATGAAAACATACGCAAGATGAAGGACATAGGAAATTTTCGACGATCTCTGGAACTGCGTGAGCAAAGCTCTGGGGCAAACTTTACGATCCGCAGTCTGCATCAACCTACACCCATTTGGCAGGGGACGCGACCGCGCGATTATCGCTGCGTCTGATATACGGGACGGACGAATCAGGAATAGACCTGCCGCATGTCCGCTCCCGCTACCGCCCACACCCACGAGTCCGACATCGCCCCAAACGCGCTTTCCGTCCTGAATTCGGTGTTCGGCCTGCCGGCGTTTCGCGGCGCGCAGGAGCAAATCGTCCGCCATGTGACATCGGGCGGCAATTGCCTGGTGCTGATGCCCACCGGCGGCGGCAAATCGCTGTGCTACCAATTGCCATCCCTGCTGCGCAAAGGTTGCGGCATCGTGGTGTCGCCGCTGATCGCGCTGATGCGCGACCAGGTCGCGGGCCTGCAGGAAGCCGGCGTCAAGGCGGCGGTGCTGAATTCGACGCTGTCGTGGGACGAGGCCAACGAGGTCGAGCAACGGCTGCTGTCAGGCGATCTCGACCTGCTCTACATCGCGCCGGAACGCCTGCTGACGCCGCGCTGCCTCGCGATGCTCGGCCGCGCCCGGATCGCGCTGTTCGCCATCGACGAGGCGCACTGCGTGTCGCAATGGGGCCATGATTTCCGCCCGGAATATATCGGCCTCTCCGTCATCGCCGAGCGCTTTCCCAACGTGCCGCGGATTGCACTGACGGCGACGGCGGACGACCTGACCCGGCAGGAGATCGTGCACCGCCTCGGGCTCGCCGAGGCGCCGAGTTTCGTCGCGAGTTTCGATCGTCCCAACATCAAGTACGAGATCGTCGACAAGACCAACGCGCAGACGCAGCTAAAGAGCTTCATCAGCGAGCGGCATTCCGGCGAGGCCGGCATCGTTTATTGCCTGTCGCGCGCCAAGGTCGAGGACACCGCCAATGCGCTGAACAAGGCCGGGGTGCTGGCGCTGCCTTATCACGCCGGGCTCGACGCCAATGTTCGCGCGCGCAACCAGGATCGCTTCATCAACGAGGACGGCGTGGTGATCGTTGCCACTGTCGCGTTCGGCATGGGCATCGACAAACCCGACGTGCGCTTCGTCTGCCATCTCGATTTGCCGAAAAGCATCGAGGCCTACTATCAGGAAACCGGACGCGCCGGCCGCGATGGCAAGCCGTCCAATGCCTGGATGGCCTATGGCCTGTCGGACATCGTGCAGCAGCGCCGCATGATCGACGAATCCACCGGCGCGGAAGCGTTCAAGCGGGTCTCGATCGGCAAGCTCGACGCGCTGGTCAGCCTCGCCGAAACCGTCAGCTGCCGGCGCACCCGGCTGCTCGGCTATTTCGGCGAAGAAGTGGTCCACGACACCAAATGCGGCAATTGCGACAACTGCCTGTCGCCGCCAAAGGTCTGGAACGGCAGCGTCGCCGCGCAGAAATTCCTCTCCTGCGCCTATCGCACCGGACAGCGTTTTGGTGCCATGCACCTGATCGACGTGCTGATCGGCCGCCTCACCGACAAGATCAAGCAGTTCGGCCATGACCAGCTGTCGGTGTTCGGCATCGGTGCCGAGCTGAACGAAAAGCAGTGGCGCGCGGTGACGCGGCAGCTGGTGGCGCTCGGCTATCTGCAGGCGGACAGCGAGGCCTATGGCGCGCTGAAGCTGACCGAGACGGCGCGCGGCGTGCTGAAGGGCGAGACCGAGGTGATGCTGCGCGAGGAAACCGCCGGCACCGGCCGCGCCCCGCGCGCCAGATCACGGCGCGGCGACCTGGCCCCGCCGCGCGGCGCCGACAGCGGCGATCCGGATCTGCTCGCGGTGCTGCGGGCGTGGCGCTCCGAGGTGGCGCGCAAGCGCAACGTGCCGGCCTATGTGGTGCTGCACGACGCCACCATGGACGGTATCGCCACCGCGCGCCCGACCACGCTGGCCCAGCTTCGCGGTATCCCGGGGATCGGCGACAAGAAGCTCGAGCATTACGGCGACGAGCTGATCGCCCTGGTGACGGCGGCCGAGGGCGGTTAGGTCACGAAATACCTATAGGGCGCCGCAACGAAACAAATCTCCTTTCCAACGAAACAATTTTCCAAGTTGACGCCATCGGCCTGAAACCGGTGCCGGGTACTCCTGCTTGTAATGAGACGCCGCGGAGACGGCAGGAGGCCGCCAATGAACCACTCCATTCATAGCGCAGATCGCATGACCCATCTGAAGATCGTGGTCGTGGCCTTGGTGGCCGGCGTCATTGTCACGGGATTTGGCCTCGCGGCCCGCACCGGCAGCAGCGATGATACGACCCAGACTGCCCGGGTGATCAAGGCCGGCAAGACGGTCGTCTTCACGGATTCGAACGCGAGCGCCCTTCGCTGATCGCCGCGCCAGCTATTTCCGGCCGGTCCGCGCCGACCCGATGCCGGGATTGATCGCCAGCGAAGCGCCGGCGACGCCACCGGCCTCATAAGCGGCCATCGACACCATGCGGCTACCGCCGCGCTGCGCCCGGAGCTTGAGGTCCAGTTTTTCGAATTCGGCATCGACGACCGCCGCCTTGACGGCGACGAGCGCGCGACCGGAATTCTGGATGACCTGATCGCGCTCCGCCTTCATCGCCGTCAGCCTGTCCGCGATCGACGCCACCATGCCCAGCGCGAATGAGGCGTTCGCCAGATGCCGCTCATTGTGCCGGAAAGCCTGATATTCGCGCGTGGTCTTGTAGCGGCCGGCCTCGGAGCGCACCGCGCTGTCGACCAGTTCGGTCAGATAATGCGCGACCTCGATATCCGAGCGCAGACCGAAGAAGACGAAGCGAGCCTCGCCGGCATGGTTTTTCTCGCGCCAGACCCGGCAGTCGCAGAAATGCGCGATGGCGCCGATGCAGTCGTCGAGCGGAATGCGCTTCTTGCGGTGGGTCTCAAAGGCGCGCTGCTCGCACGGCGCCTCACGGATTTCGACATCGGTCAGCGACAGATCATAGCGGTCGAGCAGCTCGGCGACCTTGGCGGCGGCGGACAGCGCCTCGTCTTCGGTGCAGCCATTGTCGATGGTCTTGGCGCGCAAGGCCTGGATGCGCGCCTTCAGCTTGTCGAGCGCGGCAAGATTGGAGGTTTGGTCCACGAATACATTTCCCGGGAAGGTTCGACACCGGCATTAGCATGCGGCCGTCCTGCCGCAAAAGCCCGGCAAGACAAATGAACCGGACCGCCAATCCGGCTACGAACGGCCGCGCGGATCGAGCGCGTCGCGCAGGCCGTCGCCGACCAGATTGAACGACAGCACCACCAGGAAAATCGCCAGGCCCGGCCACAGCGCCATCCATGGCGCATTGGTGAGGAAGCGTTGCGCGGCGTTCAGCATGCTGCCCCAGGACGGCGCCGGCGGCTGCTGGCCAAGGCCGAGGAATGACAGTGCCGCCTCGGCGATGATGGCGGCGGCGATCGACAGCGTTGCCTGCACCAGCAGCGCTGGCAGGATGTTGGGCAGGATATGGAAGAACGCGATGCGCCAGCCGGGATTGCCCATGGCGCGCGCGGCCTCGACATAGTCTTCGACCTTGACGCTCAGCACCTGTCCTCGCGTCAGCCGCACGAAGATCGGCGTGGTCGAGATACCGACGGCGATCATGGCATTGCCGAGGCTGGGGCCGAGGAACGCGGCCAGCGCGATCGCCAGGATCAGGAACGGGCATGCCAGCATGGCGTCGGCGATCCGGCTGATCAGGGCATCGACGAAGCCGCCGCGGTAGCCGGCAAGCAATCCCAGCGGCACGCCGATGCCGAGCGCGATGCACACCGAGATTCCACCGGCCAGCAGCGACGCGCGAGCGCCGTAGATCACGCGCACCAGAATATCGCGGCCGAGGTCGTCGGTGCCGAACCAGTGCGCCATCGACGGCGGCTTGCGCACCAGCGTCCAGCTGGTGGCGATCGGGTCGTAGGGTGAGACCAGCGGCGCGAAAATCGCCAGCAGCACGAAGATCGCAATCACGATCATGCCTGTCACCGCGCCCTTGCGCTTGAACAGGCGGCGCAAAGCGCGGCGCGCCGGGCTCTCGACGTCGTCAGCCTGGCGGGTGGGGACAGCGACTGCGGTGAGCGTGGTATCGGCCATCGCTTAAGCCCTCAGCCGCGGGTTGATGAGGATGTAAGCGATATCCGCGATCAGGTTGAGCAAGATGTAGATCGTGGCGGTCACCAGCACCACGCCCTGCACCACCGCGTAATCGCGGTTGAACACCGCGTCGACGATCAGCTTGCCGAAGCCGGGGATCGAAAATATCTGCTCGGTCAGCACGGCGCCGGACAACAGCGTGCCCAGTTCCAGCGCGCCGAGCGTGACGATCGGCGTCAGCGCGTTGCGCATCGCATGCTTGAAGATCACCGACCGTTCTGACAGGCCCTTGGCACGTGCGGTGCGGACATAATCGCTCTCCAGCACCTGCAGCATGGCGCTGCGGGTATGCCGCATCAGAATTCCGGCGATGGCGTTACCGAGCACGAAGGCCGGCATGATGGTGGAGGCGATGCTGGCGCGGAAATTTTCCGACGGCCGGACATAGCCGGACGCCGGCAGCCAGCCGAGTTCGATGGAAAACAGGAAGATCAGCAGGATGCCGAGCCAGAAATTCGGCGTCGAGATGCCCCACAGCGCAAACAGGTTGGCGGCGTAGTCCCACACCGTGCCCTTCTTCACCGCGGAGACGATGCCGGCGGGAATCCCGATCAGGAACGCGATCACGATGGCCATCGACGCGACCTGCATGGTCACCGGCAATTTCTGCAGGATCAGATCCAGCACCGGCACCTTGATGCGCAGCGACTCGCCGAAATCGCCCGACAGCACGCCCTTGATCCAGTAGACATACTGGATCGGAAGCGGCTGATCGAGACGATACTGCTGTCTTATCTGCGCGATCACCGCGGGATCGCGCTCCTCCCCGGCCATTACCAGCGCGGGATCCCCCGGCAGCAGATGCTGCAGGGAGAAGATCAGGATCGAGACAAAGAACAATGTCGGGATCAACTGCAGCAGACGCTTGGCGAGAAAGCTCAGCATCGGATCACTTTCAAGGAGACATCGCGACGTCGGCAGCGTGCTCCCTCGCTCCGCTCGGCTTCGACCTCTCCCCGCTTGCGGGGAGAGGTTAAGCGTGCGCTCGTCACGGCGGGATACGAATTCACTGAATCAGAATCCAGCGCGCTGGCAACACATCGGACGTCATTTCAGCGTCAGCCCCTTCACGCGCATCAACCCGTCCGGCATCTGCTTGTAGCCTTCGAGCTTCTTGCTGTGCGCTATCAGGATCGTGCGGTGATAGAGATAGATCAGCGGCTCGTCGTTGAACACGATCCTGGTCAGCTTCTCGTAGATCGCCTTGCGCTGCGCCTGGTCGGTGATGAGACGCGCGTCTTCCATCAGCTTGTCGGCCTCCGGGTTGGAATAGCCGCCGTCATTCTGTGGCGATCCGGTGTGGAGAAAGACGTAGGCGTTGGCATCCGGATCGATGCGCCCACTCCAGGGGATCAGGAATGCCTGAAACTCGCCGGCCTGCGCCTGCTTGAACGAGGTGGCGAATTCGGTGACACGAATCTTGATATCGAATCCCGCCTCCGCCGCCATCGACTGGACGACCTGCGCGACCGCTTCCGGCTCGGGACCCTTCGGCAACAGCAGGTCGACAACGACAGGCAGCTTGACGCCGGATTCCTTCAGCAGCGCCTTGGCCTTTTCGACGTCGCGCGCCCTGATCGGAAAAGTCTTCTGGTAATAGGGATGCTTCGGATTGACCCACTGGTTGCCCGCGGTGAATTCGCCGTTGAACACAACCTGGTTGAGGGCTTCCCGGTCGATGGAGAGATCAAGCGCCTGTCGCACCTTCTCGGACTGGCTGAGCGGTCCCTTGGTCTTGTCATTGGCGATATTGATGGTGATGCCCTGATAGCCAAGTTCGAGCGCCCGCGACATCTCAAGCTTGGGGTCGGAATCCACCGACTTGATGTCGGTGGGCAGCACGCGCTCCATCAGATCGACGCCGCCGGACTTCAGATTGGCGAGGCGCACGGTGGAATCCACGATCGGCAGATAGATAATGCGATCAATATGGATGTTGTCCTTGTCCCAGTAGTCCTGGAATTTCTCGAACACGATGCGGTCCTGCTGCACGCGCTCGACGAATTTGTACGGGCCGGCGCAGACCGGATTGAGGCCGAACTTGTCGCCGGCGGCCTTCGCCGCCTTCGGCGACATCATCATGCCGGAGCGATCGGTGAGCTGGGCGATCAGCGGCGAGTAGGGATTCTTCAGCACCAGCTTGATGGTCAGGGGATCGACGACATCGACGTGGTCGACCGCCGCCAGTTCCGGCCGGCGAAACGAGGCCTGCAGCGTCAGATGGCGGTCGAACGAGTATTTCGCCGCCTCGGCATCGAGCAGTTCGCCGTCATGGAATTTGACGCCGGGCCGCAATTTGATCGTCACTTCCTTGCCATCGGCCGAGGTCTCATAGGACAGCGCCAGTTGCGGCACGATGTTGAGCTTCTCGTCCATGTCGAAAAGCTTTTCGCAAAATGCTGCAAACACGTGGCGGCCGACATAGGTGCGGGCGATGGAGGGATCGAGAATATCCGGATCCTCGGCAAGTCCTATCCGCAACGTGGTCTGGGCCTGCACGGCCGTTCCGAACGACACCCACAATGCCGCCACGGCGGTTGCGACGCGTAAAATCTTCATCGGATTGTTCCTCATTCAGATGGTCACAGGCGGTGCAGCTTTGGGCGGCGCTGCCTTGACGATATCAACACCGGCGCCGGGCGGCGCTTCCACGGCTCCCGCGAAAGCAGCCACCAATCGTTCCAGGGTTGGCGAGAAACCTTCAGATGCAAGAATCAGTGCATCTGGCGGCGGCAGTTCCGCCGTGCGGTGACAGGCGGTCGCGTGACCGTCGGGGCCGCCCGACAGAACGGGACGTTCGACTTGGCAGCGATCGATGACATAGGGGCAACGGGTGTGGAAATGACAGCCGTCGGGCGGATCGAGCGCGCTCGGCATCTCGCCCTTGAGCAACAAACGCGCACGCTTTGTCCCCGGATTCGGCGTCGGGATCGCCGACAGCAGCGCGCGGGTGTACGGGTGCCGGGGCGACCCGAACAGCTCTTCCGCGTCGGCGGTCTCAACAATCTGACCAAGATTCATAACGGCAACGCGATCGGCGATGTGTTTGACGACAGCAAGATCGTGCGACACGAAAATGTAGGTCAGCCCCAACCGGTCCTGCAGGTCGCGCAGCAGGTTGAGAATCTGCGAACGGATCGAGACGTCGAGCGCGGACACTGGCTCGTCGCAGATAATCAGCTTCGGTTCGACAGCAAGCGCCCGCGCAATCGCGACGCGCTGGCGCTGGCCGCCGGAAAATTCATGCGGGTAACGCCGCGCAAAGCGCGGCTCCAGCCCGACCAGACGCAGCAGCTCCTCGACGCGGGCCCGGCGGCCGCGCGGCGGCACCAGATCATGCAGGGCCAACGGCTCGCTGAGGATCTGGTGAACGGTCATCCGCGGATTCAGCGAGGCATAAGGGTCCTGGAAAATGATCTGGGCGTGACGGCGAAAGGCGCGCAGGTCCCTTGCATTCAAACCGAGCAGGTCGCGGCCCTCGAAGCGGATTTTTCCGGCATCGGGCTCGATCAGCCGCAGCACCAGGCGACTCAGGGTCGACTTGCCGCAGCCGGATTCACCGACCAGCGCCAATGTTTTGCCGGCCTCGACGCTGAAGCTGACGCCATCGACCGCTTTCACATGTGCGGTCGGCCGTCCGAACACCGAACGGCCGGCGACGAAATGCTTCACGACGCCTTCGACTTCGAGCAGCGCTGTCACGACACCAGCCTCTCGAGCGGCGCCTTGATGCAGCGCGACCAGTGACCGGGATCGACCAGCGCCATGGGCGGCGGCGCTTCGACGCAGATGTCGCTGACAAATGGACAGCGCGCCGCAAACCGGCATCCGAGCGGCGGCGCCGCCATGTTCGGCACCGAGC
Organism: Nitrobacteraceae bacterium AZCC 2146; assembly: GCA_036924855.1. Classification (NCBI taxonomy): domain Bacteria; kingdom Pseudomonadati; phylum Pseudomonadota; class Alphaproteobacteria; order Hyphomicrobiales; family Nitrobacteraceae; species Nitrobacteraceae bacterium AZCC 2146. The sequence continues at coordinate 3,818,403 of JBAGRP010000001.1, forward strand.
CCTCGATCGTCGCAAGACGCGACGTCTGCCGGTCCAGCCGAGGAATCGAGCCGAGCAGACCTACCGTGTAGGGATGCTGCGGCCGCGCGAATAACTCCGCGACCGGTGCCCGCTCGACGATTTCGCCGGCATACATCACCGCGACCTCGTCGCAGACCTCGGCGACGACGCCGAGGTCATGGGTGATGAGAATGATCGCGGCACCGCTGGCGGCCTTCAGCTCGCGCATCAGGTCGAGGATCTGCGCCTGCAGCGTCACGTCGAGCGCCGTGGTCGGCTCGTCCGCAATCAGCAGCATCGGATCGCAGGCCAGCGCCATGGCGATCATCACCCGCTGGCGCATGCCGCCCGACAGCTTGTGCGGATAATCGTCGATACGCTTTTCCGGCGATGGGATGTGGACGCGGCGCAGCAGCGCGATGGCGCGCTCGCGCGCCTGGCTGCGCGACACCCCGCGATGACGGACGATGGTCTCTATGATTTGCTCGCCGATGGTGAAGGACGGATTCAGCGACGTCATCGGCTCCTGGAAGATCATCGCCAGCCGGTCTCCGCGCAGATCGCGCAGGGTCTGGTCCGGTATGGTCAGCAGATCGAATCCGTTGAAAGTTATCCTGCCGGTGATTTCCGCCGCGCCTTTCGGCAGCAGGCCCATCACCGCCAGCGACGTGACGCTCTTGCCGCAGCCGGACTCGCCGACAAGGCCGAGCGTCGCGCCCTTGGCCACGCTGAGATCGAGGCAATCGACGGCGTGCATCGTGCGTCCGTTGTCGCCGCGAAACACCACCCGCAGATTTTCGATCTCGATTAGCGGCGCGACGGTCATGAATCTTGTCCCGTTGTCGCGGCGGCGATGGCCGCTTCAATCACGCTGCGGTCGGTCACCCCCGCGGGATTGGCGCGGGTCGGAAGAAATTGACGAAAATGCATCCAGTGCTTCCGGCTCACGCGCTCCAGACGGTCGAGTTCGCCGAGCGGATCGGAATGATCGTCGACGCGCAGGTCGAGCGCCGACCATTCGTCATCGCCATAAATCAACAGCGCCGCCGATTGTTTGCCGCGTTTGTCGCCACCCGCAGCTTCTCCAGCGCGCATCGCCGCGATCAGGCGGGCCGTGAATGGTATCGCGCCGTTCGCCAGATAGGCCGTAGCGGTATCGTCGAGGACCGCAGCACCGGCGAGCATATTGCCGGCGATGGAGAAGCCTTCGCCCTCGATATGACCGCACCAGTCGATGCAGGAGTCCCCGGTATGAGCGGCGACGCGACCTTGAGCATCCATCAGATGGACCTGCCGGTGCGCATGTCCGCCGTCCGCGCTTTTCAGAATGTCCACGATGTCACGAGGCGATCGTCCTTGTTGCAGCAGCTTCAGACCGTCGATGCCATAATGGGGATTGACGAGCGCCTGCGTCGCGATGGCGCCGACGCCAGCCGCAACGAAGGGCACGCGGGCACCGACAGCAAGAAATCTGGATGCAACTGCGATGCCAAACTGGCCGGTCATGGTGTCGCGGGCGATGATCGACCAGGTCATCTCGGCATATCCGCTAGCGTCCGGCCGCGTAGCCTTGCATGCCCCGCGGGTTGGCGGCGGCGCGCCGGCGGCGGCCGACCTTCGAGGCGGCGGTCAAGCGACCTTCCGACCAACTGGGACCGGTCTCGACGATATGGCCCTGCTTTGTCAGCGCGTCGATGGTCGGCTTCGGCACGCGATCCTCAACCACGAGAACGCCAGGGCGCGAGGTGCGCGGCCAGAACGAGATCGGGAAATGCTCGGAGTGCCACGCCGGCGCATCGATCGCTTCCTGCAGATTCATTTTCGCGTGAACGTGCCGGAGAAAGAACTGCGTGGTCCACTGGTCCTGCTGATCGCCGCCCGGCGAGCCCCACGCCATGTAGGGCTCGCCATCGCGCAGCGCCATGGATGGGCTGAGCGTGGTGCGCGGCCGCTTACCGGGCGCCAGCGCCGCCGGATGGCCTTCCTCCAGCCAGAACATTTGCGCGCGGCTGCCGAGGCAGAAGCCAAGTTCCGGAATCACCGGCGACGATTGCAGCCAGCCGCCCGAAGGCGTTGCGGAAATCATGTTGCCGGCCTGATCGACGATATCGAAATGCACGGTGTCGCCGCGCACTTCGCCGAACCGCCCGACGGTCGGCTCGCCCGCCCCCATGGCGCCGACCGCTTCGCGGCGACCCTCCTGATGGCGCTGCTTGATGACCGAACCAAAACCCTCGACGGAACCGGGCCGAAACTCCAGTGATGCCCTGTCGGTAATCAGCTTGCGACGTTCGTCATTGTAGGCGTGGGACAACAGCGTCGCGATCGGGATCTCGCTGAAGTTCGGATCGCCGTAGAATTTCTCGCGATCGGCAAAAGCGAGCTTGGCGCATTCGATCTGCAGATGGATGAATTCGGTGCCGGCGACATCGAGCCCATCGAGCGCGAAGCCTTTCAGCAGCGCCAGCTGCTGCAGCATCACCGGGCCTTGGCTCCAGACGCCGGGCTTGCACACGGTGTAGCGGCCATACTCATAAGTCAGCGGCGCCTCGATGCTCGGCTGCCAGCGCGCCATGTCATCACCGGTCAGCACGCCGCGATGCGGCGATCCGGTGACGTCCATGACTTCCTGGGTGCGGCAGAAGCGATCGATCGCCTCGGCGACAAAGCCGCTGGACCACGTCGCGCGTGCGCGCTCGATCTGCGCAACGCGGTCGGATCCGGCGCTTTCTGCCTCGTCGAGAATGCGCTGATAGGTCGCCGCCAGCGCCTTATTGGTGAACAGCGTGCCGGGCACCGGCACCTCGTTGTTCGGCAGATAGACCGCAGCCGACGTCGGCCAGTGCTTGCGGAACAACTGCTCCACCGTGGCGATGGTCGCCGAGGCCCGCTCGACCAGCGGGTAGCCATCGCGCGCATAGGCGATGGCGGGCTCAAGCACGTCGCGCAGCCGCACCGTGCCGTAATCGCGCAGCAGCAGCATCCAGGATTCAAACGTGCCGGGGACGCAGGCCGCCAGCAACCCGGTGCCCGGCACCATGTCCAGACCCTGATCGCGATAATATTCGATGGTCGCGGCGGCGGGCGCCGGGCCCTGCCCGCAGATCACCTCGGTGCGGGCACGCTTCATGTCGTGCACGATGATCGGCACGTCGCCGCCGGGGCCATTCAGATGTGGTTCGACCACCTGCAGTGTGAACGCGGTGGCGACGCCGGCGTCGAAAGCATTGCCGCCTTTCTCGAGAGTCGCCATGCCGACCGCTGTGGCAATCCAGTGTGTCGAGGTGACGACACCGAACGTGCCCTCGATTTCCGGCCGCGTCGTGAAAGGATCAGGATTGATATTGCCCATTTTCTCAGGATTCTTTCACTTCGATTTGATGCCAGTCCGGCAATTGATCACAGCTTCGATCGCATGCCAACCGCGAGGAAATGAAAGCGAAGTGGCTGGGCATTGAAACCGTCGTTCACTGCGAGCCACAGCGCATTTCGCAGAAGGGTTACGAACTCTTAATGTGGATTCGTTTCCCGCTCATCAATGGTTCATCTCGATTTCCTCAAGATGCATTCAGTTACACGCATAGGGAGATCATCATGAAACTGAAATTTGCACTTGTTGGCCTCGCGGCTCTCGGTGGAGCGGCACTTTCGGCGGGAGCGGCGTCGGCGATGCCCATCGGCCTGGCGACGAATGCCGACATCGCGTCGAACATCGACCAGGTCCGCCTGGTGTGTGATCGGTACGGCCGATGCTTCCGCACCCCCGGCTATGCTTACGGATATGGCTACGGTCGGCCGAATTACGGCTATGGCCGAGGCTGGCATCGCGGATGGCACGGCGGCCGCCGCTGGTGAAGGTGAAATCGAAAGAGGGCTTCGGCCCTCTTTTTTTCGGATGGCATCAGAGATATCGCAGAAATGCCCGGCCACGATCGTTATTGGCCTGCACCAGCTGCACCAGCTGCGCGAGAAACCGTTTGCGTTCGTCGCGGTTGAGCGGCTCGACCAATTGGCCGTGAGCCGCATCGATGGCGTCCTGCATGCTCAGGAGCAATGCCTTTCCCTTTTCCGTCAGGAACGCACGCTTGGTCCGGCGATTTTCGGGATCGATTTCCCGCCTGACGATTCCGCGAGCCGCAAGCCGCGACAGGACGCTGGAGGTCGTCGTCCGGTCGATCCCGATTTCTCCTGCCAGAGCAACCTGGTCCATTCCGGGCTGCGTGAGCAGCACCTGCATGATGCTCGACTGCACCGGCGTGGTGCCAAACGAGGCGCATTTCTGCGCATAGATCGCGAGATAGATCTGATGTACGCGTCGAACGAGGACGCCTGGGGGCGTCGCCAATCGCTCCTGATCCGGCTTCCGGCGGTTATTCATCCCTTCGCCTTCTCTGCCCTTCATCTGCTGCTTGCTTTCGAAAGCAGAAGCTTGGCTTCCTCATCATCCAGCATCATACTCGATCGATCAAGGATGCCCGGCTTTGCTCGGGCAATGAACGGAATTCTAGTCCAGTGAGCCCTGCTGTGCCCGTCGCGCGACCATCGAAAAAGCCGGCGCGTAAAAAACCGGCACAGCGCAAGACCGCCGCCGTCTCATCTCCTGTTGCAGCCGCCACAGCGCAGACCAAGGATCCTGAAGACAGGATGCGACAGCGGTCCCGAACGCTGCAGACCCGGCCAGGCTTTTTGATCCGCCGGCTGTATCAAATTCACGTCGCACTGTTCGCCGAGGAATGCGCCGCCGAACAGATCACCCCGATACAGTATAGCGTGCTGACGGCCCTGCATGAGCTGGGAACCATCGATCAGGGAACGTTATCCCGTGCTGTCGCGCTGGATCGCACCAATGTAGCCGACGTCGTCGCACGGCTTGAGACCCGACGGTTCTTGAAGCGTCATGCATCCCCCACCGACCGACGGATGATGCTCGCATCCCTGACGGATCAAGGCCGCGCGCTGCTGAAAAGGCTGGAAGCCGCAGCGACCCTTGCCCATGAACGCACGATTGCCGCGCTGCCCGTGGAAGAAAAAACATTCTTCCTTGAGGCACTAACTCGATTGATTGCGTCCAGCGACGGCCTCAATAACGCATCGATCGCTCTCAAGACATTCTGATGTCCACTGCGTATGGTGACAACGCACACCGCGCCGCGATTTGCCTCACCTTTGCTCACAAGCCATGCTGCTATTTCTATCCATCTGCCCATCATTTCAACAAAGCCGGACAAAGATATGTGGCATACTGACGATTGAGCGCCGACGCGATACTTGAGGGATGTCGAAGGTAAATGCTTGCAACAGAACCCCGCGCGTTCGGCGTCAAGCCGTTCGTCCAGCGCTCCGCGGATCACGGCACTGCGTCAATTTCTCTCAACCGGAAGTGATGACCAATGAGAACACGCGTTGCTTGCGGATGGCTGGTTGGGCATGACGACAATGGGCATACGCTTTGGCGCAACGCCGAACTGGTCTATGAAGGTAACGCTGTCATCTTCGTCGGCGAAAAATTCGGCGGGCATGTCGACAAGGAAATCGATGCGTCCACGCGACTGGTGATTCCGGGCTTCATCGATACCCACGTTCATTCCGGCCACCGCGCCTCGCATCGCCTGATTTCCGATATCGGCCGTCCGGATTATTTCGGCCAGCCCTTCCTCGAAATCAGCGTCGCCAAGGAAGGCACGCGCGTCGGCGGCGATCCGCGCTATGCGCGCCCCGACGATAAATCAGCTGCTGACGATCTCGCGCTTAATGCGCGCTTTACCGTCGCCGAACTGCTGCGCAACGGCATCACCACCTTCGTGGAATTCGGCAGTCAGCTCAAGGTGCAGGAAGCGTTGTTGCAGCAGGTCGAGGAACTGGGCATCCGCGCCTATCTCGGACCTGGATTTGACAGCGGCCGCTGGGTCGGCGGCGCAGACGGCAAGTTGACGCGGGTGATCGACGAAGCGTCCGGCAAGCGCGAATTCGAACTTGCACTCGATTTCATCGACAAGCAGCAGGGGGCGTGTAACGATCGCGTTCGCGGCATCCTCGTTCCGCGCGAGATCGAAACCTGCACGATCGACCTGATGCGCGCCGCCGCGCAGGTTGCAAAGGAACGCAAGCTCCCTGTCGCCATCCACGCGGCGTATAACATCCTCGAAGTGTTCGATATGATCCGCGAGCATCAGATGACGTCGATCGAACTGCTCGAACATGTCGGCCTGATGTCGAGTACCTTGAATATCGGCCACGGCAACTTCACCGCGGACAATCCACTGATGAACTATTCCGGCGCCCGCGATCTGGAGATCATGGGTCACCATCACTGCTCGATCTCGCATTGCCCGGTGAACATCGCGCGACGCGGCCGGTTCCTCGACAGTTGGCAAAGCTACAAGAAAGCTGGCGTCAATATTGCACTGGGGACCGATACCTATCCGCGGGACATGGTGATCCAGATGCGCAATGCGTCGTATTTCGGCAAGGTCGCAAGCCGCAACCTGAAAGCGGCGACCGCCGGCGAAGTGTTCGAGGCCGCGACGCTGGGCGGCGCCCGTTCGCTGGGGCGTACCGATATCGGCCGGCTGGCGCCGGGCGCCCGCGCCGATATCGTCGTCATCGACATGACGGGGCGGGATTCGCTGCGCATGGGTCCGGTTCGCGATCCGATCAAGAGCCTGGTCGATTGCGGCGTCGGCGATGACATCGACATGGTGATCGTGGACGGCGTTGTCCGCGTCGAGAATGGCCGCATCCCGAACGTCGACATGGCTTCGCTGCGCGATCAGGCGCAGGCTGCCGGTGAGCGGATCTGGGACGGCTGGGCCAACTGGGATCCGCATGGGCGCACCGCCGATCAGATGAGTCCGTTTTCGTTCCGGCGCATGAATTGATCGAGGCGTCCAATATGGCAGGGCCAAACGGACCATCACCATGACCGACCATGACATGCAAAGCGCACTGAGCTTCCGGACGATCCGGCAAAGTTTTCCGGGGCTCGCCGGCGAGCCACCGCTGCCGGTCCTGAACGACATCTCGTTCGAAGTGCCGCGGGGCAAGTTCGTCAGCGTGATCGGGCCGAGCGGCTGCGGCAAGAGCACCTTGCTGCAGATGGCGGCGGGTCTTCTCAAGCAGACCGGCGGCCAGGTCTTCCACAACGGCATCCTGGTTTCGGACGTCAATCGAACCATCGGTTTCGTGCCGCAGCAGGCGCAATTGCTGCCGTGGAAGACGATGATCGAAAACGTCGAATTCCCGTTGCTGCTGCGCGGCGTCAAGGCTGCCGAGCGGCGCGACCGGGCGCAACAGGCAGTCGACAAGGTCGACCTCACCGGCTTCGAGGGCCACTATCCCTATCAATTGTCCGGCGGCATGCAGAAGCGCGCATCGATCGCCCGCATGCTCGTTTACAAGCCTGATACGATTCTCATGGACGAGCCGTTCGGCGCGCTGGATGCACAGACCCGCATGGTGATGCAGCACGATTTGCAGACGATGCTCGCCGCCGAAGGCGCCAGCGTGCTGTTCGTCACCCACGACATCACCGAGGCCGTGATGCTCTCGGACAGCGTGGTGGTGATGAGCCGACGCCCCGCGCGCATCCTCGCGGAAGTGCCGATCGACCTGCCGCGGCCGCGCGATATGTTCGAGCCGCACGCCATCCCCGGCTTCGCCGAAGCCTATGACCGGGTGTGGTCGGTGTTCCGCAGCGAACTCAAGGTCAGGCGTGCCGCATGACCGATCAACTGGCAACACGCTCTGTCGAGCATCGATCCCCGCGTCAGCTCTGGGCGCCAATCGGCCGCGGCCTGATGCTCGCCGCTCCCGGCATCATCATGCTGTGCGGCTGGCAATATGCTTCGGGACGGCTGATCCGCGAGTCTTACGTCAGCAAGCCAACCGACATCGCGAAGCGGCTGTATGAGCTTTTCGCCACTGGCGAGATCTGGCCGAGCCTCGCCGTGACCGGCAAGGAGCTGGTGCTGTCCTATGTGATCGGCGTCACGCTGGGCCTGCTGCTCGGCTATGCGCTGGGCCGCGCGCCCCGGGCCGCCCGCATCGTCGAGCCCTATGTGATGGCGTTCTACGGCATCCCGAAGATCGCGCTGGCGCCTCTGTTCGTGATCTGGTTCGGCATCGGCATCTGGTCGAAGGTGATGCTCGCCGGCACCATGGTGTTCTTCCTGGTGTTCTACAACGTCTATGCCGGCGTGCGCTCGATCGATCGCGAGGTCGTCAACCTGGCGATGGTGCTCGGCGCCAACGAGCGGCAGCTCGGCCGGCACATCTACCTGCCCGCCGCGGCGCCCTTCCTGTTGCTGGGGATGCGGATGGCGATCCCCTATGCCGTGATCGGCGTCATCGTCGGCGAATTCACATCGTCGATCGCCGGCCTCGGCCTGTTCATCAACTACGCCTCCTCGACCTACGATCCTGCCAGCGTGTTCGCCGGCATCTTCATTCTGCTCGCCTTCGTGATGGTCATGAATGCGCTTGCCACCCGGCTGGAACGGCGGCTGTTGCGCTGGCGGCCGTCGATGCAGGGCGTTCCACCCGAAGCTTCCTGAAAGGACCCAAAATGCTGATCAACAAGATGCTGATCAACCGCCGGACCGCCCTGCTCTCCACGCTTGCGATCCCCGCGCTGGCTTCGCGCGCCTGGAGCCAGCCGGCGCCCGACAAGGTCCGGCTCGGCCAGCCGACGACGTCGCTGAGCTTTTTGAAAATCTTCGCAGCGCGCGCGCTCGATACGTTCGCAGCGGAGAATATCGCGCTGGAATGGGCGTCGATCCCCGGTGGCGATCCTGCGGTGCTTGCTGCGGTCGATTCCGGCGATCTCGAACTTGCCGCCGTCGGCAGTGACACCGCGCTTGCCGCGATCGCCAAGGGCCAGCCGTTCAAGGTCATCTACACCTTGATGAGCAAGCTTCCTTACGACCTCACCGTCTCCAAGGCCTTCCTCGCCAAGAGTGGCGTGGCGCTCGATGCGCCGCTCAACAAACGCCTCGGCGTTCTGGAAACCGCCGTCGTCGGCGTCAGTGCGCTAGGCGGCGCGCAGGACCGGGTCGCCCGCTGGCTCGCGGCCCAGGGCGGGCTCAATCCGAAGGATGTCAAACTGGCAGTGGTCGGATCGCCGCCCGCGCTCGGCGCGGCGCTGGAAAACGGACGGATCGACGCCTTCGTGCTGAGCCCGCCGGAGAGCGCCATCGCCGTCGACAAGGACTACGGCACCGTGCTGGTTCGCCCGTCGAAGGAAATCGCCGGTTCAGACATCATCCCGAGCCTCGTGCTGGTCGCGAAGTCGGAACCCACGCCCGAGGTGCGGGCGCGGATCGTTCGGACACTGCGCGCGATGAACGCGGCTTCAGATGCCGTTGCCGCCGATCCGAACAAGGTCGCGGACAAGATCACCGAAAAATTCTTCAGCAAGGTTTCGCCGTCGATCATTCGCGCCTCGGTGAACGCGCTGGCCGACGGGCTGGGCGGCAATGGCCGCCTGACCGACGAAACCATCGCGGCGCTTCTGAAATTCTCGACGCAGACCGGCGGCGCCGCCCCGCAGGCGAAGGATTTCTGGACCAACGGCTACGTGGAAGCGGCCCTCAAGAAGGCCTGACCATCACGCGATCTTCCGGTGCTGCCGCCGGCAGCGCCGGGTGCACTCGCGACCCGGCTGCAGGCCGCACGGCTGGCTCATCCAGGCATGGCATAGCCGGCTGCGACGGCCTCGCGATCCCAGACGATCGTCTTCTCGTAATTCGCCGGCACCACGGGCGCAAATCCCGACAGGCATAATTCATCGCGCAGGGACGCACACTCTGCTGTCGCGCCAAAGGCGACGAGAGATGCCGTCAGACGCGACACCGTTTCGTCCGGACAGCTTGGACTGGCGATCAGCAATGGAATCGGCGCGGCATCCGTAGTCGCCACGATGTGCAAGCGTGCTGCGAGCGCTGGCTCATGACGCCGAATGAGATCGAGCGCGAAACCATCGAGCGGCCCGATGTCGATTTCGTCGGCCAGCAAAGCCTCGACCACGCGCCGCGGCGTTACCAGCGGACCCACTGTCTCGGCATAGAGCTTCGGTCGCCCTTCCGAACGAAATGGCAGCAGGTGATGGCGCAGCGCGTTGAAGCCGGAATGCGAGGTCTCGACGGTATAACCGAGCCGTTTGCCGAACGTATCCTCCAGCGTCCGACAGGCCGAATCCGCGCGCACAACGAGATCGGTGAAATAGACCGGTAATCCACCATAGCGCGGATCTGACGGAACGGGCGCGGCGACAACCTTCGGCCGCGGCTGCGATCGGGCGAACGGAAACCCACACATGAAGGCGCAGCCGAGATCGCTGCGTGACCACAGCGCCTCCAATGGCGCCGGCGCAGCGTGGTCCATCGCCTCGAGCTCGACGCCGCTATGCGTCGCGAGCCACGCGAACAGTTGTTTCCATGCCTGAGCCGCGCCTGGCGCGACCGCATACATCCGCGCGTTGGCGATCAGACTCATGGGTCGCCTCAGGCGAATTTGAGGCGCTGGCCGATGCCTAGACGCTCGCCCTTTTTCAGCATGGCATGGCCGAGCGCGATATCCGACAGCGACAGGCCGCGGTGCCACAGCAGGTTGGTTTCTGAATCGCTCTCGCGACCAGGTTTCAGCCCAGCCACGATCTGGCCAAGCTCGGCGTGCAGCGTCTGTTCGGACAGCTTGCCGGCTTCGACATGGGCGCGCAGGCTGCCGAACTTGCCGGCCTTGCACTGCCCCCAGTCATCGACGACGAGCTTCTGCATGATGTCGGTCAGCGACAGGTCGATCGCGCTCATGGTCCCGTAAGGCACCACGAAGGCGCCCTTCTTGATCCATTCGGTTTCCAGCATCACCTTCGGCTCCAGCAACCGCGACGCTTCGACGACGATGTCGGCGCCCTCGACGCAGCTGCGCCAGTCGTCGGTGACGATGACCGGCTTGCCGAGGTCCTGCCTCAGCTTCTCGGCAAAGGCATCGCGGCTCTCGGGGCGCCGCGAATGCACGCGGATCTCGTCGAAATCGTACAGATGATTGAGCAGCCGCACGTTCCAATAGGCGGTGCCGCGCGCGCCGATATGGCCGAGGATTTTCGAATCCTTACGCGCGAGATATTTCGCGCCGACCGCCGTGACCGCGCCGGTCCGCATGTCGGTGATGCCGCTGGCGTCCATGATCGCCTGCGGCGCACCGGTGCGCGGATCGAACAGCAGCAGGACGCCGAGCTCGGACGGCAGGCCAATCTTGTAATTATCGACGAAGTCTCCGACGATCTTGACGCCTGCGGAGCTTCGGGGCGGTGAATTCAGGGCGCCGCGCAAGACGTTGAAATGGCCGCGGGCCAGCCCGGGTTCGAGATGCATGCGCGGCTCGATGATCGCTTCGCCGCGGCCCTGCGTCGCCAGACTGCTCTCAATCGCCGCCAGAATCTCGTCGTCGGTCAGACTGAGTTCTTCGATGTCGTGTCGGTTGAGGTAGGTGAAATAGACTGGCGGCATCGTTGCCCCTTCAGCGAGAACCCTCAAATTTGTCTATACAATACAGGCTTTGAGACAAAGCGCCATGCTCTGTGCGTGGTCCTGCCATGCCGGACCTCTCCGCGCAGCAGCAAAGTCGCCTCGATCATCCACCCAGGCATGCTTCACCGAACGACCGTGGCGGGTTTTCGCGCTCGCCAGCACGGCGTATTTGCAAGGATTTTCTAATTCAGGCTCGATTAGAGTATGACTCTGTCCGCCGTTGTGACGTACTTTCAGCGGCAGTGTGCCCTGAAAGGGGCGCCGGTATCTTCGCGCCAAGGGAATTTCATCGATATGACACGCTGGGAAATCAACCGCCGCACGGCGCTTCTAACGTCCGCCGCCATTGCCGCCAACGTGCTCAATCCGATGCGCGCCTTCGCCCAGGAGACGCCCCGCAAGGGCGGCGTGTTCAACGTCCATTACGGTGCAGAACAGCGCCAGCTCAACCCAAGCATTCAGGCGTCCACCGGCGTCTACATCATCGGCGGAAAGATCCAGGAGGCGCTGGTCGATCTCGACGCCAAGGGCCAGCCGGTCGGCGTCCTCGCCGAAAGCTTGGAGTCGTCGCCCGACGGCAAGACCATCACGTTCAAGCTGCGCAAGGGCGTCACCTGGCACGACGGCAAGCCGTTTACCTCGGCAGACGTCGAATTCACCGCGATGAACATGTGGAAGAAGATCCTCAACTACGGCTCCACCTTGCAGCTCTTCCTCACCGCGGTGGATACGCCCGATCCCCTCACCGCCGTATTCCGCTACGAGCGCCCGATGCCGCTGGGGCTGCTGCTGCGCGCGCTGCCGGACCTCGGCTACATCTCGGCCAAGCATCTCTATGAATCCGGCGATATCCGGCAGAACCCGACCAATCTTTCCCCGGTCGGCACCGGGCCTTTCAAGTTCGTCAAATACGAACGCGGCCAGTACATCATTGCTGACCGCAATCCGGACTACTGGCGGCCGAACGCGCCCTACCTCGACCGCATTACCTGGCGGGTGATTACCGATCGTTCCGCGGCGGCTGCGCAGATGGAAGCCGGCGAATTGCATTACAGCCCGTTCTCGGGACTGACGATTTCGGACATGGCGCGGCTCGGCAAGGACAAGCGCTTCGTCGTCTCCACCAAAGGCAACGAAGGCAACGCGCGGACCAACACCATCGAGTTCAACTTCCGCCGCAAGGAGCTGGCCGACATTCGCGTCCGGCGCGCCATCGCGCATGCGATCAACGTGCCGTTCTTCATCGATAACTTCCTCGGCGACTTCGCCAAGCTCGGCACCGGCCCGATCCCGTCGGTCTCGACGGACTTCTTCCCCGGCCCGAACACGCCGCAATATCCCTACGACAAGGCGAAGGCGATCGCGCTGCTCGACGAGGCCGGCTTCAAGGCGGGTGCCGGCGGCAGCCGCTTCTCGCTACGGTTGCTTCCGGCCCCCTGGGGCGAGGACATCTCGCTGTGGGCGACCTTCATCCAGCAGTCGCTGTCCGAGGTCGGCATCCAGGTCGAGAACGTCCGCAACGATGGCGGCGGCTTCCTGAAGCAGGTCTATGACGACCACGCCTTCGACCTTGCCACCGGCTGGCATCAGTACCGCAACGACCCCGCGGTTTCGACCACGGTCTGGTATCGCTCGGGGCAGCCGAAGGGCGCCCCATGGACCAACCAGTGGGGATGGGAAAATCCTGCGATCGACAAGGTGATCGACGATGCGGCCACCGAGATCGATCCGGTGAAGCGCAAGGCGCTCTACGCCCAGTTCGTCAAGGAGGTCAACACCGAGCTGCCGGTCTGGATGCCGATCGAGCAGATCTTCGTGACGGTTATCAACGCCAAGGCGCGCAACCATTCCAACACGCCGCGCTGGGGATCGTCGAGCTGGCACGATCTTTGGCTATCGGCGTGACGCAAACTCCGACAAGATAGCCTGATGCGCATCTTGACCCTTGCGAGGCGGCGTCTCGCCGCCTCGATCCCGACCTTGTTCCTGATCCTGATCGGCGTGTTTCTGCTGCTGCAATTCGCGCCAGGCGACACCGTCGATGCGATGATGGCGCAGATGGGCGGCGGCGATGCCGCGACAGCGCGCGAGCTGCGCAAGTTCTATGGACTCGACCTGTCGATCCCGATGCAGCTCGGCAATTATCTGTGGCGTCTCATTCGCCTCGATCTCGGCTTTTCGTCAATCTATGGCAAGCCAGTGGCGACCGTAATCCTCGAACGGTTGCCGCCGACCATCCTGCTGATGACAGCGTCGCTGTCCTTCGCCTTCTTCTTCGGTCTCGTTCTCGGCGTCATCGCCGCGCGCGGCGTCAACAAGTGGCCGGACACCTTGATTTCGACGGTCGGCCTGATCTTCTACGCGACGCCGTCGTTCTGGTTCGGGTTGATGGCGATCGTGGTGTTCTCGATCTATCTGCAATGGCTGCCGGCCGGCGGCTTTGAGGATATCGGCGCGGTCCAGGCGGGCCTTGGGCGGACCATCGACATCGCACGCCATCTCATCCTGCCGACGCTGACACTGGGACTGATCTTCCTCGCCATCTACCTGCGCATCATGCGCGCGTCGATGCTCGAAGTTCTCAATCTCGATTTTGTGCGCACCGCCCGCGCCAAGGGGCTCGACGAAACCCGCGTGGTGGTTCGTCACGTGCTGCGCAATGCGCTCTTGCCGATGGTCACGCTGATCGGGCTGCAGGCCGGCACCATGCTGGGCGGCTCGGTCGTGGTCGAAAGCGTGTTCTCGCTGCCCGGGCTCGGACGGCTGGCTTATGAATCCGTCATCCAGCGCGACCTCAATACACTGCTCGGCATCGTCTTCGTTTCGGCGCTGCTCGTCATCCTCGTCAATTTCTTCGTCGATCTTCTCTACGCGCGGCTGGACCCGCGCATCGTGGCCGAGGCCTGAGGCATGGACGCTGCAAAACGCTATTTTCGCAGCCCCGCCGCGGTGGTCGGCCTGATCCTGTTGCTGGCCGTCGTTGCGATGGCGGCCAGCGCCGGCTGGCTGTATCCGCGCGATCCGCTGGCGCTGGCTGGAAGGCCGCTGATCTGGCCATTCTCGAATCCGCGCTTTCTGCTCGGCACCGACAATTCCGGCCGCGACATCGCGGCGCAGATCTTTTACGGCGCACGCATCTCCTTGCTGATCGGCGGCGTCGCAACGGCCATCGCCATCGTCATCGGCGTGTTGATCGGCGCTTTTGCCGGTTACTACGGCGGCTGGATCGACAACGTGTTGATGCGGATCACGGAAGCCTTCCAGACCCTGCCGAATTTCGTTCTGCTGCTGGTGCTGGTGGCCGTGTTCGGCTCAACGCTGACCACGGTCACCATCGCCGTCGGCGTGGTGTCGTGGCCGGCCCCGGCGCGGCTGACACGAGCCGAGTTCATGTCGCTGCGCAACCGGGAATTCGTCCAGGCCGGCCGGACGCTGGGCATGAAGGATATTCAGCTGATCCTCGGCGAGATCCTGCCCAACGCGCTGCCGCCGGTGATCGTCTATGCCAGCGTGGTGATGGCGGTGGCGATCCTGCTGGAAAGCGCGCTGGCCTTTCTCCGGCTCTCCGACCCGAACGTCGCCTCGTGGGGCAACCTGATCGGTCTCGGCCGCGATGTGCTGCGGGTGCAATGGTATGTCTCCGCCATTCCCGGCGTCGCGATCCTGGTCACGGTGCTTGCGGTGTCGCTGGTCGGACAGGGACTGAACGACGCGCTCAATCCAAGACTGAAAAGCCGATGAGCGAGTTGTCCCACGCAATCCTGACGCTCGACCAGCTCAGCGTAAAATTGCCCGCCGGCGCGGACCGCTCGCATGCGCTGGCCGGCGTCTCATTATCCATCGCGGCCAATGAAATTCTCTGCGTCGTCGGCGAATCCGGCTCCGGCAAATCGATCATGGCCAATGCCATCATGCAGTTGCTGCCGCGCGACGTCAGCATCGATGGCGGCCGTGTGATGTTCGAGGGCCGCGATCTTGCGAGTGCGACGACGGCAGAAATGCGCCAGGTGCGCGGCGCCGGCATTGCGATGATCTTCCAGGAGCCGATGACGGCGCTGAATCCGCTGCGCACCATCGGCGACCAGATCGGCGAAATGTTTTCGATCCACAGCGATCTGTCCAAGGCGGCGATCCGGGACAAAGTGCTGGCACTGCTCGAAGACGTGCACATCCCCGATCCGAAGGTCGCCGCCCGCGCCTATCCGCATGAACTGTCGGGTGGTCAGCGCCAGCGCGCCATGATCGCCATGGCGCTCGCGCTCGATCCGCGCGTGCTGATTGCGGATGAGCCTACCACCGCGCTCGATGTCACGACCCAGGCGCAGATCCTGAAGCTGATCCGCGAATTGCAGATCCGCAAGAAGACCGCGGTGCTGTTTATCACCCATGACTTCGGCGTCGTCGCGGAAATCGCCGACCGGGTCGCGGTGATGCAGAATGGCTCGGTGGTTGAGCAGGGCGACGTTTCCGCGGTGCTGAACCATCCGCTGCATCCCTACACCAGACAGCTGATTGCCGCGGTGCCGCCTCTGACGGCGCCGTCGCCGCGAAAACTGTCGGACGACATCATCCTGACCATCGACGAGGTCTCCAAAACCTATCGGACCGGAGGGTTTCTCGGCCGCGGCGCGCGCGTTACACATGCCGTCAAGGCCGTCTCGCTGAAGCTGCCGCGCGGCGCGACGCTCGGCATCGTCGGCGAATCCGGATCGGGAAAATCGACGCTGGCCCGTTGTATCGTCCGGCTGATCGATCCCGACGCGGGATCGATCATGCTGGAAGGCAAGGACTGGGCGGCGATGACGCGCGAGAACGTTCGCCGCGAGACCCAGCATATCCAGATGGTGTTTCAGGATCCATTTGCGTCACTCAACCCGCGCCGCAAGGCGGGAGACCTTGTCGCCCAGGGCCCGATCGTGCACGGCACGCCGCGGGTGAAAGCCATCGCTGACGCCAAAGAGCTGTTCGCGCTGGTCGGGCTCGATCCCTCCGCCATCGATCGCTTTCCGCACGAATTTTCCGGCGGCCAGCGCCAGCGCATCGGCCTGGCGCGCGCACTGGCGCTCCGGCCGGATGTGCTGGTGGCGGATGAAGCAGTTTCGGCGCTCGACGTCTCGGTGCAGGCCCAGGTGCTGAAGATGCTGGACGAGCTGCGGGAACGCCTCGGCCTGTCCATCGTCTTCATCACCCACGATCTCCGCGTCGCCGCGCAGATCTGCGATCTGGTCGCTGTCATGAAGGACGGCGAGGTCGTCGAGCACGGATTGGCCGGTGACGTGTTCGGCCATCCGCAGCATGCCTACACAAGGGCGTTGCTGGCCTCGATTCCCGGCGGCGATTTTGCGCGCGGGCGAGCGCCAGTCGCAGAGTAGTTCCCTCCGCGCTACGCGCGACTTCGACCTCTCCCCGCCTGCGGGGAGAGGTAAAGAGAGCGCTGCTACGCGATTTCTCTGGCGTCGCGCCGCCGGTAGATCATCAGCATGAACGGCGCGATCAGGCGCATCAGCCCATGCGCGACAATCGGCACCGGCTCCGAGAACGGCAGCGCCAGTTCGCTTTCCGGAACGCCGCGCACGGCCTTCGACAATTCACCGCCCAACGCAACCGACAGCGCCACCGCGCGGCCATTGCAGCCGGTCCAGCCATAGGCATGAGGCCCGAGGCGATGAATGCGCGGCAGGAAATCCGTGGTCATTCCCACATAGCCGTTCCAGACATAGTCGAACTGGACCTGCCCGATCTCCGGCCACAGCCGCTGCAAGCGCGCCGCCACCATGGCCTTGAGCTTCTCGGCCTTGTTCGCGGGGCCGAGGACATTGCCACCGGTGACGAGACGATTGCGCGCATCGTAGCGCGCGAAATAAAGCTCGCCATGGGTGTCCGACATCGATTGCCGGCCCGGGATGATGGTTTTTCGCGCGGCGTCCGACAGCGGCTGCGTGGCCATCTGCCATGACAGCACCGGCATCACCTCCTGTGCGATCTCAGGCGCCAGCGATTTCGAGAACTCGCCGGTATAGGCATTGGTCGCGACGATCAAGGCGCGGGCGCTGATCTGCCCCTGCGCAGTCTTCACCACCCAGCGATCGTTCTGCCTGTTGAAACTGATCACCGGCGAGCGCGCGTAAATGCGACCGCCCTGCTCCAGCACCACGCGTGCGAAGCCGCGCGACAAAGCCAGCGGGTTGATGTGCCCGCCGGACTTGTTCCAGAACCCGCCGAACCAGGCGTCGGATCCGAGCATCTGCTGCGTCTGATCGCGGGAGAGCAATTCGACCGGCGCACCGAGCTTCGACCACTGCCGGACGCGGCGTTCGGCGATCTTGATCCGCCCGGGCGAATGCACCGGCTGCACCCACCCCGCCTGCTCCTGCTCCGCCTGGATCTGATAGCGCCGTACGAGATCGAACAGCGTCGAAGCACTGTCGCGCAACAGCGCGACAAAGCGTTCGCCTGCAGCTCCGTGCCGGGCCACGATGTCATCCGGGTCAGGCCTTGAAAGCGTGGGGATGACCTGGCCGTTGTTGCGCCCTGATGCGCCCCAGCCCGGCTCCATCGCCTCGACGACGGCCACCTCGACACCCGCCTCGCGCAGATGCAGCGCGGTCGAGAGACCGGTGAAGCCGGCACCGATCACGACGACGTCTGCTTCGGCGGTGCCGACGAGCGCCGGAAGATCAGGACCATCAGGCGTCGCGGCGGCCCATAGCGAGTTCGGCCAGCGGACTTTTTCGGTATCCATCGTCACGCCATCCATCCAAGATCGGTGTCGAAGCTTGTTGTTGCTGCCACGCGCTACGCAAGGCCGCTCACTTGCAGCATTGGCGTGATCCGCCTAGTTTATCAAGTCGATCCATTGCAAGGCAGTAACAGGGTGATGCTGAAGAATATCGTTGGAATCGACCATGCCGTTGTGGCGGTCAAGGATCTGGACCGCGCGGCCGAGGGCTGGAAGAAGCTGGGATTTACGATCTCGCCGCGCGGCACCCACAGCGCGAAGATGGGGTCGGGCAATTATACGATCATGCTCGGCCCCGACTATGTGGAGTTGCTCGGAGTCCTGGCCGAAACCGAACATAACGCTCCGATGCGCGCGTTTATCGCCCGTCGCGGCGAAGGCATCGAGCGCGTCGCCTTCACCGCCATCGACGCGGCGGCCGGCGCCGAGGAGATTCGCGCGCGCGGCTATGCCGCGCTCGGCCCGACCGATTTCGAACGCCCGGTCACCATGCCGGACGGCAGCCAGAGCGCAGCGAAATTTAGCGTGTTTCATTGGCCCGTCGATGAAGCCCCTGGTGGCATCCGCATCTTCGCGTGCCAGCACAAGACGCGGGAGACGGTCTGGATCCCGGAATTGCAGAAGCACGCCAACACAGCCAAGCGCCTGAAGCGCGTGATGATCGTGTCGCCCGAGCCGGAAAGGGATGCGCAGCATCTGTCCCGTATGATCGATGGCGTCGTCCGGCCTGGGGCGAATGGGACATTCACGGTGCCATCCGGTTCGGATCGCGCGGATTTCGTATTCCTCACACCAGAGGCGCTCGGCCTGCAATTCCCCGGCGTTTCGCTGACCGGCGCGCCGGAGCGCGGCGGCATCGCATTGGTGTTCGTCGCCGATGATCTGAACGCGGCGGAAAAGGCGGTGGGCGCGGCGGGAAGCCGGAGCGCTGTTGGCGTGGTCGTGCCGCCCAGTGCCGCCAACGGCGTTCTGCTCGCCTTTGTCGCGGACTGACATCAAGCGTCGAGCGGCGCGAACCTCACTTGATCAAGAGGGCCGCGCCGTCTCACCCAGATCCCAGAACAGCCCGGCCATCATGCCCAGGGCTTCTTCGGTGACCGACATCAGGATGTGCTCATCCGGCGCGTGCTGCGAACAGCCGGGATAGGAATGCGGCACCCAGATCGTGGGCAGGCCGAGCACTTCGGAAAACACATCGTTGGGCAACGAGCCACCGAAATTCGGCAGCAACGCCGGCTCCTTGCCCGTCGTGGTCCGGATCGAATCGACAGCCCAGCCGACCCAGCGATTGTCGAGATCGGTTCGCGACGCCGCAAAGTTCTGCGAGCTGCTGACGCGCACGTTCGAAAACCCGCTACGCTCGAAATGCCGTTGAATGGCAGGAACGACGTTATCGACATCGCTGCCGACCACGAAGCGAAGCTGCAGGACAGCGCCTGCACGGCCGGGAATCGCGTTTGCCGGGTTCTGCAGATTGCCGGCCGAGATCGCCAGCACTTCGAGCGTGTTCCAGGCATACAGCCGTTCGGTCGCCGACAGACCCTCTTCACCCCAATCGGCAGACAGTGCGGGCTCGTCCGGCATCGGCTCGATTTTCACGTCGGCGAGCGCTGCGCGGATCTGGTTCGAGATTCGCGGCGGCTTCAGTTCGTCGAGCAACAGACGGCCCTGCCGGTCGACAAGCGACGCGATGGCGGAGGCAAGGATCGTGGCGGGATTGGCGAGGAGGCCACCCCAGTTGCCCGAATGGTGCGAACCGTCGCGCAAATCGACGTCCAGATGAATCCGCACACCACCGCGGCAGCCCAGAAAGATCGTCGGGCGCTCCGCCGAAAGACGCGGCCCGTCCGACGCCAGAAACAGGTCGGCCTTCAACGCGTTCCGCAGCCCTTCGCAGACCTGACGCAGATCCGGCGAACCGATCTCTTCGCCGGTTTCAACGATGAATTTCGCGTTGAAACCCAGCCGCCCGCCGCGGATCTCATGAACCGCACGGAGTGCTGACAGATTGATGGCGTGCTGCCCCTTGTTATCGGCCGTACCGCGCCCATAGATCCGATCGCCGACTTTTGTCGCGCGCCACGGATCTAGATTGTCACGCCATTCGCCTTCCATGCCGCTGACGACATCGCCATGGCCATAGATGAGGACGGTAGGGGCTGACGGGCTCTCGTGATATTCCGCCAGCAGGTAGGGACCACGGCCGGTCGGGGAATCGATAAGTTTTGCGGAAAAACCGAGGCTCGAAAACGCCGGCTTCAACTCCTGCTCAAGATAGGCGAGGAGGTCATCGGCATGACCCGGGTTCTGACTCTCGGTCTTGTACGTGACCATGCGGTCGAGCCCCGCCAAAAACTCTCCGGAATGAAAGTGCTCGCTTACACGGCTGATCGCTTTGGCACGGCTCATGATGAATGGATGCGCCTCCGCTGCGCTGGTTGCGTCAAATCGAATTCGGGATTCGGCGTCAGTCTAACTTGATTCAACAACACATAGACTATTGACGGCTTCCTGGAATGCACTTTTTTCCACCTGACCGACCGGCCGCGGCGATATCATAAATACTCCGTTTCAACAATGAATCGAGCCCGGCCGCTCTGAAGCAGCTCAGAGCCGAGCCGAACGAAAATCTGGACGTGTTCAAGTTTTGGTTTTTTCAACACGGTCCGCGTGGAAGCCAACCCGGCCTCAAGGCCCGAGTCCAGAGACAGCCTTGAGGTCGCAGGCAGCCGCAAGACCAAACCCGCGAAGCAGCAGGTTACGCCAGATCGACGGCAATCAGGTCAACTACGGCACCATGTGGTGGGCAACGCCTGGGCTGATGGCTCGCTCGACCACGGCGCATTCCGCGCGGTTCGGTTCGCCGTTACGGCTCGTTCTCACGGCTCCACGGAAAGAGAGAGGCCGGGAAATCTGCCGCGTAGCGCCGACCTTTCGGCGGGTGGGGGGGTTCTTGTGGAGGATTCAGGTCCGGCTCCACCACCTTTCGATAAAGATGCCAGGTGGCATGACCGAGCACCGGCACAACGACAGCGAGACCGACGAAGAACGGCAGCGAGCCGATCACCAGCAGCCCCGCGACAATCAGCCCCCACATGGCCATGGCAACTGGATTCGCCACCACGGCCCGCAACGACGTCTGGATGGCGTCTATCGTCGACGCATGGCGGTCGAGCATCAGCGGAAACGACACGACACTGACACACAGGGCTACCACGGCGAACAGCAGGCCGACGCCGCAACCAACGACGATGAGCGACCATCCTTCCGGCGTCATCAATACGCGCCTTGCGAAATCAGGAATGCTTGCGGCCGGCGCATTACCGAAAGTTGCAACGTAGATAGCATCCGCGGCGACGATCCAAACCACGAACAGAGTAAGCAGGAGCGTGCCTAGTCCGAGCATGGCGCCGAAAGATGGTGCGCGTAGCACGTCAATCGCATGCCACGCAGCGGCTTCCTCCCCGCGCTCGCGGCGGCGGCTCAGTTCGTAGAGACCGAGCGCAGCAAAAGGACCAATCAACGTAAAACCGGCGGCCAGTGGAAACAGCAGCGGCAGCACCGAATAGCCAAGCACCATTCTGAACAGAACAATACCGAGAACGGGATAGATCACGCACAGGATGATGGCGTGACTTGGCACCGCCTTGAAATCCTCCCAGCCCAGGCGCAGGGCGTCGCTCAGGTCGGCGAGGCCGATTCTTCGAATGACAAATGAACGGGCGGAGCCGAACACGCGCGGTTCAGGTTTTGCAATGTTACCGGAATACTGTCTGGCCATGGCCGCAGTCTCCTTTGCTCGTGGCGCAACGGTAAAGACGACGCGCCCACAAGTCACGCGCATCCGCCTTCATGTGCGAAAATCGCGATCGAGCCGAATACGGCAAACCAAGATCAATGAAAAGCTGCTTCGCCGGACGAAACCCGTTGCGACTCGTGTGAGGAGCTTAGCGCGATTGAAGTAAAATAGCACTCACGGTTGGGTGAATTGTGCATCTGCACAAATCGTTTGGTGCGTTGCGTCATCGAACAAATGGTGCTGACCGATGCTCGTTAGCATGCGCGGCACTGGAGATAGCACACGCCAGACGTGGGTGCGGCGCACTCACTTATTGATCTATTGACGGTAGCCTCGACGCGTACCATCATCGATTACCAAAGGCCTCTAGTTCCGATGATATTAGCGGTCGTAACGTGTGCTCTGTGTCATGTTTTGACGTCGCGACCGGTTGAATGGGCGAGGCAAGAGACACAACGATGGCGGATGTGAGTCAGCCATTGAGACAGTAGCTCTGCCCTTTAATTCGTATCCGTAGCCTTTAACGGCAAGGGTGAATGAGGGATGCTCGTAGCACTCATACTGCTTTTGGTCGCGGTCGCCTCGGTGCTGTTTCACCTCTTGAGCCCGTGGTGGTGGACGCCGATCGCCTCGAACTGGAGCTACATCGACGATACGATCACCATGACGTTCTGGATTACAGGGGCGGTTTTCTTCGCGGTCGTCGCGTTCATGGCCTATTGCGTCTTCCGCTTTCATCACAAGGAAGGAAGACAGGCGGCCTACGAGCCCGAGAACAAGAGGCTCGAATGGTGGCTCACCATCGGAACGGCGATCGGCGTCGGAGCGATGTTGGCGCCCGGCCTGGTCGTCTGGCATCAGTTCGTCACGGTTCCGGCCGATGCGACCGAGGTCGAGGTCATGGGACAGCAGTGGCGCTGGAGCTACCGGCTTCCCGGAAAGGACGGCCGGCTTGGGACCTCCGATGCCCGCAATGTCAGTTCCGACAATCCTCTGGGATTGAATCCCAACGATCCCAGCGGACAGGACGACATCGTCATTGAAAGCGACGACTTGCACCTGCCGGTTGGCAAACCGGTGAAGGTGCTGCTCCGCTCAATCGACGTCCTGCATGATTTCTATGTGCCCGAGTTCAGGGCGAAGATGGATATGGTGCCGGGCTCGGTGACATATTTCTGGTTCACCCCCACCCGCACCGGAACATTCGAGGTTCTCTGTGCTGAACTGTGCGGCGTCGCGCATGCGCAGATGCGGAGCAAGGTCATCGTTCAGGAAGAGAAGGATTATCACGCGTGGCTGGAGAAGCAGCAGACGTTCGCCGAGTTGTCGGGGCAGCGCAACATCGCGAAGGCGGCTTACAAGATCGGCAGCGAGTGAAAATACCGGCAAGGAGACGCCGCATGACATGAGGCGAACTCTTTGCTGAACAGAGGAAGATCAAGGAGGACATTTAGATGGTTGATGTCCCGTCTGACGTACTCGTCGGTATTCCGCCGGCTGAAGTGGGTGAGGTCGATCTATATCACCCGAGAAGCTGGTGGACGCGATACGTCTTCTCGCAAGATGCCAAGGTCATTGCCGTCCAGTATTCAGTCACCGCGATGGCCATCGGAATGGTCGCGCTGGTGCTGTCGTGGCTGATGCGGCTGCAACTCGGATTCCCCGGCACGTTTTCGTTTATCGATCCAAGCCAGTATCTCCAGTTCATCACCATGCATGGCATGATCATGGTGATCTATCTTCTCACCGCGCTGTTTCTGGGCGGCTTCGGAAACTACCTCATCCCGCTGATGGTCGGCGCGCGCGACATGGTGTTCCCGTACGCGAACATGCTGAGTTACTGGATCTACCTGCTGGCCGTGCTGGTTCTGGTTGCGACCTTCTTCGTGCCGGGCGGGCCAACCGGGGCCGGCTGGACGCTGTATCCGCCGCAGTCAATTCTCTCCGGCAGTCCCGGACAGGAGGCGGGCATCATCATGATGCTGCTGTCGCTGATCCTGTTCATCATCGGCTTCACCATGGGCGGTTTGAACTATGTGGTAACGGTGCTGCAGGCGCGCACGCGCGGCATGACGCTGATGCGGATGCCGTTGACGGTGTGGGGCATTTTCACGGCGACCGTGATGGCATTGCTGGCGTTTCCCGCATTGTTCGTCGCCTCGGTGATGGTGTTGCTGGACCGGCTGCTCGGCACCAGCTTCTTCATGCCCACGCTTGTGGAGATGGGCCAGCAGATGAAGTACAGCGGTGGCAGCCCGCTGCTGTTCCAGCATCTGTTCTGGTTCTTCGGCCATCCGGAGGTCTACATCGTCGCGCTGCCGGCTTTCGGTATCGTTTCCGATCTCATCAGCACCCATGCGCGAAAGAACATTTTCGGCTACCGCATGATGGTGTGGGCGATCGTCGGGATCGGCGCGCTGAGCTTCGTGGTGTGGGCACACCATATGTATGTCAGCGGCATGAACCCGAAATTCGGATTCTTCTTCGCGACCACGACGCTGATTATCGCGGTTCCAACGGCGATCAAGGTCTACAACTGGATCCTGACGTTATGGCGTGGCGACATTCACCTGACCATCCCGATGCTGTTCGCGCTCGCGTTCATCATCACTTTCGTCAACGGAGGCCTGACCGGCCTGTTCCTTGGCAATGTCGTGGTGGACGTTCCCCTGTCCGATACGATGTTCGTGGTCGCGCATTTCCACATGGTGATGGGGGTGGCGCCCATCATGGTCGTGTTCGGCGCGATCTATCATTGGTATCCCAAAGTCACCGGGCGAATGCTGAATGAGACGCTGGGGCGATTCCACTTCTGGGTGACATTCCTGGGGGCCTATGCAGTTTTCTTCCCCATGCACTATCTCGGCTTGCTGGGCATGCCGCGCCGCTACCACGACATCGGCGAAACAGCCTTCGTCCCGGCATCCGCGCATGACCTGAATGCGTTCATGAGCGTGGCGGCCCTGGTCGTCGGCTTCGCGCAACTGGTGTTCGTGTTCAATCTGATCTGGAGCCTGTCGAAGGGCAAGGCGGCCGGGGGCAATCCCTGGGGAGCCACGACGCTGGAATGGCAAACCCCGGAGACGCCGCCGGCGCATGGCAACTGGGGCAAGGAGCTTCCCGTCGTTTATCGCTGGGCTTACGATTACAGCGTACCCGGCGCCAAGCGGGATTTCGTGCCACAGAATGAGCCGCCCACCAGATTAGCGCCAAAGGGAGTTCATCCATGAGCGCCATTATCCTGTTCATGGCTGGAATCGCGGCCATTGCGGGATGGTGGCTCTCGCAGCAACGCCTCGCTGCCAAACCCTGGCTGGAGGAAGGAGCGCTCGGCGATTTTCGCGGTGGCGGCGCTTCGTCCTTGCCGGCGGCGAAAATCGGATTGGGAGTGTTTCTCGCGGTCGTCGGTTCGTTGTTCGCGCTCTTCATCAGCGCCTACTCCATGCGCATGGAGTTGATCGACTGGCGGTCGTTGCCCGTGCCCAGAGTGCTGTGGTTCAACACCGGCGTTCTGATCGTGAGCAGCGGCGCGCTGCAATGGGCACAGGTGGCAGCACGTCGCGATGACGGCGACGGGACGTTGCTCGGCCTGCTCGCGGGGGGCGTTTCCGCCGTCGTTTTCCTGATCGGCCAACTGCTCGCGTGGCAGCAGCTGAACGCTGCGGGCTATTTCCTGGCAGCCAATCCGGCCAATGCCTTCTTCTATCTGATCACCGCGACCCACGGGCTGCATTTGCTGGGCGGCCTCGTCGCCTTGGGCAGGACCACCGTCAAGGCATGGCGCGGTGTCGCGCCCCCGCGACTGCGCCTGAGTGTGGAATTGTGCACCATGTATTGGCACTTCCTGCTCCTGGTCTGGCTGGTCCTGCTGGCGCTGCTGACAGGCTGGGCGGATGATTTCGCCGCCATCTGCCGCCAGTTGCTGACCTAAGGAAGGCTGAGACGCGATGGCCGAAATCGAGCTGAGAAACACCGGAGCATCCCCCATGCGGCCCGCAGGCTGGCGAGGCATTGCCGCCGACTGGTCCTCGGATCAGCGAGCATTCAAGAATGTCTCCTGGGGCAAGGCCATGATGTGGATCTTTCTCCTCAGTGACACCTTCATCTTCGGTTGCTTTCTGCTGTCGTACATGACGGCAAGGATGTCCACGACCGTGCCCTGGCCGAGCCCCAGTGAAGTCTTCGCCCTCACGATTGCGGGGCACCATATCCCTCTCATCCTGATCGCCATCATGACCTTCGTCTTGATCAGCAGCAGCGGGACGATGGCGATGGCCGTCAATTTCGGTTACCGCCGCGATCGCGCCAAAACCGCGGCCTTGATGCTGGTCACGGCGGCATTTGGCGCGACATTCGTGGGGATGCAGGCTTTCGAATGGACCAAGCTGATCACGGAAGGGGTGCGGCCCTGGGAAAATCCATGGGGCGCGGCGCAGTTCGGCTCAAGCTTTTTCATGATCACGGGCTTCCACGGCACCCACGTGACTATCGGCGTGATTTTCCTGATCGCCATCGCGCGAAAAGTCTGGCGCGGAGATTTCGATGTCGAAAGGCGCGGCTTTTTCACGAGCAGGAAGGGAGACTACGAGATCGTCGAAATCACCGGCCTGTACTGGCACTTCGTCGATCTTGTGTGGGTTTTCATCTTTGCCTTTTTTTATCTTTGGTGAGGTCGGCGCATGACACATGCAACGGTACACGTCGAAGGACAACAGCACCCGCTACATGCTCATGTGCATGACGCACTGGTATCGGGAGCCACGCACGCCAAGGGCCAGCAGCACCCGATCAAGCTTTATCTCGTGGTCTGGGGATGGTTGTTCGTCCTGAGCGCCTGCTCCTATCTCGTCGACTACTTTGGCTTTCATAGCTATCTCAGATGGTCGCTGATCCTGCTGTTCATGGTGTTGAAGGCCGGCCTGATCGTCGCCGTCTTCATGCACATGGCCTGGGAGCGGTTGGCTCTGGCCTACGCCATCTTGCTCCCGCCGGTGTTCGTGTTGGTATTTGTGGCGATCATGGTGTTCGAATCCGACTACACGCACCTCGTCCGGGTTATGTTTTTCGCGCCACCGACGTAGATACCATTGCCTTGCACCAGAAGGAGGAGGATATGACCACATACGTCATGCTTGCAAACTGGACCGACCAGGGTGTGCAGAAAGTGAAGGACTCGCCACGTCGCCTGGACGCGGCGAAGAAGGCTCTCAAAGAGATGGACGGCGAGTTCAAGCTGTTTTTCCTGACCATGGGCGACTATGACATCGTCGCGATCTACGAAGCTCCGGACGATGCTGTAGCCGCACGTTTCAATCTTCAGCTTGGCATGATGGGAAACATCCGGACCCGAACGCTGAAAGCGTTTCCTGAAGCAGCCTATCGGGAAATCATCAACTCGCTAGGCTAGCTAGGCTAGGTGTTTAGTCCCGGCATGTGTTGGATCGGGTTCAGCCTGCTCTCGATGGCTATTGCAGCGTGCCGAGGTAGCGGATGATTGCTTCGCGTTCCGTGGCGTCGGCGTCGCCTGCGAAATCCATGGCGGTCCCCGGACAAACGCCGCGAGGCGCCTTGAGGAACTCGTCTATTCGCTCTTCCGTCCAGATACCCCCCAACTGGCGCAGGCCGGGAGAATAATCCGGGTAACTCGTGAGCGAGGCGACACGCCGGCCGACGACGCCGGCCAGATGGGGGCCGATCCGGTTGCCACCGGCCAACGTCGACTGGTGGCAACCGCTGCACTTCTCTGCAAACAGCGCTTCCCCGCTCGTACCTTCCTTCGGACGCAACGTGACCAAGGTGTCGTCGTCCGTCCACAGAATGATGCGACCGTCATGGCCCTCGATGAGGTCGCGGATTCGGCTCCCGACCATGATCGGCTCGAGGTAAGCGACATGGCCGTCACGAACGCGCGCGCGAAACAGCGTCTGGGCCTTGAGCGAGCCAATCAGCAGGTCGCCGCGCCATTGCAAAAACAGCTCATGCTCGACGACGAGCAGATTCGAAACTGCGATCGCCGGAACCCAGGCGAACACCGGAATCTGATACCCTTGCTGTTCCGCTTCGGGTTTGTTCAGAGGCCACGAGAACGACCCATAGTCTGTTCCGTAGGTCGCGTACGGCCAGCCATAGTTTGCGCCGCGAACTAGGCGATTGAGTTCGTCCCCCCCCTGTGGGCCATGCTCGGTGGACCATATGGTTCCTGATTGATCGACATAGAGGCCCTGTGGATTCCGATGACCAAGCGTGAACGGCGTGGCGCGGCCGTCGGCGATGTTGATGGCGACGGTCTTACCGTAAGACGTCGCCGGATTTTGTGCTTGCGCCTCAACCGCGGCAACCCCGTCGAAGCCGAAATCACCGACAGTCAGCAGCAGCGTTTGCGCATCAAGCAGCGCCATTCGGCCGCCGCCGAAATAGCCGACGAACGGGATTCCGTGGCGCCGGCCCTCGCCGCGGACTGGCAGACACGGAGTCGTCTCGTAAAGGGTCTTCCATTCGGGGCCCGCCGCGCCGCGAAGAATTGCCCCGCGATCCGATTCCAGCACCGACACCCGCTCGACCCAACACTCCTGGGTGGCGTTCCAGTAGTCGTGCGAGACAAAGACGCGTGCGTTAGGTCCGATCTCCTGCACCAGCAGGCCGTATGTGCGGAACCACTCACTATTTAGAACCTCGCCTCTGGCATCGACCCTCTGCTCTTCGTGAGGCTGTCCCTCGCCCGGGGGAGTTGCCCAGGAGCGTCCGGCAGCCGCGGCAAACGCATCTCCGTTGATCGGAGCTCGATACGGCAGCGGCGTGACATTCAGACGATCTGTCTCGGCCTCCCAGCCAAAGAGATACAGGTGACCGTCTCCCGTCACCAGAAGATAGCGATCGCCGATCCGCGCCAGGGCTCCACCGTGGACCGCAGGCTTCGGCAACGCCTGTGAATATTTATCGATGTCCAGATTGTAGTACGCGGTCTTTATCAAAGCCGAGCTGTGCACCGACACCTGCCGGGCGAGATGCGGCGCAAGGACGCCAACGGCCACCATGGCGACCAGAACACCAAGCGCCGCAACCCGATACGATCGCGAGGGTCCAACCACGTACGGTGCAGGAATAAGGGCCACGGCCGAAACGAACACTGAAAGAATGATGACGCGAGAGAAATCGGCCTTCGTGACAAGAAATCCGAAAAAGACCACGCCGAAGGTCGCGACGGTGGACACAAAGACCAGACCAAAGTCCCGTCCTCGAATCGTGGGTCGGAGCATCGCAGCTATACCGGCACTGACGAAGAAGGCTGCCGCAAGACAGGCGAAGGGCAGCCACTGAGCCCGCGGCAATCGCCAGATCGGGAAGCCGAATTCCCAAACCGGTAAAAGCAGCAGCAGACAGAGAGACGCGGCGTGCCACGCTGCAAGATAGCGCCGTGATGGCAATTCGTGTGCTTCCACTCCCGGACGGTCCTCCAGTCTTCACCGCGTGGCGATAGCAGACCAGCTTGAGCTTTGAGAAGCCAGCGCTTACCTCACGAACGGCGCGTGCCAAAGGTTGGAACAATTTGTAGTTCACAAGTGCTCAACGAGCAAAACGCATAATGCCCTTTCGCCCATCTTCCGCAGATCCCTCCCGTTAGAAACATGAATTGCGAACAGTAGTTATCTCGTAGGAGTGCGATAAAGAGGTAACGGCAATTTCAAGTAGTTTTTTTTGCGCTGCGAACGTAGGCTTTGTGCAGAAACGCGCGTATCGGCTCAAAAATTTTCTTCCTATCTTCACTTTGGGGAGGGAGGAACAAATCGAGATGCGAGATATTGAGAGGAGTAACTTCGTCGAGAGCCACGGCGCGATTTACGGGCACTATCCCGGCAGGGCAGATCGGGCCCTGCAGGCCTAGATCGGCGGCCGCCATGCTATTAGGTGCGCATTGCAGTCACTGCGACGCAGATCGAGCGGTATTCCCGGTCTCGGACTATCGGAATGATTGTTTTGTATACGTCTGCACCGACTGCGGATGGTGGGGGCGTGATCCACTTCGGATGGACTTCCCGCCAGCCGACGACGAGATCACATCATCGTCTGCGAGAAAGTCCGCCACGAGGCTTCCATTCGGACGTCGCTTTCGCTAGCGGCCATCGGCCGCTTGCAATTCCAATCTCATTTTCCCCCTGCTGGATCGCGTTCTTCGGACGGATTTTGATTTTCTTACTCCCTCACGGAACCTATGCAGTTCTAATAATAATAAAGCCGCGAGAGCGGTCGCGTTTTTACTGAATGTCACTTCCGCTTGCTGCCAGAAACGGCCATTGCATTGTGTTGATCCACCATACAGGCCCATCGTGAACGCGAAGCGTTGTTTGGTCGGCTCGAGCACCCGCCCTCCCGCAAAGTAACGTCTTCCAAATGGCAGAAAAACGCCCTAACTTAACGTCCTTACCCTCGGTGGGTTACGATGATGCGATCCCGTGTAAGGAGATTCGCCCATGTCCTGGAACGCATCGGGCTTGCCATGGCTGGAGCGGCAAGCGGATTGCTTGTTGCCCTCCATGTGGGATCTAGCATCACGATGCTTACTTCTCAGAGTTTTATAGTCATCATGATGATTGGTGGCGCAATTGGGTTCTACCTGGGAATTGATATTCCCCCTTTGGCTTTTCATGGACCGAATGGTGAACTTTCAAAAGACAGCTCCCATGGAAAGGCTGATTTTGCAGAATTTCTCAGTGCCGCAGGCACGTTTCTCGCTGCGTTGGCGGCTTTTGCATCTGTCAGTGTGATTGCGTTTCGTGAAGATCTACACATCTTTTGGACAATATTGATGATGCTGGGATGGGTAGTTGGCGTGATGATGCAAATCATTGCCGGAGCAATTGCACGCAGCCGCAGCTGATATTCCGTCGCTTACGTTTCATGTCCGCTTCTTCCTTTAAAGGGGTGAACCAATCTGGGCGCGCGCGGCATGGAAGACGAGACGGCCAGCGATCAGTGTGTTCGGCAATGATAAGTCCCAAGGACCTACGGAACCAATCGCGGTGCCGGGTCGCTCAGCTTGATGATATTGGCAACGTTCGGGGCGGTGGTAAGATAGAACTCACTGCGATCGTCCGAGACCTCGATGGCGATCCTTCTTCGCTTAACGAACAGCTTCCTGCACTGCACTTCGAAGCCGCCCCCGCCTCTGCCTTAATTTGGCCTTCACCCGTTCGGTACCTTGACCAAATCTTGACTGGGGGGCGATCCATTCTCCTTTGAGTAAGGGACGAAGTTGACTGTCTATCAGAGCGACATTTTTGGTCGAGTTCTAGGCCGCAAGACCTATCTGTGCATCGCGGGCGCTACGATTGCGGCCGCATGGATAGCTTATACGGATGTCGCAGTCGTTCCGATCCATCGCTCGAACGTTGCAATGCATGAACCAGCTATTTCGGAGGCGCCTCAGCCCATCGCCTTTGCGCAAAGATTTCCAGCGATCTCGGATTTGCAGTCGAACGCTCCCACCATTAACGCGCAGATCGAACAAGCCAGGGCCCACCTTGCCACAGCCATGTTAGCTCAAATACAGAAACCTGACCTCGACGACGCTCAGAACGACGCTCAAGTAGCTGCTCCCAAAATCCCGCTACCCAGATCACGACCGCCCGAATCGAAACTGATGGCCAGCTATGGATCATCGGACGTTGAGCCGAGGCAACCCGCGCCCACGGCACAATCCGATGTCCGCTCGGCGCTTCAGAAGGTTTTTGCGATGCTGCAACCTTCGGGGTTTGCCTTGGCATCCGCAACTCCCGACGGCGGAATTTCTGGCGACGGACAGGATAGGCCATCTGGATTGGCCGCTTACGACAAGCAGACGGCCGTCTATGATATCAACGCGCGAACTGTGTACATGCCAGACGGAACGAAACTAGAAGCGCATTCGGGGCTCGGCGACCTGCTCGATGATCCGCGTCATGTAGCAGTACGTGACCGGGGCGCGACGCCCCCTAACCTCTACGAATTGAGCCTGCGAGAAAAGAGATTCCATGGGGTGCAGGCAATACGCATGAAGCCGGTTGGTGGCGGCGATTTATTCGGCAGGTCCGGGTTGCTAGCGCATAACTACCTGATGGGTCCGAACGGGGACTCGAACGGATGCGTGTCATTCAAGGACTACGACGCATTCCTGAAGGCGTTCTTGAGCGGTGACGTTAAGCGTCTGGTCGTGGTGAAAAGCATATCCAATGACGCAACCGGCGAAGCTGGAAAAGCTTAGTGTAGCTGCATCGCCGATAGTGAACGTTTTCGACGGCACGCAGCGCCGAAGCCTACGTGTCGCACCGCGGCTTAAGATGCAAGGCCCTCAATAAGCCGTCGAAGCCGTTCGGTTGGAAGCATGCTTTAGCGTCAGCAACGGCTTTCGCCCGCGTAACGTCCATCTTCGGCTTTTTATTCGAGGGCGTTGTTAAGGCTTGTCGAGACGACACGTCGCCTCGACGGGATTTTCCGCTCGGCTCGCGCCAATGCCGGCTTTTGATCTTAGTCGCTGGATCTGGCGTACTTGGTACCGTGAGTTCAAGATTATCGGCGAAAGGCGCCGGGCGATCTTCGATGGCTTCCCGTACGTAAGCGACATTGAGCTTGTCTGCCTTTGTCAAGGTACCAACGACATTGCTGGCGGGCCCCATTGAGCGCTCTGGCAATGCGTCCGCAACGGCGGGGTACTGAGTCGTGCTGGCCTGGCTTATGATCAATGTACCGAGACCGAGCAAGAAAATGAGAGCCAACCAGACTGTCCTCATCACTGCCGCCCCTCACAAGTGAATGCCCCGCCGAGCCGATCATCGATCAGGTTCACCCTGAATAGGGCGGCACAGGGGCAAACAAATATTTCGCGGGGGCCGCCGGCCAAGTATGGTGAGTCCTCGGTAAACGGCGCCATTCCCCGATTCGTGAGTTGCGCTGGAAAAGCTATTTATGAGCAGTCGCTTGAGAGCACGTTGAGGTCGGGCATTCGACATTCAGCGTCTTGCGTTATTGCATTGCTGGCTCCTCCAAAGCATCCTAGCGGCCGCCCGATTGCCTGCTCATATCCTCCAAAAGGCCGCGCATCACGTCGATCTGCTTGCCGAAGCCCGCCCAATCCCCAGACCTCAACTTCTCCATTGCTCGGTTGTAGCGATCGAGCGCCTCCTGCGCCCGATTGTCTGCCGGGTTTGCGCTTGGTGCTTCCATTGCCGCGCTCGGCGCTGCCGGCACCGCGCTGGTTTCCACGAAGAGCGCCGAC
Organism: Nitrobacteraceae bacterium AZCC 2146; assembly: GCA_036924855.1. Lineage (NCBI taxonomy): Bacteria > Pseudomonadati > Pseudomonadota > Alphaproteobacteria > Hyphomicrobiales > Nitrobacteraceae > Nitrobacteraceae bacterium AZCC 2146. The sequence goes on from JBAGRP010000001.1 coordinate 3,851,714, forward strand.
AACGCCTCAGTAAGCGTCTCTTTCATGACGACATGCTCACCATAAGCCGCGATCACACGCTTGAGCTCCGGCAGATGTCCTTGCTCCGCTCGCAAGTACAGCGGCGATATATAGAGGATCGAATTCTCGATTGGAATCACGAGCAGGTTCCCCCGGATCACCCGCGAGCCCATCTGGTTCCATAGCGATATCTGCTGGGAGATTTCGGTGTTCTGATGAATACGCGCTTCGATCTGGAACGGCCCGTAAACGAGCTTTTCCTTGGGAAACTCGTAGACGATCAGTTTACCGTAGTCCGGCGCATCGCAGCGCGCGGCGAGCCATGCGATCATGTTGTCGCGGCGGCTCGGCACCATCGGAATCATGATGAAAAACTCAGCTTGTGCTTCTCCGGGCAGCCGCATGATGATGTAGTAGGGGACCATCGGAGTAGTACCGCCATCGCCGAGCGGCTGGCGTGGGAATTGCCAAAGATCTTCACGGTTGTAGAAAACGTCGGCCGCTTCCATGTGATAGGTTTGATAGAGCCGCGCCTGAATCAGGAAGAGGTCCTCCGGATAGCGAATGTGTTTTTGCAAATCCGGCGGCATAGCCGCGAACGGCTTGAACAGTCCCGGGAAGATGCGCTGGTAAGTGGCGGCGATCGGGTCCGCCGAGTCCATCAGATAAAAATCGACGGTGCCGTTATATGCGTCTATGACAGCCTTCACCGAATTTCGGATGTAATTGAGATTGAGGTCGGGCGCAGGCTGCGCCGAGGGAAAATATTCGCTCGTCGTATAGGCGTCCTGCATCCAGAACATCCGCCCTTCACTGATGACCAGATACGGATCGTGATCGAGGCTGAGGAACGGAGCGATCGTGCGCACTCGTTCCTGGATGTTGCGCCGGATCAAGACTCGACTGTCGTCGGTGATGTAGCTTGAAAGAAGCAAGTTCATGTCGTTGAAGTGGTGGGCGAGAATGATTTTTCGCATCATCCCCCACAAGGGGATGCCACCTGTGCCGTCATAGGCTGCGTAGACATTGTCTTTGCCCTTCGGATAGTCGAATTCTGGCGTGGTTCCTTTAACGACGACGTATTCGTTCTTCTCCTGTCCATAATAGATGCGCGGCTCGCGGATTTCGGGCCCCCCGTCCGCAACGGGAGGGATATCCCGCAAATAGAGGAGCGGAAGCCCTTCACCGCTCTTTTGAGTTACCGGGCTCATCACCGCACCGTTGCCGTGGGTGAACAGTACGTGGAGGTTGACCCACGTCTGTGCGTTAGGTGGCAGCAGCGAGGATTTGAGCTCGCGCGCCGAGAGCATCACGCTTTGGTAGGCACCGCCAAGCCAATAGCGATCCACGTCCAGCTCATGCAGCTTATAGTAGGTGCGAATCTCCTGCAGTTGAGCGTAGGTATCCGACAATGGCTGCCAGTCCCACAGTCTTATATTTTCGATAGTCGCTTTGTTTGCCTCGAGCGTCTTGAAAGTAAGGTTCTGTTCAGCGGGAAATGGCTTCGCCACGATCCGATCCAGATTGTAGGCCTCCCGGGTGAGTGTGATGCTGCGTTCGATGTAGGGCCGCTCGAACTCCAGTTCGTTCGGCTTGACAAGCAATCGCTGAAACAATCCGGGGACCAAGCCGGACAATAGGAACGCGCCTCCGAAGATAAGCACCATCGCAGCGGGCAGCCGGTAGGTGCGCACCCACAAATTCGCCCACGCGGCGAATGCGGCTGCGATCGAAAGCCCGATCAGAAACCACAACACGGGCAGTTCCACATGCACGTCCGTGTAGCCTGCACCGACCACTACTCCATTGTCGCCGTAGAGCAGCAGGTAGCGATCGAGACTGTAGGACCACGCCTTCACGGCAAAGAAAAAACCAAGAAGCACTGAGCCGTGGGCAATCGCTGTCGGCGAGATCGATCGTCGCTGGACCTGGTATTCGATGTCGCCATGCGCCCAATAGATCAATCCAGCCAGGAGCGTGCTCAAGAAGAGCGTTAGCAAGGCCCAATTCTTGATGGCGATATAGGCGGGCAGCGAAAAGAGATAGAATCCAATGTCTTTGTCGTAAAGTGGCTCGTTCGCGCCATACGGCACGTGATAAAGGAACTGCAGAAAAACGTTCCAGTTGCTGACCTCGCCCAAAGCGACAAGCAAAGCGGCGAGTCCGACGCTGCCAGCGACGGTGAGGGGCCACGGCACCTGATTGCGCATGAATTCGAACAGATCGGATGGCGTCGCTGTGGCCGCGAGCTTCCAGTCGAAGCCGGCGGGAAGCCGGCCTAGCCGCCGTCGTGTAAAATTAAGTGCGAGCCGTGCGTTCACCCACACGATGGCGGCAGTTGCCGCAAAGACCACAAGAAAAACTCCGGCCTTCGTTCCGATCGTCGTCCAGAAGACCTGTAAATAGCCGACCTCGGAAAACCACATCCAGTTGACCAGGAAGTCACCTGCGAACCCGAGCAGGAGCAGGCAAATTCCGGCGACGATGGCAGCAACGATGATCCTTCCCACGGCGTTTCGCCCTGGTGCCTTCCGTTCGGGTCCGGAAATCCCGATCGTCATCGTTTGACTATAGCAGAAACAGGGAATGCGATGGTGTCTATCGGGAGTTTCGTACCTGTTTTTTTGTGCCATGCTACCTACATTAAAGCCGACGCGCGCATGAGGTGATGCGCCAACCGGGAGAGCGCGCATGAGCCGCGATCTCGCAGCTGCGTTGCGTGCGCAAATCGAGGCGCACCGAATGGTTGATATGTGCGATATGATCTCCGCCTGGTTTGACTAGGGGTGCGCCATGAGTGATCTCGCCAACCTCGAAGCCCGCTTCGGCGCAGAAAATTATGCCCCGTTGCCGGTCACCATCGTTCGCGGGGAGGGAATTTACTTATGGGACGAGGCGGGCCGGCGCTACGTTGATATGATGGGAGCGTATTCCGCGGTCAGTTTCGGCCATTGTCATCCGCGTCTCGTCAAGGCGCTGACCGAGCAGGCGCAGCGACTTGACACGATCTCGCGCGCTTATTTTAGCGACCGGTTGGGGCCGTTTCTTGCCAGGGCTTGTGCGCTCACCGGATTTGACGCCGCGTTGCCCATGAACAGCGGCGCGGAAGCCGTCGAGACGGCACTCAAGGCAGCGCGCAAATGGGCCTACAAGGTCAAGGGTGTGCCGCCCGATCGGGCCGAAATCATTGCGGCGGACGGCAACTTCCATGGCCGCACCATCTCGATCGTTGGCTTTTCTTCCGTGGCGCAGTATCGCGATGGCTTCGGACCGTTTCCGCCTGGCTTCAAGCTCGTGCCGTTCGGCGACGCATCGGCGCTGGCTGCGGCCATTACCCCTGAAACGGCGGCCTTTCTGGTCGAACCGATTCAGGGCGAAGGCGGAATCAATGTGCCGCCCCCGGGTTATCTCGCCGAGGTCGCGCGCATCTGCCGGGCAAACAATGTGCTGCTGCTGTGCGACGAGATCCAGAGCGGCCTGGGCCGCACTGGCCGGCTGCTCGCGTGTCAACACGAAGGGGTCGTGCCGGACGGGCTGATGCTCGGCAAGGCGCTCGGCGGTGGGCTCCTGCCCGTGTCGCTGTTCCTCGCTCGCCGGGAGCTCATGCAGGTATTCACTCCGGGGGATCATGGCAGCACATTTGGGGGCAATCCAATCGCTGCGGCGGTTGGGTTAGCGGCCCTTGACACGCTGATCGACGAGGGATTGGTCGAACACGCCGCGACCGTCGGCGCGCATCTGCTCGGTCGGCTCTCTTCCATCAATAATCCGATCATCCGCGAGGTGCGCGGTTGCGGTCTGTTCGCCGGGGTCGAGTTGCACCGGAACATGGCAAACGCCGGCACGGCGGTAAGACGCTTGCTTCAGGCCGGAGTGTTGACCAAGGATACCCACCGAAACACGATACGTTTCGCTCCACCCCTGATCATCAACGAGTCGCAAATTGACTGGGCCGTAGACCGATTAACCGAAGTACTGGAGGAAACCGCCGCATCGACTGTTCAGGCGTAGGGAAAACGAAAGTTGGCGATGAAACGAATGTTCGGAGCCGCTGCGCTGTGCCTCGGTCTTCTCGCCGCGACGGCACAGGCGCAGAACATGATGCGCAACGTCGACCTGTCGTCGCCCGACATGGTCTCGGCGGAAATGACGCGTGCCGAGGTCGAGGCCGTGCTGGCTGCAGCGACCGTCGCCGCGCCCGCCGATTTCACCGGCAAGAGGCTGTCTGGCCTCGACCTCTCCGGGCTCGACCTGTCCGGCGCGATCTTTCGCGCGGCCCGGCTCAACAAAACGAAGCTTGTCGGCGCGAAGCTCGATCGCGCTGTCCTCGACCAGGCATGGCTGCTCGAAGCGGACCTCACGGGCGCAAGCCTGAGGGGCGCAAACCTGTTCGCCTCGCAGATGCTTCGCGCCCGGCTCGACGGCGCCGATCTCTCGCAAGCGCGCGTTGCGGCTGACTTGACTGGCGCGAGCCTCGTCGGAGCTTCGATCGCGGGCGCGAACCTGGGTGCAGACATGCGCAACCAGTCGATGGGCCTCATCCGGACCGTGTTGAAATCCGCCAATCTGGAGCGCTTGAACGCGCACGGCGCCGACCTGTCCCGCGTTGACCTCGAATTCGCTTCGCTGAAGGACGCCGACTTGACCAATGCTTCCCTGAAAGGCTCCCAGCTCGGCGGAACTGACCTCACTCGCGCTACCTTCATTGGTACCGATTTCGACAGCGCCGATCTCACTTCGGCGAAGCTCAGCGCGCCGATCGGCCTCGACCGGGCCAAAAATTTCGACAAAGTAAAAAACCGCGACCGGCTGATAAGAGAGTGACGGCTCCAAGCGCTCGGTCGCCGTACCATGGCGTTAGAGCATGAGAAGCGGACCTGGATTGTCGGCGGAGACGACAAGCATCAACTCGCTCCGGGCCCGGCTGAGCGCGGCGTAAAGCAGCACCAGTCCCGGGCAATGATCCGTTCACAAGGATCCCTTCCAAGAATGATAGCCACGCTCGTTGAGCCATATCGCAATTTTGGGCACCAAGCGGTACAGTGATGCCATCGCCATTCTGCGCAAGATTGAAGGCGAGACGCTCCGGGCGCGCTGAGATTTTGCCCACCGTGTTAGCCTAACAGATCTCGGCTGCACGAGGCTTTGTCTCCAAGAGCTTTCAGTCGCCGCCTTGCGGATTACCATGCTCCGAGGCTTTTTCCCCTCGGCGCGCCAATCTGGCGTAGCCAACCCTTAATTGATCCGCCGATATCGGACCGCCATCAGCTCGCCGCGCTCCGGCGCGAGCGAGGAGGGATGCCATGCTGCGCCACGTGAGACCCGACGTGGCGCGGAGCTTGGTGACCTCGTCGAGATGGTGAGCCAGCACGCGCTCGAACGGCACGCGCTCACCATCAACAGTCAACTCAGCAACGAACTTCTCAGCCCAAGATTTCGAATCGATACTCATTGCCGCAACCCTTGCTGGAATTGACGCAGATGATGACCGCGCAGCGCGCCTTCCAGGGCGTGAGTTCGCTGATCGAGAGCTCCGAGGGCACAATGCAGAACGCCATTCGTACGCTTGGCGAGCCGTCGAAGTCATGATGACCAGCAATGAAAACATGAGAGCCGGATGAACGCGCTCGAACGAATCGAATTCACGCTGGCGTCGCTGCGCAAGGACGTGCCTCCGGTACGGGTTGGCGGCATCGTTTCAGAAGTCGCGCCAACACACTATCGGGTGTCGGGCCTGTCGCGCTTTGTGAAACTGGGCGAATTGCTCGGGCTGGAGATCGAGGGTCAGGTGCATCTCGGCGAAATCGTCCGGATCGACGGCGACGGGGTCACCGCCAAGCCATTCGATTCGCATGTCGCGGCCGGCCTCGGTCTTGTGGCCTATCGCCTGCCGCCCAAGACCTTTTCGCCTCATCCCAGCTGGAAAGGTCGCGTCATCAACGCGCTCGGCGAACCGCTCGATGGCGAAGGCGCGTTGCCAGTCGGCGAGCGGGTCATGTCGACCGATGCCGGCCCTCCGCCGGCGATGAGCCGCGCGCGCGTGCGTGCGCCGTTGCGGACGGGCGTGCGCGTCATCGATCTTTTTACACCGCTGTGTATCGGCCAGAGAATCGGCATTTTCGCAGGCTCGGGCGTGGGTAAAACAACCTTGCTCTCCATGCTGGCCCAAAGTTCGGGATTCGACACGGTGGTGACAGCTCTGGTCGGTGAACGCGGCCGCGAGGTCCGCGAGTTCCTGGAAGAGTCGCTGGTTCGCCATAAATCTCGCGCCATCACGGTGGTTTCAACCAGTGACGAAAGCCCGATGATGCGACGTCTGGCGGCCAAAACCGCCACGACAATCGCTGAATACTTTCGGGACCGCGGCGAATCGGTGCTGCTGATTGTCGACTCCGTGACGCGATTTGCCCATGCGGCCCGCGAGGTTGCGCTGGCGACCGGCGAACCCGCGATTGCGCGCGGCTATGCGCCGAGCGTCTTCAGCGACCTGCCACGCCTGCTGGAGCGATCCGGTCCGGGCACCGATGGCAAAGGTTCCATCACCGGCATCTTCGCCGTCCTCGTGGACGGCGACGACCACAACGAGCCGGTGGCGGATACGGTGCGCAGCACCCTCGACGGCCACATCGTGCTCGATCGGGAAGTGGGCGACCAGGGACGTTTTCCGGCCGTCAACGTGCTGTCATCCGTGTCGCGCCTGGCCCAACACGTCTGGTCGCCGGAAGAGAACAATCTGGTCCGCAAGTTGCGCGCCATGATCGCCCGTTACGAGGATACGCGCGATCTTCGCCTGATGGGGGGCTATCAGCCGGGCCGCGACAACGAACTCGATCAGGCGGTGCAACTGGTGCCGAATATCTACGACGTGATGCGGCAAGCGCCATCGGACCCGGCCTGCACGGAACCGTTCTAGGAACTGCTGGCGGTCATCAAAAACGCGATTGGATAGCCATTGCCACTGACGGCGGGTGAAACCGTTTCGAGCTGGACCGCGGCACGTCCGCACATCTGTCCCCAGCTTGCGCGGTATTGGCGCACGGATCGCCCTCGACGACTTCGGCAAGCCCGCAACGCCTTCCTAAAAAAATCCGCATCCAATTGATGCAGGCAGCTGATCAACGCGCCGCACTTGCCAGTCTGCACGACAAGCAACCGGGAACCTCTGCACCCGGCATCCGCGTCACTTGCAAGAATGGTGCTGCATTTTACGCGAGGTGCGCCCGAGCGCCCGCGGTCACGAGCTTGCCGGCTTCAGGACAGCCGATCCACCGGCGTGAGGCATCATCTTCAAGTTCAGCGACGTCGGCCGCGCGGCGCGCAAGGATCGCACGTTGATTGACGTAGCCCTTGTCGGTGATCTCGCCGGCATCCACAGACGGCGGCTCAGCCAACAAAAGCGCGCGGGTCGCGTGGGTCGACGATCCACCGCCCGTGGCTTTAAGTCTTGCAAGCCCCTGCGCAATCGCAGCGCGGACGCCTTCGCTGCGGAGCACATCGCCGATATCGGCCGTATCCGGCAGACGCGACGCCAGACGACACGCTGCAATATTCGGAATCAGTAGAAAGCGCACCTCGTCGCCACCGTGACCGGCAACCACGATGTCCTGTACCAACGGCGACAGCGCAGAAATCCCGGCGACGCGCAACGTGCCGACATTGACCCAGGTTCCGGACGTCAGTTTGAAGTCCTCGGCGATCCGGCCGTCGAAGAACAATCCTAGCTCCGGACGCTCCGAATCTGCCAAGGCCACGGCATCTCCGATCAGGTAGAAGCCTTCCGCGTCGAACGCCTTCGCGGTCAGCTCCGGCGCCTTCCAATATCCCGGCGTGACGTTGGGTCCGCGCACTCGCACTTCGAGCTTGTCATCTGACGGCACCAGCTTGAGTTCGGTACCGGGGGTCGGCACGCCGATATTGCCGGAACGTCGCGCCTGGAAATGACAATCCGTAGCCAATGGCGAGGTCTCTGTGGATCCCCAGGCAGAGACCATGGGCATCGCACGGCCGACCGTCTTGATCGAAAGATCCTCCAACGCCACCCAAAGACTTTGCGGCAACGCTGCGCCGGCATAGAAGACAAACTTGACTTCGGTAAAGAAGCGGAGCCGCAAGGCCTCATCTTCGCGCAGGGCTCCGATCAGCATGTCGAAGCCGCGCGGTACATTGAAATAGACCGTCGGCATCACGCTGCGCAGATTAGCCAAAGACGTCGCAAACAGGCCGGGCGCCGGCTTTCCGCTATCGATGTACAGCGTCCCGCCATTGCGCAGCACCATATTGAAATTGTGGTTGGCTCCGAACGTGTGGCTCCACGGCAGCCAATCGAGAATAACGAGATCGGTCTGCGGCGTGTCGAGAAACGGCCAGGTCTGAGCCTTCGCCTGCTGGCTGGAGGTCAACATGCGCTGGGTATTGATCACCGCCTTCGGCGCCCCCGTCGATCCCGACGTGAAGAGAAATTTTGCAATCGTGTCTGCATCGATAGCTGCAAAAGCCTCGTCAACCGCGGCATTGACGGGCGTGGCTGCAACATCGCCAAAGGATGTCGCGTCGCCGCTCGCATCGCCGCTGATGACGGTTCCTGTATGCAGAGATCTGATCGCTGCCAGCGCCGGCCCGAATGCGCCGAGGTTCGAGACATAGATCGCGCCGGGATCGAGCAACGCGACCGTGCTGCGGAGCTTCTCGAAGTCCTTCGACACCAGCGAATAGGCCGGCGACACCGCGGCAACGGGGACGCCGACATGCATGGCAGCAAGAGCAAGCACCGCGTGCTCGATACTGTTATCCGAGAGCACGGCGAACGGGCGCTGCGCGCTCATGCCTTGGGCCAGGATCCAGGCACCCACGGAGCGTACCTTGCGCAGCGTTTCGGCGTAGCTCAGCGTCTTCCAGGGAAGGTCCACGCCTGACCGCTCGGCGAGAAAGATCTTGTCCGGCACCTGCCCTGCCCAGTGTTCGAGCCAGTCGCCGACACAGCGCGCGAAAGGCCGCAACGGCGTCGTCGACCGCAGAATGATCGAACCGTCGGGTCGCCGTTCGGACGTTACGCCCGGCTTCAGGAAGAGATCATCACCAGAATCGCATGCGTCCTCGCTCGCCAAAAGCATCGTCTTCGCCTCCCCCACATCACACCCTGAGCTTTTTATTTGGGCTCTCGATCGACACAGGTCTTCCAGGACGTGTTTCGAACGATCGCCAACTTACTCTGCTTCTAAGGTCTAAACCGGGTCATCCGAACCGAGGTCCCGGGCATTCTGCAACATCCGACTCCTGAGTCGGAGACAATTCCGCGCTTGGATCAGTAAGTTTCGACGTGATAGCGCCCGTTCGCGCGCATCAGACCTTTTAAATCAGACCAATCGATCGAGGCGGCGCGACACACATCAGAAAATGCCTGTTCGACGCCGCTCTCCATTCCCTTGAGGCCGCAGATGTAGATGTGGGTATGCTCGTCATTCAGGAGGGCTGTGACGACGGCAGCCTCGCTGCGGATCCGGTCTTGCACGTAGACACGTGGCTCGCCGGGTACCCGCGAATAGCAAAAATGCTTGCCGAGCAACTTCTCCGGCACCTTCTGCAGCGGCCCGAAATACGGCAGTTCCTCCGGGCGGCGCGCGCCGAAGAACAACAGCAACCGGCCGGGCGCGCCCGGCATGGCGCGGCGGCGGCGCTCGGTGAAACCGCGGAACGGCGCCGAGCCTGTGCCGGTGCAGACCATGAAGATATTCGCGGCAGGATCGTTCGGCAGCAGGAAGGTCGCGCCGAACGGGCCGGTGATCTCAACCTTTGCCCCACGCGACAGATCGCACAGATAGTTCGAGCACACCCCGCCAGGTTCGCGCTTCACGGTCAGCGCGAGATTGTTGGCGTTCGGCTTTTCGCCGTCGCGTGAACTGGCGATCGAGTAAAGGCGGACCTGGTGTGGCTTGCCGTCGGCCGCCAACCCTGGCGTGATGATGCCGATGCTCTGGCCTTCCAGCACGGGAAATGGCAGATCGCCTAAATCCAGGATGATGTGCCGGACGTCCGAATCGGCATCCGCATGGGTCAGCCGGAAATTTCCCGTCACCGTCGCCAAAGCCGGCTTGCCGCGATTGTAGATGTTGACCGACGCCTTGCTCGAAGAAAGCGGCGCCACCGGTTTGCCGCCAAGACCTTTACGGGCTTCCTCCAGCAGAGCATCGATCTCATCTTCCAGCGCTTCGATGGTTTCGCCGGCTGCGCCGCCGCTCTCAATCTCCTGCTGAGCGGGCAGATCGCTCCAGGAGTACTGTTCGTCGAGCGAATAGGGGACGGCGACCACGCGCCAGTTGTCGATCGCGCCGGTCGGGCATGGAGAGATGCAGTCCATGCAGTAGTTGCAGATTTCCGCGTTGACGACGTAATTGTTGTCGTCGTGCGTCACCGCATCGACCGGGCAACTCTCCTCGCAGGTATTGCACCTGATGCAGATTTCGGGATCGATCAGATGCTGTTTGAGGGGAGCGACGTGCGTGTTCATGGGGTACGCCTCCGGCGGCCCGCGAGTAGCGAATGCCAAGCAGCGAATGAGTATCTCACTTTTCTTTCTCTATTCGCCATGCGACACTCACCATTCGCTCATCAAGCTGCGATCTTCACATACTCAAAATCTCCGGGCTTGTTATCGATGCCGACCTTCGGCGCCGAGATCCAGCCCGCGAACCGTCCGGGCTCGCTGACCGGCGTCATCAGCGACGAGATGAAATCACCGTCCTCGTTCGACGGCAGATATTCTCCCTTGGCCTTCGCCCAGTCCGCATCGCTAAGAATAATGCCTTTCGGCGTTGCATTGACGTCGCGGAATTCCCCGATCTGACGATGGAACGCGGTGTGTGGCAACTCGAAGCGGAAGTTGACGCCGGCTTTCTCGATGATCTTGTTCCAGCGCTCGACGCCCTTGGCGCAATCGGCGGTATAGTCGTCGCGCAGCCGCATGTTGAGCGCGGTCAGCGCCGGCTCGTCCACCAGCTTGATCTCGCCATCGACGAACTTCAGCACCTGATAGATGTCGCTGGTCAACCGATGATCGTCCTCGATCCTGGTCTCCTGGAAACGCCCCTTCAATCCCGAATTATAGAAATTGGCGGCATTGGTGGAGACTTCGGAGCCGAACAGGTCCAGCGACAGCGAATAATGCAGGTTCATCTTCTTCTGCATGGTCGGCAGGTCGATGACACCGAGCGCGCGGATCTTTTCGATCGCGTTGGGATCCTCGATCCCCGCGGCCTTCATCGCCTCACAGGTACGCTGCAGGACGCGGCCGACGCCGGTTTCGCCGACGAACATGTGATGCGCCTCCTCGGTCAGCATGAAGCGGCAGGTGCGCGACAGCGGATCGAAGCCGGATTGCGCAAGGCTCTCGAGCTGCATCTTGCCGTCGCGGTCAGTGAAGAAGGTGAACATGAAGAACGACAGCCAATCCGGCGTCGCCTCGTTGAAGGCACCCAGCATGCGCGGCGCGTCGGCGTCGCCAGAGCGGCGGCGCAGCAGATCGTCGGCCTCCTCGCGGCCGTCGCGACCGAAATACTTCTGCAGCAAATAGACCATCGCCCACAGATGGCGGCCTTCCTCGACGTTGACCTGGAACAGGTTGCGCAGGTCGTAGAGCGATGGTGCGGTCTTGCCGAGGTGGCGCTGCTGTTCGACGGACGCCGGTTCGGTATCGCCCTGAATCACCACCAAGCGCCGCAACATCGCACGGTATTCACCCGGGACTTCCTGCCACGCCGGCTCGCCCATGTGTTGACCGAAATTAACCTTGCGGCTCTCGTCCTGCGGCGCCAGCAGCACGCCCCAGCGATATTCCGGCATGCGCACGTAGTCGAACTTGGCCCAGCCTTTCGGATCGACGCTGATTGCGGTGCGCAGATAAACCAGCGAATCCTGAAAACCTTCCGGGCCCATATCGTTCCACCAGTCGAGATAGCCGGGATGCCATCCTTCCAGCGCCTTCAGCACCTGGCGATCCTCCGTGAGATTTACGTTGTTGGGAATCTTGGTGCTGTAGTCGACATTCATGATGTTCATGGCCTGGATCTCCCGTTCCTGCTTTGCTTCTTTTCTGAAGGCGAGAATGCAACTGGCTGGCAGCGGCCAAGGCAGCTGTTTTCCGCCGCTAAACGCGCGTCATGTCGAACTGCGCTTTCTGGCCGGTTCCGTAGCGCCCCAGCGCACCGTTCTCGCCGACCGCATTGGGGCGCTGGAAGATCCAGTTCTGCCACGCAGTCAGCCGCGAGAAGATCTTCGATTCCATCGTCTCCGGACCAACGAAGCGCAGATTGGCTTCCATGCCGGTGAGGCTGTCCGGAGAGAAGCTGGTGCGCTCCTCGAAGAACACCCGGACCTCGTCATCCCAGTCGATGTCATCAAGCGCGAAGGTCACGAGACCCAATTGGTCAGCAGTGTCCGCATCCAGCGGCTCGCCGATCTTCGCCTCGGCGCGGGCGACATCTTCCGGATCGGCCTGAAAGCGCGACTGCAGGCGCGTGAGGCCGTGACTCATCGGATAGGGGCCGAAGTTCATCTCGCTCAGCTCGATCGCCGGCGGCGCGCGGTTGTCGCCCTGCTTTTGGCCGACCAGCATGTAGGAGCGGTCCGCGGCAAATACGAGTTCGGCCAGCGTGCCCACGAAGCAGGACCCCGGCTCGACCAAAGTCACGAGCGTGCGCGACGTCACATCGACGCGCTTCAGCACCCGCTTCCAGTACTGCCGGATCTCGTTGACCAGCCAGTGCGTTTTATGCGCTTCGAGGAAGGCGTCATGCGCGAGCACATTGGCACTGTCGCCGTGCGACTTGAACACCAGCATCGCGATCTCGAGCTCGTTGATCCGCAGATGCAGGATCGCATCGTCGAGTTCGCGTGCGGCCTGCAACGGCCAGAAGCCTGCACCTTGCGCCATCATGCCGTCGATATCCGACGGCGCCGAAGCTTCGGGTGCTTTGATCGAAATGGTCGCGATCCGATCCGCGCGATTGATATCGACGCTGACCAGGCCGTAGCGAATGCCGCCATCATCGAAGCTGCGAGCCAATGGCGCGAGCTTGATGCCCTCCCCGCTTCCGTTGCGGGTGGAGGCGGCGGCGAACTCCCTGGTGCGCTCGGCGACCTTGGCTTCGAGCTTGCTGTTGGGAACGATTTCATCGACAAGCCGCCATTCGACGGCTCGTTTTCCCTTGATGCCTTCTTCGATTGTACAGAAGTAGTCGGCGTGGTCGCGACGGACCTTGCGCTTGTCGACGACGCGGGTGAGACCGCCGGTGCCCGGCAGCACCGCGAGCAGCGGCACTTCCGGTAGCGCAACCGCCGCGGAGCCGTCGTCCGCAAGAATGATATGATCGGTGGCAAGTGCCAGTTCGTAGCCGCCGCCGGCTGCGGTGCCGTTGATGACAGTCACGAAGCGTTGACCGGAATGCTCGCTCGAATCCTCAAAGCCGTTGCGCGTCTCGTTGGTGAACTTGCAGAAATTGACCTTGTGGGCATGCGTCGCGCCGGCCAGCATGCGGATATTGGCGCCGGCGCAGAACACCCGGTTCTTACCGGAGCGCAGCAACACCACCTTCACACGCGGATGCTCGAAGCGAAGCCGTTGCACCGCATCGGCAAGCTCGATGTCGACGCCGAGATCGTAGGAATTGAGCTTGAGCTGATAGCCTTCGAACAGCCCGCCGTTTTCATCGACATCCATCGTCAGCGTCGCGACATCGCCGTCAACAGCGAGTTTCCAATGCCGGTAGCGCGAAGGGTCGGTCTGAAAGTCGATATGTTTGGCGCCGTTCGAAAGAACGCGATGCTCACCGGCCATGAATCCACCCTTTTGCCATTTGCGCCTGGAGCGCCTTCCTTGTATGCACAATAATGCATTATTTTGAACTAGTCCAGCTAAAAACGGCAAAAAGATGCACTTTGTTTCATAGTAGAACGAGGCAGATTGTTGCTGGATCGAGATGCTCGTCCTTCAATCGTTCGCGGATGGAGGAATTCAGGCCGTCCACCGCAAAGCAGCCGGCGAAGCCGATAGACGCGCCGCTGCGCGCGCGGACCGCGACTTCGTCCAGCTCCATCGCAGCGTCAAGCAACAGCCGCGCCGCCGCGCGAGGCCTGTCCATTTTCATCTTGAGATTCGCGTTGGCGACCTGAATGCAGGCCCGAAGCAGAGTCCGATCACGTCCGCCCTGCGGCGCCACTTTCCAGACCGCTTCGAGGATCTCATGCGCCTCCCAGAAGAATCCGCTATCGTTCAATGCAAGGCCGTAGCGAAGGGCCGGATCGGATGCCGGGACACAACCATCGTAACGGACCGGCACCAGAGCTTTCGCATATTCGAGCGCATCGTGATCGGCCGCAGGGTGCTCCCCGGGAACATAGGCCCAGCGCGGCAGCGCGAGATCGTGATGGGCTTGCACGACCATCCTTCTGTCAGGCCGCGCGCAGAACACCCTCGCCATGGAAGCGCAGGATGCGATCGGCAAAATCCGTGACGGCTTTCAGAGTGGCATCCGGCGCTTCGCGATGTGGCGAATGCGCGGCGCCGCTGATGATCTCGACCTCGACGGGACAATAACACTCGGCCTCGGCAATCTCGATTTGCTTCATCGTTCCGTAATGATCATCGGCGCCCTGCACGATCTGGACGGGAACACGGACGTAAGCCAGATAGTCCGAAATATCCCAATCGCGAAATTTCGGATCGAGCCACGCGCCGTTCCAACCGTAGAACGCATTATCGACATCCTTGTGCCAGCGCCCGAGCTTTCCTTTCAGATCGCTTTGCTCGTAGGCCAGCTTGATGTCCGCGATCGAGCTGACCGAGATTTCCTCAACGACAAAATGCGGCGCGATCATCGCGAGCCCGCGGATGCGATGGTCCTGAATGCCGCCGGCATAGATCGCCGCGATCGACGCGCCATCGGAATGGCCGATCAACAGGCCGCGGCGAAAGCCGATGGCCTCGAGCAGACGCGGGAGCACCTCAAGGGCTTCGACATGCATGTAGTCGAGCGGGCGCGGCAGCGGGGTCGGGCTTGATGCGCCGTAGCCGGCGCGGGAATAGACGAAAACGCCGGCTCCCGTGGCAGCCTGCAGCTTCTCCGGGAAGTCGCCCCACAGCGCCGCCGAGCCCAGACCTTCATGCAGCAGCACAATGGTCGGCGCGACATCGGGTGCCGGGCCAATCATGCGGTATTCCAGTTCGGACGAGCCGACGGCGAGAAAGCCGGAGGATTGCAGGGTGCTCATATCTTCATTCCATCGTTTGAATCTAGGCGGCGGCTCCGTCGCGCAATTTGAAGCGCTGAATTTTCCCGGTCGCGGTCTTGGGCAAGGCATCGACAATTTCAATCCAGCGCGGATATTTCCACGGCCCGATCTTCTGCTTGACGTGCTCTTTCAACGACTCGCGCAGCCCATCGACGACGGCATCCGCCCTGAGCACCACGAACGCCTTCGGTTTCAGCAGACCCTCCGGATCCGACTCCGGCACGACGGCCGCTTCGAGGACGGCGGGATGCGTGATCAGGGCACTTTCGACTTCGAACGGCGAGACCCAGATGCCGGATACCTTGAACATGTCGTCGGCGCGGCCGCAGAATGTGTAACGGCCGTCGGCGTCGCGGATGTACTTGTCGCCCGTGCGCGTCCAGTGCCCCTCAAACGTCCGGCGGGTCTTGCTGCGCTGATTCCAGTATCCCTCTCCGGCCGACGGTGCATCGACGAGCAACTCGCCGACCTCGCCGTCGGCAATATCCGCCCCGGCCTCGTCGACGAGACGCACGCGATACCCCGGCACCGGCCGGCCGGACGTTCCGTATTTGATGTCGTTCGGTGCGTTCGAGAGAAAGATGTGCAGCAGCTCTGTCGATCCGACGCCGTCGAGGATGTCGACGCCGAATCGGCTCTTCCAGCTATTGCCGACGGACTCCGGAAGCGCTTCACCGGCAGAGGTGCAAACCCGCAGCCGCTGAAAACGTGGTTCGTTCTTGAACCCCTCGTCGTTCAGCATCGCCGCGAACAGCGTCGGCACGCCGAAGAAGATGCTGGGTTCATAGCGGCGCATCAGGCCGAACATGGTGGCCGGCGTGGGACGTTCGGAATTCAGGATTGTCGTGGCACCGACAGACATCGGAAACGTCAAGGCGTTACCAAGGCCGTAGGCAAAGAACAGCTTTGCCGCGGAGAGCCCGACATCGTCCTCGCGAATGCCGAGGACTTGCCTGGCATAGGTCTGGGCGGTCGCCTCAAGACTTGCATGCAGATGCCGCACGCCTTTCGGCATCCCGGTCGATCCCGACGAATAGAGCCAGAACGCCGGCTCGTCCGGATGGGTCGCGACCGTCTTGAACGTTACGCTCTCTTCGGCGATTTCATCTGCCAGGCGCTTGTAGCCTGCGGCATCGCTGCCGCCGACGACGATGACATGTTCGATATCAGACATGCGCCCAAGCATGTCTCGCACCGCGGGCAGCAGCGCCCCCGAAATGAACAGCACACGCGCCCGACAGTCCGCCAGCACATAGGCGTATTGTTCTGCGGTCAGCAGCGTGTTCAGCGGCACAGGAACGATGCCCGCACGCATCGCACCGAGGAACACCACCGGGAAATCAACGGTATCGAGCATGATCATCGCGACGCGTTCTTCGCGCCGCACGCCGAGCCGCTTCAGCAGATTCGCCAGCTGGCAGCTCTTCGCCTGGAGTTCGCCATAGGTCAGTTCGGACACGGTGTCGGTGAAGGCAAGCTTGCCGCCGCGGCCCTCATCGACATTGCGATCGAGCAGCCAGGTCACCGCATTGTAAGAATCGAACGACCCGCTCATGATGCGGACGCACCATCTTGGGTTCTCCCAGGACCGTTGCTCACGGCTCGTCTCCCTATGGTCTTTTTTGAATTATAATTCATATAAAGTCACCAGAGTGGCTTGCTGTCAATCTTTATCGGCACTATTATTCCGAATTCCTCGTCCGAGTCCTGTTTCAGAATGACCGAACAGCCCGATCCCGAAGCCGATTTCCTCGAGCAACTCGGACAGAGCGTCCGCACGATGCGGGCCCTGCGCGGCATGTCGCGAAAGGTGCTGGCGAAGGTGTCCGGAATTTCCGAGCGCTACATCGCGCAGCTGGAAGGCGGCAAGGGCAATGTTTCCATCGTGCTGCTGCGCCGCGTCTCGAACGCCATGGGCGCGCATCTCGAGGACTTGATACCAGCGGGAGAACTGGCACCAGAATGGCCGGTGATCCGCGACCTGGTGCGCAAGGCGACGCCGAACCAGATCGCTCACGCCAAGGACGTGCTTGCCGGACACGGCAACGGCACATTCCAGCATCACGCATCGTTCAATGGCATCGCTCTGATCGGCCTGCGCGGCGCCGGCAAATCGACCCTCGGCAAATTGCTGGCCGACAAGATTGGCTGGACCTTCGTCGAGCTCAACAAGGAAATCGAGCAGCAAAACGGGCTGTCGATTGCCGAGATCATTGCGCTCTACGGGCAAGAAGGTTTTCGGCGCATGGAGCAAACGGCATTGACCAATCTGCTCGGGCGCAAAGAGTTGATGGTGCTCGCCACCGGCGGCGGCATCGTGTCCGAGCCTCTGACCTTCGACCGCGTGCTGTCGTCGTTCTATACGATCTGGCTGAAGGCGAAACCCGAAGAACACATGGCGCGAGTCCGGCGCCAGGGCGACCTGCGTCCAATGGCCGACGACCGTTCGGCGATGCAGGAACTACGGACGATCCTGCTGAGCCGTGAACCGCTATACGCCCGCGCATCGACCGTGGTCGATACCGCCGGGCTCAGCAAGGACAAGGCTGCGACGCAGCTTATTAATACCGTGGCGCGCGTGCTGCACAGCGAAGCCCAGGCCTTTGGTCTGCGCAGCGCTGCATCGTGACCTTGAGCGAACTGCTGAGTGCGCGCAGTTTCGATCCCGCCGGCATGATCGCAATCCGCAATACTTTGCATCCGGACGACGTCTCCACGGAGTTCCGTAGCATCGCCGACGTCATCAGCGCCAATGCGCTGCCGATGTATGACCGGATGCAGGATGGCCCGCAGATCGCGCACCAGGCATTGGTGCTGTCATTTGCCGCGATGGGCGACGGACAAGCACGGCTGACCAGCCTGCGCACCTTCCTGCTCAGGCGGCAGGGCAACGTCCCCGGCGACATCGTCTACGACTACGACGCAGCGCATCTGCTGCACAGTTTCATCGCGCGCGCAGCAGCGCCCTGTTTCTACGATGCGATCGAGCAGGCCGGCCTCGACGACCTGTTCGGCCGTCTGGTGGTGCAATGGCCGGAGCCGCTGGCGCGAAATATCCTGACGGCGACCGACGAGGCGCTCGCCATCATCGCGATGTAGTCCGTCTCATACCCCGAGATGACGTTCAAGCAGCTCCGGCTGCGTGGCGAGTGTGGCGGGTGGCCCGTCGAACACGATGCTGCCTTTCGACAACAGCACCATGCGATCGGTGACCCTGGACAAGCTGCGAAAATCCTTGTCGACGACGATAGTCGCGATTCCTTCGCCGCGGATGATACCGAGCGTCTGCCAGATCGACTGCGCCACCAAGGGCGCGAGCCCCTCGGTGGCCTCGTCGATCATGATCATGTCGGGATTGGTCATCAACGCACGGCCGATGGTCAGCATCTGCTGCTCGCCGCCGGACAATTGGTGCCCGCCATTGTTGCGGCGTGCATGCAGGCGCGGAAACAGTTCGAATATCTTCGGCAAGGTCCAGGCACAGCGGCCGTCACTACCTACCCGCGCCGCCATCACCAGGTTCTCGATGACGGACAGCGAGCCGAAAATGCCCCTGCCCTCTGGCACCAGGGCAAGGCCGGCGCGTGCAATCGTCTCGGGGGCGGCATTGCGGATGTCCCGACCATGAAAACGCAAAGATCCGCGGCAGCCGGGCAGCAATCCCATCAGCGAGCGCAGCAGTGTCGTCTTGCCCATTCCGTTGCGGCCAATCAGCGCCACCTGCTCGCCGCGCGCAAATTTCAGATCGATGCCATGCAGGATCTGACTGGCGCCATAAAACGCCTCGAGCCGTTCCACTTCAAGCAGCGCGGTCACGCAACGTCTCCATGATTGCCAAGATAGGCCGTGCGCACCGCCGGATGGATGCGAACCTCTTGTGGCAAACCCGTGGCAATGACACCGCCATCCTGCATCACGGTGAGACGGTCGGCGAGTTCGAACACCGCGTCCATGTCATGCTCGACAATCAGCACAGCGCGACCGATTTTCAGGGATGCGATCAGCGCGATGATCTCTCGCGCCTCCGACTGCCCCATGCCCGCCAGCGGTTCGTCGAGCAAAATGATACGCGGATCGGTGGCCAGCACCATCGCGATCTCAAGCTGCCGCTGTTCGCCATGGCTGAGCCGGTCGGCGATGACCTGCGACCGCCCGGACAGTCCGGCCTTGCCGATGGCATCGGCAGCGCGTCGGTGGCATTCGGAATCGGACCGCACGCCGCCGAACATCCGCAACGGCGCGAACGAACGTGCCTGGGCCGCGAGCCGGACGTTTTCATGAACGCTGAACTTCGGGAAGATCGTGGTCTTTTGGTAGGCGCGGCCGAGGCCGGCACGCGCGCGGCGATCGGGCGCGAAGGCCGTGATATTCGTGGCACCCAACAGGATCTCGCCGGCATTAGCGAACAGCTCCCCGGACAGGAGATTGATCAGGGTCGACTTGCCAGCACCGTTGGGACCAATCACCGCATGGATCTCACCGACAAGAACGTCGATCGAAACATCGCGGACGGCAGCAAGCCCGCCGAAGCGCTTTTGCAATCCTTTGGCGCGGAGAGCGATTTCATGCATGTCCGGCCTCCGCGGCGCCATGCTTGGCTTCTGCGCGGCCAGCGTCGACCGGCACTTCCGGCGACGACCCAAAGATCATGGGCCAGATCTGCCTGATGCCGTTCGGCAGCATGACGACGATGGCGATGATGATCAGGCCTTCTGCGAGCTTCCAGTTGTCGAGATGTGCTTTCAGCACCTCCTCGAGGCCGATCAGCACCAGAGCACCCGCCAAAGGCCCTGTGACCGACCGCAAACCGCCGATCAACACCATGACCAGCACCGTCGCCGACTGGTGCCAACCTAGCATCTGCGGCGCGACGAAGCCGAACTGCACCGCAGCAAGATAGCCAGCGATACCGGCCAACCCGCCGGACAAAGCGAATACGATCAGGCGAATCCGGAAGATCGGAAAACCAAGCGAGCGCGCCCGTCGCTCGTTGTCGCGGGCGGCCGCCAGAGCATGGCCGAACGGCGAACGGACCACCATCGTGAGCAACGCAACGACGCCGACCAGACTGGCCAATACAAGGAAATAAAACGTTATCGGCTTGTCGAGATCGAACAACTGTCGGCCCGCAATGGCGATCTCCGGCCTGACGTTGATAAAGATGCCGTCCGATCCGCCAGCGACTTTTGTGTCGTGGAAGAAAAAGAACAGCATCTCGCCGAACGCCAGCGTCACCATGATGAAATAGATGCCGCGGGTGCGTAGTGCCAACGCGCCGATCACCAGCGCCGCGGCGGCGGAAGACAACACTGCGAGCGGGAATGTCGTGAGCAGCGACGCGGCGTCGTAGCGCGGCGACAACAGCGCGAGCACGTAACCGGCAAGGCCGAAGAACGCCGCATGGCAAAGGCTGACCAGTCCGCCATGGCCGACGACGAGGTTCAGCGCCATCGCCAGCATGCCCATGATCAACGCCTTGGCGAAAAACTGGACGTAGTATGTCGGCGCGAGAAACGGCAGAGCGATCGCCGCGATCAGACATGCCAGGGTGAAAAGCCGGATGCGCAGGCGAGTCGCGTTCATTTCAAACATCCCGACGCCCGAGAATTCCGCTGGGCCGCCACACCAGGACCGCCGCCATCAACAGGTAGATCAGGATGCTCGAAACGCTCGGGAAAAATACCTTGCCGAACGTGTCCGTCAGCCCGATCAGCAACGCGCCGACGGCCGCACCAGCCACCGAGCCTATGCCGCCAAGCACGACGACAACGAAGGACAGGATGAGCATTCCATCCCCCATGCCAGGGAACACTGTTGAGATCGGCGCAATCACGATGCCACCGAGCGCAGCCAGGGCAATGCCGACGGCAAAGACGTAGCGGTTGACGCGATCGAACTTGATGCCGAGTACGCGAGCCATTTCGCGATTTTCCGCGCCGGCACGCACGATCATGCCGATCTTCGTCCGCGTGATAACGAAAAATATCGCGGCCGCCACCATGAGACAGAAGACGCAGATCGCGAGCCGGTAGACTGGATAGGACAGATTGTCCGTGAGTTGGATTGATCCCGACAACCACGCCGGCGGCGCCACAGCGTGGACGTCCTTTCCAAACAGCAGCTGCCTGATTTCATCGATGACCAGGATCAGGCCGAAGCTGAGCAGCACCTGCGCCAGATGATCCCGGCCATACAGCAGCCGCACGAACACGGTCTCCAGCAACATCCCGATGATAAAAGCGATGAGGACGCCGCCCAGCATCGCCAGGACGAAGCTCCCTGTCATCAGCACGATCCAGTACGCGAGGTAGGCGCCCAGCATGTAGAACGCACCGTGGGCAAGATTGATCACGCCGAGAATGCCGAACACCAGCGTCAGGCCGCTCGCCACCAGAAACAGGACCGTTCCGTACTGAACGGCGTTCAGGAGTTGAACGCTTACCGTGATGAGGTCCATCAATACGATCCAACTCGCCCGACACGGGACGGTCTATGAAATCTTGCAGCCGCGCGCCGGATCATCGACGCTCGCCTGCGCCACCGAGATCATTTCGTTGCGGCCATTGCGGACTTCGCGCAGGTAGATGTTCTGGATCGGGTTATGCGCCTTGTTGAAGGACAGCGGCCCGCGTGGACTGTCGATCTTCGCGGCTCCCATCGCCGCGATCATCTTGTCGCGCGCGGTAAAATCACCGCCGACAGCGGTGAGGCCGACGTCCAGCAATGCCGCGCCATCGTAGCCCTGCACCGCATAGATGTCGCCGTCCTTGCCGGTCTTGGCCTTGAAGGCCTTGAGGAAAGCCACGTTGGCCGCGTTGTCGAGGTTGTCGGCATAATGCAGCGTGGTCTTGATGCCGTTTGCGGCTTCGCCCTGCGCCTCGATGGTGCCGTCAGTGAGGAAGCCCGCGCCATACAATGGAATGGTCTTGTTGAGTCCGGCCGCCGCATAGTCCTTCACGAACTTCACAGCGCCGCCGCCTGCGAAGAAGCTGAACACGGCATCCGGCTTCAGCGTCGCGATCTGGGTGATCAGCGCCTGGAATTCGACCTCGGGAAACGGCACCGTCAAGTCCGCGACGATCTTGCCACCGTTTTTGGTGAAATTTTCTGCGAAGGCGCCGATCATCTCGGCGCCGGCGGTGTAGCGCCAGGTAATGGTGACGACGTTCTTGATGCCGCGCTCGGCCATCACCTTGCCCATCGGGAACGTGGTCTGCCAGTTCGAGAACGAGGTGCGGAAGATATTCGGCGCGCAAGCCGGGCCCGTTGCATCGTTGGCACCGGCATTGGGAATGATCAGAAGTGTATTGGTGTCGCGTGCGACCTTGACCATCGCCATCGCGACGCCGGAGTGCACGGTACCGACGACAACATCGACCTTCTCGCGGCCGACCAGCCGGTTCATGTTGTCGGTAGCGGCTTCGGGCTTTGATTCATCGTCCACCTGGACGAAGGAGATGGCGCGGCCGCCGAGCTTGCCGCCCTTCTGCTCCACATACAGCCGGAAGCCGTCGTCGATAAACTGACCGAGTTTTGCGTAGGTCCCGGTGTAGGGCAGCATCATGCCGACTTTGAGCGGCGCATTCTGCGCAATCGCGGGGGACCGAAACGGCGACACGGCAGCGAGCGTGGTGGCACCGGCGGCGCCCGACAACAAGGCACGACGCGACAGCGGCCGCAGCAAACCATGACTGGACATTGGCATTTCTCCCTTTGGATGGCTCCAGTGATCGGTTGAGCCCGATCTACTGACGGTGCTGCGAGTCGAAGTGTCCCGGAGGGGACCGCAAGCTCTCGCGACATGCGCATCATAATTCACATAAATTTGAGAAAGCAAGAATTATAATTCATATTCTTCAGCCCGACCGCCGCGTAAATCTGATCCAAATCCGGTTAGTCGAAACCATCAACGCCAAACTCGTGCCGCAAGGTGCCCGGACAAATTCGTAAGCCAGCGGTGCCGCAGAGAGCGCCGCAGGGCAGCCGCAGCCATCCGCGAGGCCGCCAGCTCTTCGATGATCCGCCACGCTCAAGATTGCGGCATTCTGGACCGACGTGGACATCTATCCGCCGGCTGTCACTAATTGTGCCAAGGGAGAACTTGATTTCCCCGCCTTCCCATGAAGGCAACCAGGTCGGCCGGGGCCGGGACCCGGCGCCGAAACCAGAGGTTCTCGCTGCGTGGGTTGCACGCGCGTTGCCATTGTGGACCACCTTTGTGTACCACCGGGCGCCTGCAGAAGGCCTTGTTCTATCTATACAACCTGGATTTGTTGCACTTTTCGGGAGGGCTGGCGGAGGGAGAGAACCTGGGGTCGAACCTTCTCCGCGTAAACCGGCGTAACGGGAGGTACACCAGCGTGCCCCCGCAGGAGCCCTTTCCGGCCTAACGCGGGCGCCCAGATTTTGAGCCGCTCAGACGCCTGTTCGGAGGTACTGTTCTCGGCGCCGGGTCTCCGTCGTGACGGAGCGCCGACACTTAGCCAGCCCCACTGGGACCGCTGCCGCATCGAAGCCACACATCGCTCGCGCGGCTGGTCGCCTCTGGAGCTTTCGGACCTCACCGATCCGGATTCCCGTGTTCGCCAGGATCAGAATATAAAGCACGAGGTAGTATCGCTCGCGTTGTCGCCGTTTAAGACTTGCCCACTTATGGCGATAGCTAACCACCCTCATTTGATGGAAACGTATCTCTCTCCCACTCAGAGCACGTGCCATTTTGCTTCGATGATAGTTTCATGAGCGAGATGCCGAAGTCCTGTGCGTAGTTTTGCGGGTTCCTCAGCACGGCTTGAGATCGCAGACATTTGCGCCACACTTTGCAACACATACCAAGGTTGGGTGCACCGCAGCCAAGGTACTATGGACGATATGGATTCTCACAATTAGTTTTTTCAGAGCGCCTGTATGACAGAATCATGCGGCGTTGAAATGGGGCCATTGCCACTCGTACCCGGGCTCGGGGGGGAGGAACCAACTTGAGGCTCGTGAGGTCGCGCGATTTTCGCGGTTGGGCGCTGCTTGGCGCCGCCGCTCTTTGCATCGCATTGCCCGGCGTCGTCGCTACGCTGGGCGGTTCGGCACATGCCGGCGTCATCCTCGAAGAACGCAAGTTGCCGTTGAAGTTCAGCTGGGTCGCGTGCCAGCCGAATTGCCGGGGCTGGGTCAGCGCAGTCGGCATCGTCACCGCCGATAGTCCACGTGATTTCGATGAGTTCGCGCGCGGGCGTCAGCTCAACGGCACGACCATCGTGTTGGATTCTAGCGGCGGCTCCGTCAACGATTCCATCGCGCTCGGACGACGCTGGCGCAGTCTCGGTGCGCTGACCACTGTCGGCACCAGCACCCAGACCCGCACCGCGCAAGACGATCGTGCGAGCGTTTCGCCCGAAGCCTATTGCGAGTCGATGTGCGTGTTCCTGCTGCTGTCGGGCAAGACGCGTTATGTGCCGGACGAGGCACATGTCAGGGTGCATCAGATCTGGATGGGCGATCGCGCCGACTACGCCGAAGCCGCCAGCTATACCGCGCAGGATCTGGTGATCGTCGAGCGCGACATCGGACGTCTCGCCAAATACGCCTTCGATATGGGCGGGACGGGCGATCTGTTGTCGCTGTCGCTCAGCGTGCCGCCATGGGGCGACCTACACGAACTGTCGAGAGCGGAATTGCGGCTGACCAATTTGGTGACGACAGACGCCGTCGCCGAAGTGCTGTCACAGGAAATCACGACGCCCGTTGCAGAGCTGAAGCCCAAGCCGACACAGGACCGGTTCGTCAGTAGCACTGCTGACGACAAACATCCGCCAGCGGCGAAATCGACCAAGACGGCGGAAGCTGCCGTTCCGACTGGCGGCGCCGCCCCGGCGGCGCCGACCAAGTAGGCGCCATAATCTGTTCCTCATGGTGAGGAACGCGCACTTGCGGGCGTCAGCTGCTCGCCTTGATCGGAATCCTCTGGAAGTAAAGTTCTTCAATACGGATAGCGCGAGGGTGTGGGGCTGGTCACGCGATGACTAGCTCATGGCTTTAGCGGCGACCCGATTTGAACTGCCTTTTTGGAGGTACGGTCCTCATCCAACCACGATCGCGATACGCTGCATACCGGCTTTCCAGACTCGACCATGGGCTGGCGCCCATCGAGGAGACCGGACCCCAGGCGCAGAACACGCCCCCGCGGGGCAGCCGATGTGACCGGTTCTGAAGGCCGGCGGTGCGGCCCCGGCGAACCCGCTCCTGCCGCCCGGCATATCCGACGTTCAGAACGGACGCGCGCCCGCCTGGCTACGCCGAGACCCTCGAAGCGATCGCCAATCCGACGCACGAGCGCCATTAAGAGTGCAGAGAGTGGATGCCGGAGAACTTCGATCCGAAAATCGTCGACACTCAATGGCTCACCGATGAGCTCATGATCCTCGCCAAGCGCTGGTCCCGAAAACCCGCCAAACGCGCCAAGACGGCTTGACCCGCGGTCTTTGGCGAATGGTTACCGCTCGCTGAGAGAGGTGAGGCACTGCGAAGCAGTCGAGAAACGTTAACGGCGCAAGAGAGATCTCAAGGGAAACTTGGAAGCCTGACGGTGCTGTTCGCAAGATGGCGGTGACGAAGGTGCCGCGAGCACGTCGCACAAGGCGTTCGTTAGTCGCGCGCGCGCCGCCGAATGGGTGAAATCGTGGTCGGCATCAGGAATTATCGAAAACGACGCCTTCGGATAGCGGCGTAGCCGCGCGCCCCTTCTTCCCATATACGTGCGGAATTCGCCCAGCGCGTGATCTCCTTCCGAAAACAACATCGCTAGACAAACGCCGCGACTTTCGAGAATTTGGAAACGGCGATGACCCTCGCTGTAGAGCTTCTGGCCGACCCGGCCCGGGATGTGGCTGGCTATCAATGAGACAGTTCGAACAAGGCGTTTTAAGAAAAAGATAACTGGAGCTTGGACGCGCAAATTGCCTGACAGCAGTCGTCTCAGGCTTCGCTTGCTAAACAACATCGCAACGGACCCGCCGATGGTTCGATGGGCCGATAACAAGGCTTCAGCGACGGTTTCCCTGGGGTCCCAGACAAAACGCATGATATTGATGGCGACGACATTGCGCACGCGCACATCTTGCACCGCTGCCTGGAATGCGGCGTAAGCACCACTGCAGCGTCCGACCAAGGCGATCGGGCCGGCATCGAGCTTCTCTACATAGTCGATCGCGTGACGCAGGTCAGCAGTTTGCTCTTCCGAATAAAGCACTTCGGCCGGCGCGCCTACCGACGCCGCACTGTCGCCTATACCGCCGGCGTCGATTCTCAACGAAGCGATCCCGCGCTTCGCGAGGGCGCGAGCCTGTTCTACTGCCGCGCGACCCCAGCCGATGTGATAGTCGCGCCCCGAATTAGCGAGCACTGCGATAGCTGAAGGCCTTCGACCGAGCGGCAGACACAGGACTCCGAAGAGCCGCTCGTCTGGCCCAAACCGAACCGGTAACTCGTCATAGTGAGGTCCGGCGATTGGCCGCGCGGGCCCTACCACTTTGGCAGAACAGTTGGCGCCCGCGATTGGAAAATGCCCGAGATTGTCGATCCATGACACGATGCGTGTCAACGTGCCGAGCTGTGGACCAGCCAAACTTGGATTTTGCAGGATATTTTCATACCCCTCGTAGTCGATGGACGAAACATCGGCTCCGAGCGTCTTCAGGTGGTTGCCGATTGAGCTGTCGCGGGACATTTGACTGCGCTCAACCAAAAGGACCCGTGCGGCGGGAGGCTCAGTTGTCCGAGTAAGATCGATAGTTTTGATGGCTGCGGCGCGGCTACTTGCCAGTGGAATACCAGCGACGCTGTAGCCGTTGTCGGAAGGGTCGGGCCTGATACCCATCCGGTCGGTCAGCATGCGCGACCAGGCCTGAAGTTCACGAAGATAGGCGCGGCCTTTGACGACCGGCGCCATCAGGACCGTTGCTGCGACGTCGGGTAATTCGGTTCCGAGTTGGGCGGCCAGACTAGCGCCAAGGCCTTGTCCGACAAGAACGAGTTCGATGCCGGGATTGTATTCCCGCAAGAATGCAACGCACTGACGGGCAGCAACAAACCAGTCAGAGATGCCTTCGGGGTCGCCAGCGAGATCGACAGCATCTGCCGTGCCGGGATAATCGAATCTGAGGCATGCATGACCTGCCGCGGCAATGTACTCGGCCAAAGCACTCCATGTGGCGCGGGTACACAATTCCTCATATCCGATCGGTGCGAGCAACAGCACCGCCTTGCGTCCGCACCGGTCAATGCAGCCCGCGTGATAAAAGCCGCCGAAATTATCGAACGTTACAGGTGCGCCATATCGGGATGTCATGATCTTGAAACTATCACAGTTTTCCGAATCCAATTCGTCGGCCGAATGGCGCCAGCACATCGATATTTTCGCTGCTAAGCAGCCGCCCTTGCCGG
The DNA here is from genome assembly GCA_036924855.1 of Nitrobacteraceae bacterium AZCC 2146. Taxonomy (NCBI): domain Bacteria; kingdom Pseudomonadati; phylum Pseudomonadota; class Alphaproteobacteria; order Hyphomicrobiales; family Nitrobacteraceae; species Nitrobacteraceae bacterium AZCC 2146. The sequence goes on from JBAGRP010000001.1 coordinate 3,879,431, forward strand.
ATGCTCATTTCTTAACTCAGGGGCGGCGAAGGTGTCATTCGATATCGCGTTCCATCATTAACGTGTGCTCGGCGCGGTGCGTTGCGCCGATAGTTAGCTATTTGCTAATCATGGTTCATTATCTCGCGCGATCGACTTGAACCCGCTGATCCTGACATCGGCGCCGTTGCTCGAAAGCACCCGACTAATAATCGCGACCGCAGCAGCCCGCGCCAGGATTGACGAAAGCGTCCATTTTACGTGATTGCATCTTCATTTTGTTAATCTTGACGCCGGAACGGTCTGTTGCATTTGAGGCTTATTACGATTTTCTCTACCTTTGATTGGTATCTGGTCCATATCACTATGAGCCACTCGCATCCCCTGGCGAAGCGATGGACTTTTTGTAGCGTTGGAGAAACTTCATGCGTGACCGTGTCCGCACCATTGTCGGATCGCTGAACCTGCTTCCCGTTCCAGTCGATGGCTTATCCGACCAGGACAATCTGTTCGATGCAGGCATGACGTCGTTCGGTTCAGTTCAACTGATGCTAGCGGTCGAGGAAGAATTCGATATCGAATTTCCCAACAGTCTGCTGACTCGCAAAACATTTGCGACGCTTGGTGGGTTGATTGCTGCTGTCGAGCAGCTCGTCTCTGAGAAAGTCTAGGGTCATGATCCCGAACGCGGTGAAGCAAGGCATTGACGTGCCCGAAGCCGTGTCCTGGCGTGACGCGATGCGGCGGGTTGCCATCGACGTTGCTTCGCCAAATGCCGCTCTCGCGGACCTAACCGCGACGTTTCCAGCGCAAACATTCGAAGCTCTTCGTCGTAACAAGATGCTCGGCTTGATGGTACCTAGAAGCCTTGGTGGCCAGGAATTGGAATTGCGCAAGATTGCCAATCTTTGCGCGATTCTCGCGGGCGCGTGCGGCGCCAGCGGCATGATTTACGCCATGCATCAGATCAAGCTATCGAGCCTGGTCGCCCATGGGATGCAAACCGAATATCATCGCGCCCTCATGCGCGATGTAGCTATCAAGCAGCTACTGATCGCGTCGTCGACCACGGAGGTTGGTATCGGCGGCGATCTGCGGATATCGAATTGCGCGATCGAGACGACGGGTGATCGGATTTCGCTGACAAAGCAGGCAAGTGTCCTGTCTTATGCCGCGGAAGCCGATATCATCATGGCGACCGCGCGGCGCGGTCCGGCGTCGGTCGGGTCCGATCAGGTCCTGATCGCGCTGCGGCGTAGCGACTATCAACTTCAACGCACAGCCGAGTGGAATACGTTGGGCATGCGCGCCACCTGCTCCGAGGGTTTCCTGCTGACGGCAACGGCCGGAGCCGATCAGATCTTTCCCAAGCCGTTCCACGAGATCGCAGTGCAATCCATGCTGGCCACCGCGCATGTGCTGTGGGCGAGCGTCTGGTTCGGGATCGCGACCGATGCTTTGTCGCGCGCGCATGCCTCGGTTCGAGCAACGGCGCGGCGCGTGCCGTCCGATTTCGCGGGGCCGCTCCCAGGCGCGGCTCGACTGGCCGCGGCCACCGCCAAATTGCAGACGTTCAAGTCCACGCTCGTCGCCCATATTGAGCGGTTCGAGACGGCGAAGCGCAACGAAGACGATCTCAGCTCGATCAATTTCGCGATCGAAATGAACAATCTCAAGGTCATGGCTTCGACCATGGCCGTCGACATCGTACGTGAAGCGCTGATGGTGACGGGCATCGCCGGCTATCGCAACGACGGTCCATTCTCGGTCGGCCGCCATCTCAGGGATGTGCTGTCGGCGCCGCTGATGGTGGCTAACGATCGCATCCTCGCCAACACCGCTGGCCTCGTGGTCGCGAGCCGATTTGACTCAGATCTGGAGTAATGGTGATGAACGCGCCTGTTAAAGCCGTGCAAAGTCCGGAAGCATTTCTCGACGCCCTGTTCGACGAGTCGATCCTGATCAGGACCGGCGTCGATGGCCTCTATGGCCGCGCCGGTGTGTTCGAAGAGGTCATCGACGGGTTCGAAGCCGCGGTGACGAAAATAGCCGTCGGCGATCAGGCGACGCGGATTCATTTTCCGCCGGGCATGCCGCGCAAGAATCTTGAGAAAGCCGGTTACCTGAAGAGCTTTCCGCAATTGGCCGGCTGCGTCCACTCTTTCATGGGCGACAACGCCGACCATGCCAAGCTCATCGGCATGATCGAGCGGGGCGAGGACTGGACCGAGATGCAGGATGCGACTGAAGTCGCACTGACGCCGGCTGCCTGCTACCCGCTGTATCCCACTGTCGCGGCGGAAGGTCCGGTGCCGGAAGGCGGTCGGCTGTTCGATCTCAAGTCATACTGCTTCCGCCATGAGCCCTCGAAGGATCCGGCGCGGATGCAGCTGTTCCGGATGCGCGAATTCGTCCGCATCGGCACGGCCGACGAAGTGACGTCTTTCCGGGCCACCTGGCTCGAGCGCGGCGAAAAGCTTATCGCTTCGTTGGGCCTGCCTTGCGTTATCGATGTGGCCAACGATCCCTTCTTCGGGCGCACTGGCCGTGTCATGGCGTCGAGCCAGCGCGACCAGGGTCTGAAATTTGAGTTGCTGATCCCGGTCGCCAGCGATGAAAATCCGACCGCGTGTCTGTCATTCAACTATCATCAGAACCATTTCGGCAGCCTGTGGGGCATGCATTTCGCAGACGGCGAAGTCGCACATTCGGCCTGCGTCGGCTTCGGCCTGGAGCGGACGGCGCTGGCGCTGTTCCGTCACCACGGCACCAAGGTCGACGCGTGGCCCGCGGATGTCCGCCGCGTGCTGTGGGGCTAGGCCTTGCAAACCGCCTGCGCCATCGATGGACTGGATCCCGCAACCTATGTGCGTCACGGGCTGCATGATCCCGCGCGCAACTGGCCCGAGACGAACTGCTACGTCGATCTGCTGATCGAAGTACTGGCCCGACGCGGGCATGATCCCCGGGCCGCGCTGGCTTTCACGGTCGCGCAGGATTACGAGGGCGACCAGTTCACGTTTTTCAAGATCCCGGCCGCCGATCTCGCACTGTTGTACGGCGTCGAGATTCTGGAGCTCGCGATCTTCGATCAGCTGGAAGATCACGCGCGCGTGCAGTTGACGCGGGGCCGTCTGCCGCTGATCGAGGTCGATTCTTACTACCTGCCGGATACCCGCGGCATCACCTATCGCCACAGTCACAGCAAAACGACCATCGGCGTCAACGTCCTGGATTCGGTCGACCGCCGGCTCGATTACTTTCACAATGGCGGATACTTCCGCCTCGAAGGCGAAGACTTCGAGGCGCTGTTGCGGCCCGTGCGTGACAACGGCCTGCCGCTTTTCCCTTACGTCGAATTCATCCAGTTCGGTCCGGCGTCTTCTGCCCATAAGCAGATCGAAATGTCTCGCACGTTGCTGGCGCAACATCTGCGTCGTCGTCCGGCGCGGAATCCATTTACCGCATGGGGCGACGTGATCGGTGCCGACATCGGCCGGCTGATGGGACGGCCTCCCGAGTGGTTTCACACTTACGCTTTCAGTACATTACGTCAGGCCGGTGCGAATTTCGAACTGCTCGCGACCTATCTGGCGTGGTTGCAGGAGCACGGTGACCCGGCGCTGGAGCGCGCCAGGCTGGCCGCGGAGGCGATCGCCAGCGGCACCAAGATCATGCAGTTTCAATTCGCCCGCGCCTCGGCCCGCGGCAAGGTTCCGGATGTGGCGGATGCCATCCGCCAGCTCGCGACCGATTACGATATCGCCCTGGACAGCCTCATGAACGGTTTCGCGGCTCGCGGCGCCGCGGCATGATTTCTCTGTGACCTGATCGGCCTGTTGATTGCCATGACCGACATCCGCGCCATGACGGGACGCAAGGTTCAGCCGCTCGACAGCGGCTGGGAACTGGCGCTGTCGCTCCCTCACGCATGGCAGGAGCCCAGCGGGTTGAGTGAAGCGGTCTGGTTGCCCGCGATCGTCCCTGGAACGGTCGCGGGCGCGCTGCGGGCCCTCGGACAATGGAGTTTCGATGACCCTCAACCGCTGCATGGCAAGGACGTCTGGTACCGGCTCCAGGTCAGTGGAAACGGCAAGCGCAAGCTGCGGTTCGAGGGGCTCGCGACATTCGCCGAGGTTTTCCTCGATGGCAGGCTCATCCTGACCGGGAGCTCGATGTTCGAGCCGTATGAGGCCGAGATTGTGCTCGGCGGTGAGCATTGGATGCATATCGCCTTCAGGAGCCTCCGCGGCGCGCTGGCAAGAACGAAAGGTCCACGGGCACGCTGGAAGACGATGATGATCGAGGAGCCGCGGCTGCGGTTCCTGCGCACCACGCTGATCGGGCATATGCCCGGATGGTGCCCGCCCGTCGATGTGGCCGGCCCGTACCGGTCTGTGCTGCTGATCGAAGAGGGAATTGTTCGCGCCGACAATGTCGATCTGCGCAGCCGGCTCGACGACACCGAAGGCGTTCTGACGCTCGCGCTCGATCTGTCGGGAGTGGCCGAAGGCGTGACGCCGGTCCTGCACTGCGCCGGGGCGGAGGCGCTGCTGAGGCCGCTCGGCACGGAAGCGCCGCCGGCCGGTGCGGCGCGCTGGCAGGGCACACTGCGGATCCCCGATGTGGAGCTGTGGTGGCCTCACACCCATGGTAGCCCGACGCTCCATGCGGTGACCATCGACATCGGTACCGTCCGGATCGATTTGGGAGAGGTTGGATTTCGCCGGATCGCGGTCGACCGCGGGCCGGACGGAAACGGCTTCACCCTGCATGTCAACGGCGTCCGCATTTTCTGCCGCGGCGCATGCTGGACGCCGATCGACGTGGTGAGCCTGCAGGCATCTGACGCCGATTACGCGCAGGACCTTGGCCTGATGCAAAGTGCTGGCCTCAACATGGTCCGTCTCAGCGGGACCATGGTCTATGAGATCCCGGGTTTCCACCGCCTCTGCGACAGGCTCGGCATCATGGTCTGGCAGGACGTCATGATGGCCAATTTTGATTACCCGTCGGATGAGGCCTTTGCTGAAGTCATCCGCAGCGAAATCACGACGGTCGTTCGCCGGCTGAGCGCGTCGCCGTCATGGGTCGTGATGTGCGGCGGCAGTGAGGTTGGTCAGCAGGCTGCGATGATGGGCCTGCCGCGCCAGATGCGCGACGTACCGCTGGCGGAAACCGTCATTCCCGAAGTTTTGGCGGACTGGTGTGACGTCGCCTATGTGCCGGGTTCGCCGTCAGGCGGCGTCCTGCCCTTCGTGGCCGAAGCGGGCCCGTCGCATTATTACGGCGTTGGCGCATATTTGCGGCCCCTCGACGATGCGCGCCGCGCCAATGTCCGCTTTGTCTCCGAGTGCCTAGCTTTCGCCAACCTGCCGGACGATCGCCACTTCGCTGACCATCGGCTCGATCCGACCGGCGATCCGGAACGCTGGCTCGCCGGCGTCCCGCGCGACGGAGGCGCGTCCTGGGATTTCGACGATGTGCGCGAGCATTATCTTCAGGCGCTGTGGAACGAAGACGGCCGCAGCCTGCGCCCCAGCGAACCCGGGCGCTGGCGCCAGCTATCGCGCGCGATCACAGCCGAGGTCATCGAACGGACGATCGACGAATGGCGCCGCCCGGCCTCCACCACCGCTGGCGCGCTGATATGGCTGTGGCGCGACCTGCAGCCCGGCGCAGGCTGGGGCCTGCTGGATTGCCATGGCCGCCCGAAATCGGCCTTCTACGCACTGCGCCGCGCCTCGCTGCCGCTTCGCTTGTCGATCACTGACGAAGGCACCAACGGGCTCTACCTGCATCTCGTCAACGACACGCCGCGGGCCGCCGCAGGCAAACTGACATTGCGTTGCCTGAGAGACGGCAAGACGCCGGTGATCGAAGTGGCGCGCAATGTGACCATCGCGCCGCATGCCGGGCTTTCAATCGGAGCGTTCGAGATGTTCGACCGGTTCTTCGACGCCGGTCACTGCTATCGCTTTGGGCCAGCGGCGCATGACACCGTGCATGCAACATTCGCAGCCGAGGACTCCGATCAACCTCAAGAGGCCTTTCATTTTCTTTGCCCCCCGACGTCGGCGGTTGACCAGACGATTGGCGCAGTGCTTGGTGAGGACGCCGCCGGTTTCTTTCTCGACCTGCAAGCCGCCACGGCGACGCGTTTCATTGAAATCGCGGAGAACGAATTCCTGCCCGACGACAATTATTTCCACATGGCATTTGGGCATCGCAAGATCGTGCGTCTGGCACCGCCCCGGCATTCGTCCGATAATCTGCGCCCATCGGGGCGGGTCTCTGCGCTCACTCTGAGAGATCACGTCAAATACTGACCAGGCAGCGATCCGCTAATTCTTGCAGGGGCTTTTACATCGGAGAGCGGGGCCCGCTATGCCACCTGGTCTGAGGCGGATAATCACCTGCGGTTTCTGTCTCGCTTCACCTAACGCGCGATGGGTCACCGCTTGCAACAGCACGAAGGGGCCTTTTTGCACACTTGCACATCGCTACATATCGACTTTTCAACACATGGCTGAGCTGAACGAAACTAGGTCGAAAGCCATGTCGTGCCACTGATAAGCTTTCGCCGAAAATCTATACTGTTGGCTGTCGTCGGCCCTCGCTCGAGACGATCACTCAGTGCAGAACAGCGATTTTCCACTACATTGGTGAGCTGAATTTGACGATCGCTTAGAGCCTAAATCAGCCACCCGCTCGGACCACCGCTCACGCAGCGCGCGGACTGAATCTTCGAATCTCGGTTCGGCCCTGCCGAAGACCGGTGAGAAGTTCACTTCTGCCCGCGGCAGGCAGTACGTAGCGGGACATCCCAAAATCGGCCCAGCCACTCCGGAAACTCGCGAGATGGCTGCTCGGGCCCGGCCATTCAGCAAAGGTCGAACCAAGTCTCCGCACCCAGTCCCCCGAAACGGGCGTTTCTGCGGTGTCAGCCGGAGACTTTCGGGAATTGTCCAGTGGCTGAGCCCGATTTCGCCACTCCAAAACTTTGCCGCTCGAAGAAAAGCCGCCCGGTACCGGCCTTTCTGGACAAACTGGGGTAGGTTCCCGTCTGGCAGGACTGCTTGGCTGGGGCGGGAGGATTCGAACGTCGATATGATGAATTGGTATCGGATCTAGTCCCCCGTCCGAGAGGGATTCGAACCGATTTTAAGGCGGGTGCTGCGGGGCTAGTAAATTGTAGCCTTCGAGAACCGTATCAAATCACCGGAGTACGAAGCTTTGGAGAAAAACAGCGTCTCCAGACCCCAATCTCTGAAACAGGCGCATCTCTGCTACGGCGTGTGTCCAGGTGAAGGCCCTATTTATTAGGTTTTCTTGGGGTTTTGTGGACGGTGGGTCAGGTGCCTGGCACGGCAGTGGCGGAGAGAGTGTCAGTCAACTACCATTGAAAGATAAAGCATTTTCGACCTTCCCGGGCCAAAATCGGCTCTGACGCAACTTCGATGACGGTTTGCCGCAACTAGGTGGCGCCTATCAGCCGAGCTTGCAGAAGGTCGATCTTCGCCCTTCCATACATCTGGCGTTTCACGAGCTTTAGTTTCGTGATCTGCCCTTCTGTCTGGCCATTGGACCAAGGCTCGGTGATGGCGGCACGGACGGCGGCTTTGTCTTTGATGATGCCACTCGCAAAAGAGGCGATCAGGCTCATGCTGGCGGTGGCGATCCATGGATCGAGATCTGCGACGAGCTTCTTGCGCACCATGGCCTGAAAGCTTTCGACGAGCATGCGGGCTTCGACGAGCGCGGGAACGCGCGCCTCGATGGCGGCGATGGTGACCGTATCTGCTTTGCTAAGATTGTCGCGCGCCGTGGTCATCAAGCGTGAGATTGTTCTCGCGGATGGAACTTTTTGCAGTTGTTGATTGGTAGCCTTCTCGGCCCGTCGTCGCCGTGTTGTCCACTCACTGACTACACGCAAGGAGCCTTGGAAGCCTTGCCCTTGCAAACGACGCCAGATCTCTGCGCCGTTACGGCAGCCCTCGCTCCATCGCGCATCCAGAAAGGGCAAGTGGGCATCGAGCGTGCTTTGCCGTGTCCGGAAGACATCCGCGCTCTCGCCGCGACTAACTTGGCGAACGAGTTTGCGGCTGTGTCCTGTTCGACGGACGATCTCCTTAAGCGGCACGGCGTCTCTGACGAGCGCCATGATGGCGGCATTCGTCTGCTTGCGCTGGAGATACCCTTCATACTGCAGCCGTTCCGCGCAAGTGAGCAGTTCAGTATTGATCGTCGTCGCACCGATTGCGGTGCGGATCACCCGCATGGAACGGCGTACCGCGTTGAGAAAGGCCGCGCTTGCGTTCTCCATCAGGTGCCACCGGTCGGCAACCTGGATGGCGTCGGGCAGCGCCTTTGCCGCGGCCTCACCGTAGCCTCCGCCGCGGTCGCGCGATACGACCCTGATCTCCGGATGGTCGGAAAGCCAAGCCCGCACCGTTGCAATCTCGCGATCTGGAAGCAGCGTTACGATCCGCCGCCTCTCCAAATCGCACACGATTGTTCCGTAGCGATGGTTCTTACGAAAAGCCCAGTCGTCGATGCCGGCGACGATCAGAGGCTCCATTCGCGGGCGGGTTCGTCGCCTAACAACACGCAGCAGAGTATCGTTGCTCACCGGCAGCATCAGTCGCTTGGCGAAGCTCGCTGCCGGTCTGCCGCCGAGGGCCAGCCCCAGATGGTGGACGATGCATTCCAGCCGTGCCGTCCGGCGCGACCGGGTCGGGAGAACATCGTCCCCGAACCGTTCCGCGAAAATCCGCCGCCGACAATGTGGAACCTCGCAAACGAACCGTCGCGTGATCACCCGGAGGCGTATTTGCTTGCCTGCACACGGCAAATCCGCGACTTGTCTGTCGTATCGGCTATGGATTCGGCGCGATCTCGCCCCGCACAATGGGCACTCCGCCATGCCGCCTTCGGATCGGACGGCTAAAATAATCGAGTCAGATGAATCGCTTACGCTCTCGATAACCAACCCACTCGGCACAAGCGACGAAATTCGAATACCGGCTTGCATGGCGCTGGTTCCCCCGTTGGAGAACCGCAAGCTCGGCAGAAAAATCATCAGATGTGAGTCAGACCCAAATTTGAGCGCCGATTGACACTGAACTCTTCCCACACCTCGCCACGGGTAATTTCCTCAAGCGCGATTGATGGCCACGCCTGTTGGCCTACCTGATGTAACGAGGTCCTACGCGTCGACGTCGTGGAAGATCGAGCCCGCTGTGTCAGGGGGCGGCACACTCGATTTTGCCATCGAGGAGGGGCTCCATGCCGAGCTATCCGGAGATGGCTGTTGGTCCTCGAGCATTTTAACATGGGCGTCGATCTCGGCATATAGCTCGTCGAAGGCCTCATCGCACTCGAGCTCGAAGTAGGCCTGAGCCAACTGCAAATTCTCTTTGAAGTCCTTGTACATGCCCACCTCGTCATCGGAGGAAAAGCGGCCGAATTCGCTAAAGACTGCGGGAATGTCCGAGAGCCACTCCTTACGGAACGCCTCTGTGTATTCCGCGAACTCTGCCTCCTTGAAGACCTGCTGCAGTATCTTGTCCTTAAGCGGCTTTGCGTCTAGCCAGGTGATCGAACGCTTTTGTATGTCGGCAACGATGCCTTGGCGCGCCTTCTCGGGAAGCAGCTCCCACGACGCCAGGGCGGCGATCAGGAGTTTGCCGCCAAACGTCTGAACGCTCGCTTTCCCTTCGGCAACCCACTCCAATATGTCGGGTCGCGCTTCCAAGATCAGGGCGAGGAAAGCCTTTTCGCACCGAGCGCCCAGGAAGGACTTCAGAGATTCGTCCAAAGGGCAGGCCTTCAGCCGGGCAACCAGCCCCGGATAGAGCACGGGCGGGATGCGGATGGACTCGTCTTCGGCTGCCTTCGGACGGCACGCCACTTCATTGAGCAGACGGTCAAGCGTTGCACCATGAGCGTAGAGTTCCACCAACTCGGGCGAAGCAGAGACTAGGGTGGCGAAGGCATCGGAGACCGTGGCATGGCGGAATACCCACCGATCGCCGTCATCTTCCGACACTAGCCGCGTCAGGCTGTCGTTAAGGTGCTGCATCGCGCGAGCCAAGTCGGCTTGCTTCACGCCCATAAGACGGGTGACCATTTCGAGCGCCGGTGTAGCCGTGATCGGAGAAGGTACTCCGGTTTGCGAATTAAGGAAGATTAGAGCGACCGCGGCGCGGGACGCATCGTCCAACTGCGCTAGCACCTCGGTCAGGAACTCGACCGGGTGCTCCACCAGGCGCGTTAGCCGCTGTTCGCTGATCACGAGGTTTTTGGTGAAAAGCGGATCGCCAAGCCGACGGGCGGTTTCTGGTAAGAAGGCCTTGTTGACAGCGATCGCCAGCAGGAACGGCTTCAGGCGGTTGCGCATCTTCTGGGGTTGGACCCGGCGCACGTGATTATAGAGCATTTGGGCGCGTTCTTCATCGGAAAGCGCGTGCACGTTGACGACGACCTGACTCTCCTTGAGCAGTGAGAAGGCACTCGTCTTCAAGTGGGGTCGGGCTGCCTCCCAGATGTAGTTGCGAGAGGTGAAGACGATGCGCGCGCCGCCTTCGACGGCGGCACGCAAGGTGCCCAGTTCGGCGTTCCAACGGCTCATCCGAGAGGCGTCGAAGTGGTTGGGGCCAAAAGCATCGTCGACCCAAAGGAACTGCTTCTCGCCGGGGTGCCAGAGGTGCAATTGGTCTGGTGAGTTTATCTTAAGGGCGCCCAAGCAACCATCGTCGATGGCGCCGAGCGCCAGGATCGCCGCGATCGTTGATTTGCCCGAGGCTGGGTCGCCCAGAAGGATGACGAAGCCATGCTCCTGCAACGCTTTTACCGCGGACCGGTACGCATCCGTCGGCACGAAGCAGCTGAGGTCAGACCCCATGGAATCCAAAATGGCTTTAGCCTGCTTGTAACCATGGCCGGTGATGATGTGGGACAGGTCACCGATGCCGTAGACACGCGGCACTAGCATCCGCAGTATCGGGTTCTCGGTTAACTGCTGGACGATCCAGGTCCCGCCGAACGTCCGGCACTTTTTGACCCCAACGGCTTCGAACGCGGCGCAGATCTGGGCATCAGCCTCACCGGAGACGCCGGCATTGGTCAGGATGACATAGTCATCAGCGAGCCCGTCAGCCGCAAGCTTCTCGGCCTTGGGCAGTTCGTCTTTCAGATCGGACAGACCCAGATTGGCTCCGGGCTTCCCGAGAAATTTGCATTGAATGGTAGACTTAACCGTCGTCCCATCCGGCCCTTCCCAGCGCCCAAGGAACGCGGCGTCGCGCCCGCCGTCGTTCGATCCGAGAAAGGTCTGCACCGGCCGCTTTAAAATCTCCGCGACCACGGCCGCGGCCAAGTCCTGAAATGCCTTCCAACCCAGCTGACTGAGGTCATAACTCACTATTGCCCACCGTGTTCGTTACCCTCTTAGGCCGAGCGCTCGTAGCCAAGCGTCCACCTGCCCGAATGCATCCTGCTGCCACTGTTCGGGGCTGCGATCACCGAGAGTTTGCGTGTCTTGCACGAACTCGCGGACGCTGGTCGGGCCGAAGCTGTCCACTGTTTCAAACTTTCCATTGATATAGGTGTAACCCTCTTTACCTTCGCCGTGGGCGAGAACCGGCCCACAATCCTCGGCGAGCACTTCAGGCCCACCCAGATAGTTTCGAATGCAATAGTAGATGTCGTACGCATCCTTCCGTTTCAAACGGTTCTGGATCGCAAAGCCTTTCATGGCGAGCAGCGCAGGAATGGAGGCGACCGCGATGTTGACGTGGTTTGCGCCGCCATCAGGCATGTCACCGGAAATCGCGACGAGCTTGTAGAACCGGAGGGCCAATTCGGCACCCGATGCGCGCTGCACGGCAAAATGTTCGATCAGTGGCGGCTTGTTCTTTTTGAAAACCGCGTCGAATGGACGCAAGAAGTCGACCACCACATCGATAGGCTCACCACCATCCCCGACAGGCACGGTTCTGACGAGCTGGAACAGGCGATGATCGTCTCGCTGCTCATAGCCGTTGCCCATAAGTGCCTCGACAAGTCGGGCATACTCGCCATCACCTAAGGCTTCAGCATCGAGACTGAGATCGACGTCGAGCGTCCCGACATGCGGCATTTCTTCATTCTCGAGGAGAAGCCATGGCACCGCACCGCCGATCACAGCGAATTTGCCTTTAAAACTTCCGAGTATTTGGCCGATTTCAAGGAGCACTGATTTTACGGCGGCAGTGGTGCGGTCATCGTACTCGGCCGCTGATTGCGGATCTGGCGGCACTACTGGGGCCATTGTAATTTCTCCTGACGCAGATACTCCGCAGCCTCTTGTCCCCTCTCCCCTGCTGCAGTCAGGTCGAGATAGGTTTGAACTGGACTTGAACAGACGACACCGGGTGCGGGCTCGACTGTATCAAGCAGTGGTCCTTCATCCCTCAGGACCGTTACCACGACATTCTCACCTTTCGTGGCGGATGAGAGCTTAAAGGCATGTTGTAGGCGTTCAAGACCTCCTTCATCGGCGTACAAGAACTGGCTGCCTACCCGCGCATATGGCGCGATCCATTGCGCTGCGGAGAACGATGCGAGAATTGCACGGCCGCCTTGCTTTGACGCGTTCAGCACACCGCGAGCAGCTTGATCGAAGGCCTTGCCGTGCAGCGTACTATAGAAGGTTTGGCGATCGCCGGCCGGCGGGTCATAGGAATTCCGCCAGGCGTCCAGCACGGCGTCCGGTCGAGTGAGCGACATGCCATCGTCGCCAATTTTAACCCATTCCCGATCCACAAGTGCAGTACGCACATTGCTGACGTGACCGAGACTGACATCGGCTGCTTCTGCAAGCTCGGCGACACGCCAGGCGTAGCGGGGGTCGCGCAACATAACTCTCAGAATCTGGGCAGACTTTGGTTTGAATATCGATTTCAACTCGCGGCGTTCGATCGCAGGACGGGTTGGTACTTTGCGATCGATGAACACGCCCCCAAAGACGAGGCGGCAATTTCCCTCGAAATCGAGAAACCCAACGCCCTCTTCTTGGCAAAGAGCCTGCGCTTCGGGAGATAGATACGGTGCGATGAAGACGGGAACTGCATCTTTCCGTACACGCTTCATAGCTCTGTGTATCTGGAGGAGGCCCGCGTGGACGTGGCGCGGCTGTCCATTTGATTTGGCTTCGCAGACAAGAATGTGTTCGCGCCCAAAGGCGCTGACATGCGCAATAACATCGATTTGGTGATCGAAGGCGATCGGCTCGACCTCAATTCTTTCAATGGAGACGGGCGGAACATCATTGAGAACGGAGCGCAGAGCCTCCGCAGCTTGGGTCTCGACGTTCATTATTTCGCGAAATTTCAGCATCCGTTGAAAATAGCAGAAATGGTGAAATCGTCAAAGATAATTTCACTATATGTCGTCATTTCAGCAATTGTTGAAAAGACCACTAAGGATGAAAATGGCGATTTCATCGCTCAAATTCAGCCCGAAAGGATGTTCGTTGAGGTCCAAGATACACATAAGGCGCTGGGTCTCAGAGCGGTATTCGAGTGTTGGTGGGCGAGATCGATCGAGGCGGCCGCTCCACTCTGGGTGTTCACTATGCACCAGCAGGCGACATCGTGGCCTAGCACTCAGTATCGACGTGAGGGGAGCCTGCGAGAGAGGGCCTGTCGGCGACAGGCTCTCTCTGTTCTAGCTTCTACCGATCCAGGCAGGCCGCTCCCCTAGCCATGGCGGCAACGCATCCCATTCAGCAGATCTCATCCGACGCTCTTCGCCACCTACATTGATGAAAACAAACCGCGCGTCTTCGGCACCCGTCTTGGATCCAGCGAAAATCGCTGGAACGCCGTACGCATCTCGAATAACAGCTTTAGCTGACATTTATTGTTCTCGATCTGCGACGATGCGATGCCGCAACGCATATGCGCCTAGTTACATTCGAAGCAGTGCATTTCACGACGCCGAAAATGGCGCCCGTGCCCCACAGCGGAAGCGCACTATTTCTTCTTAGCTGCACTTAGCGATGGCATTATCTTTGGGCCGCCGCCCTTCAGGCTTTCAGCGGCAGCGATCGTCTTGACCGCGGCTTTCTTGGGCTTCTTCGTTTCGCGGTTGCCTTTGGCCATGTTGTGCTCCCGATTTTGTAAGTTTGAGCGGTAGCATGAATGCGCGTGAAGCACGGCTTTATTTTCTCAAACCTTCTCTGGACCCAGCGACTTGTTCCGGCGCAAAGATACTAATAGCTATTGCCAAAGAAAGAGCGCACGCTTCGCCCGACGCCATCGCGGCCAAGTCGGCCGCGCTTTAACGCGTTGTCCGAGCCAAGGTGGCTCTGAGTGCCGCGGCTTGCATCGCGTCCAGTATCTTGGGCGCGTCTTTTCCTATTCCTTCACATGACGAGGCTGCAGATTGACGGTGTTCAGCCGTATTGCGTTTATTGGAAACTCGCTCCCACGCCGATGTGGAATTGCGACATTTACGACCGACTTACAAAGCGCAGTAGCTGCTTCGCGTGCAGACGCCAAAACCGTCATTGTGGCAATGACTGATCACGGCCAGTCTTATGCTTATCCGGCCACTGTTGGCATTCAGGTTCATGACGACCTCATCAACGATTACATTCGTGCCGCTGAATTCTTGAGCGCCGGTCAATTCGACGTTGTGTCGCTCCAACACGAATTTGGTATTTTCGGCGGCGAAGCGGGAGGCGATATCATTCAGCTTCTCTCGTTGCTCAAAATGCCGATCGTGACGACCCTCCATACTGTACTCGCAGAGCCCAGCGCAGTTCAGAGAGATGTCTTCGCAAAGATCGTCGAGATGTCTTCAAAGGTCGTGGTCATGGCGGAGAAGGGGCGCGAGCTGCTTCGAACCGTGTATCAGGTCTCTGAAGAAAAGATCGAAGTGATCCCACACGGGATACCCGACTTTGCGTTTGTCGAGCCAGACGATGCCAAGGCCAGACTGGGTTTCGCCGACAGGTCCGTCATTCTGACATTTGGGTTGCTTTCGCCTAACAAAGGCATCGAGTTTATGATCGATGCAATGCCGTCCATCCTGAGTACCTGTCCGGATGCGGTCTATGTCGTACTTGGCGCCACCCATCCAAATCTGGTGCGCGATGAAGGCGAATCCTATCGCGAAAGCCTAATAGCAAGGACCCGCGCGGCGGGTGTCGCCGACAACGTTCAATTTCTCAATCGTTTTGTCGACCAAGAGACCCTGCTCGAGTTCATCTCCATGTGCGACGTCTACGTCACGCCGTACTTGAATGAAGCACAGATGACCTCGGGCACCCTCGCGTATAGTTTTGGTCTAGGTAAACCGGTTGTCTCGACTCCTTACTGGCATGCACGCGAACTGCTGTCCGACGGGCGCGGCATTATTGTCCCATTCTCGGATTCGGAAGCTATCGGCGCTGAGATAGAAAAGCTTCTGGTCAATGCGCCCCTGCGCCAGGCCATGCGTAAGCGCGCATATGCCAGCAGCCGCTCGATGACTTGGGAGAGAACCGCCGATCGATATATCTCTGTGTTTGAAAGCGCCGGTCGTCGACACCGACTGAAGACCATCGCTAAATCGGATACAAACACGCTCCTGCGTGACAGTCGCGCTCCGCCGGAGATGCAAATCGGTCATTTCCTGTCGATGTGTGACGATACCGGTCTCTTCCAACATGCAGTCCATTGTGTGCCGGATCGCTCGCATGGCTATTGCATCGACGACAACGCTCGCGCGTTGTTGCTCGCCTGTGCGTTGAACACTCCAGGAGAACTGCGCCTCTCGGAGGTGCTGACCTCTCGGTTTGCCGCGTTTGTCCAGCATGCTTGGAACCCCGAATCGCAACGGTTCCGGAATTTCATGGCCTTCGATCGTGGTTGGCTTGAGGACAAGGGGTCCGAGGATAGCCACGGGCGCACGCTCTGGGCTCTGGGCGTTTGTGCCCTTTCGGATGCAAATCATTCACGAAGGACTTGGGCCGCATCATTGTTTTCTAAAGCACTGGTTGCGGTTGAACAATTCCTTTCACCTCGTGCCTGGGCATTCACGTTGCTGGGACTCGATGCATATTGCGCGAGCGTCGCCGACGATATTCAAGCTACTACGACCCGGGCTTTACTTGCTGACAGGCTTGTCACGCTCTTAAAGAGTACCGAGACGGCCGATTGGGTTTGGTTCGAAGAAGGACTTTCCTATGACAATGCCAGACTCTCGCAGGCCTTAATCCTCACAGGATCAGCGTTGAAGAGGCAGGACTATCTGGACTCCGGGCTGAGAAGCCTGCGCTGGCTGCTGGCACAGCAGACCTCTGCCAGCGGTCAGTTCAGGCCGGTTGGAACTGAGGGGTTTCACGACGTCCGACGCCAACCGCGGAGCTTCGATCAACAACCCGTCGAAGCTGCCGCCACAATCGCCGCCAGTCTCGCTGCGTGGCGAGCCGATCAGGACGCCGAATGGAAAAGCGAAGCGGCGCGGGCATTCGCGTGGTTTCTTGGCAGCAATGACCTTTCGATACCGCTCGTCGATCTGGAGACAGGAAGTTGCCGTGACGGGCTGCATCCCGACCGCGCGAACGAAAATCGTGGAGGCGAATCTGTTGTGTCCTACCTACTGGGGCTGTCTGAAATTCGGCATATGGCCCGTATTGCCGAGGATCAGTCGAAGTCGGCGGCGCGAGTGGCTTAATCAAATTGCCTTTCCCTTTCTCAACGACTGATCGTGATTCCCTTGTCCTCATCTCCGATACTTAATCGCCAAACGCTTTATCTGCGGCCAGACGCATCGCGCGTCATCGTGCGGCCATTCAAACCCGCGACTGAGCCACGTGATCTCAATCCGACAGATAAGACGCGCGCCAATCATATTGTCGACCGCATTCTTGCGCTGGATCCGCAGGCGGCCGAAGCCCAACTGGCCGATGTGTTGGAGAATTTTCTGGGCCGTCATCGAAATTTGCTTCAGACATTCGAGACACGCGCCGACGAAATGGAGGACGCGTTTCACGGCCACACCCAGTTTACGAAGGTTCAACGTCAACTCATTGGCGCGTATTTCTTAAGTGAATACTCGTTTGAGGCGTCAGCACTATTTAATCCCAGTATTGTGCCTCACCCCGATCAATCGGGAATCGAGGACGGTTCCCTTCGCTTTGTCCTTAGCCTGCGCGCAGTCGGAGAAGGTCATGTCTCGTCGTTGACATTTCGCACGGGACAGGTGCGGGCGGATGGCTCGGTCAGCATTGATCCAACTTCGCGCCTTGCATCGAATCCAACAGTGCACCGTCTAAATTGCGGCCCCCAAGGCGAAGATGTCCAGGTAACATTCAGCGGGAGTGAGGATATTAGCGAACGGGTCATTTTTCCGATCACGGAATCACAATCAAACGGCATAGAGGATGCGCGTTTCGTAAAATTCGAGCATCCCGAAAGGACCGTGTATTACGCGACCTACACGGCCTATAGCGGCAGGGCAATCCGCTCGGAAATCATCGAAACATCTGACTTCATCTCGTTTCGCCTGTCGGCCCTTCTAGGCAGTGCGTCACATAACAAGGGAATGGCGCTCTTCCCTCGGAAGATCGCCGGCCGATTTGCTATGATCGCGCGGCAGGACAATGAGAACCTCTATCTGATTTATTCAGACGACCTTTACAAGTGGGATGGCGGAACACCGATCTTAAAGCCGGCTGCTCCTTGGGAGTTCGTGCAAATCGGCAACTGTGGCTCGCCAATCGAATTGGATGAGGGCTGGTTGCTGCTTACACACGGCGTTGGTCCGGTTCGCAAATATTCGATTGGAGCAGCACTTCTCGACAAAAATGATCCGACGAAGGTATTGGGGCGTCTGCGAGAGCCCCTCCTTCGTCCTGCGCCTTCGGAACGCGAAGGTTACGTCCCGAATGTCGTCTACACGTGCGGAGCAATGCGGCACGGCAACAGGATCATCTTTCCATATGCAATCTCTGATAGTTACTCGAACATCGCAACTATCGATATTGGAAGTCTGTTGGCGGCAATGGAGCCTTGATGTCCTGCAACGGCACGAACGCCCCCTGATCTCAGATTGGAGGATCAATAACCCCCGAAGACCTGGAACTCATCCGAGAGATCGTCTTGCACGGGGGCGCAAAATATACGGCAGGCAAGATTGATCGCTCAAAGTATCAACGACTCGTCGATCTAGGATGGCTATCTCCCCTTGTCATGAACAAGACGGACATAGCTTACGAAACCACTAAAGCGGGAGAACTTGCCGCCGGCTGAGGCGCTCTTCGGGATTGATGGTGTTGGCATCAGCCTCTCGCTACGAGTTTTCCAGTCGCAAACTGCTCGAGTGCATGGAGTGCACTTTCCTCATATGTCGCTCCTGGCATCGGTTTCGCGACCACCGTAAGTTTGTCGACGACCGTAAGATGGATCATTTCATTAACGGCTTCGTAGCGGGCTTCGTACTTCACGCCAGCCAGAACCAATTCCACATGCCCCTGCCAGAACCCCTTCAATTGCGGCCGCCCGCAAGGTCGATAAATTTCTGGAGTTCCGTAGAAAAGCGATTGGCATCCTCGGCACTCAAACAAAGTTTTGTTGTCGAGGTAGGCGATCGCTCGAAGACCACCCCGAAGCCACCTGAGTTCGGCACGATTTGGGCGGACCAAGTCTCAGCTTCACTGACGATCTTGCGGTCATTTGTCCTTGCGGTTTCCAGGACGTGGTTGATCTGAATTTTGAACTCGATCGCGTCATCGAAGGACAGAGAGATTGGCTCTCCGCTAAATTCGAGGATTAACCAGCAATCATGCTGCTTCGCATTGACGTCCGAGGTGAGTTTAAAAGGCATTCCCGACCATGCGCTCATCGCTGCAATCGTCAATCGAATTCGCATGGCCGCGGGGTCCCCAGCCTACTTAGACACGCTAACCGTACCGTTGCAAAGTTTCCGCCAAGCCCTAAACGTTTCGGGCGCGACCTTTTCCTGCCGCCTCTGACTAGATCCACAGGGGTGCGCTTGAGTCGCACGAACCAAAGCAAGGGACCTGTCGAATGAGCGATGGATGGCAGCCGATCAGTACCGCGCCGAAAAATGACGAACGGATCATCGTTGCCGGCGGAACTTGGATTCGGGGAAATAAAGAAAAGCTACCTCAGGAGTTTCCTTGCCTCGTCATCTGGGACGAGACGGAGTGGCTCATCTGCGACAACGAGGGACCACGCGCCCTGATTCGCGGCCCTAAAGTCTGGATGGCAATCGCGCCCTACGCGATGCTGCATCGCGATAAGCGCTGCCCCGATTCTTGAGACGTCCTCATTGGAGCCAATGCCCCACGGACATCCCGCATTCGCACTGCACGTCACATCCTTCGTCCGGAATGCAACATATATGCAGGCTGGTATCAAATAACTACATTAAATTCCTGGATCATATACGTTAACTTCCTAGAAAAGATTCGCGCGCATCATTGCATCGTTAAATAGAAATTCTTTTTGGATTTCTCCGGCATTTAATGTCGCTGCGGACGCATTTTTAAAGCTGCACTGAAATTCAATTTTCGAAGCAAGGGTGCCGATACTGGCATCAATTGCACGTCGTATCTCTGGCTGTGAAGCGTGGGAGTTGGCGATGGTGTGGGGTAATCGCAAAAGCAATCGTGTTTCATTCGAACGCGGGATCGATGCCGTGATGATGGGGATCGACGGCACATGGCGTCGTAATTGCAAACTGTGTGACGTATCAGAAACTGGAGCACGTCTTATTGTAGACGGCTCCCTATCTGGAATTTCTGCCAAGCAGTTCTTTCTCCTGCTCACTCCAAGGGGCTTGGCTTTCCGACGATGCGAGTTGGTAAGAGTGAACGGGGATGAGATTGGCGTTCGATTTCTTACCCCGCGTGAGATGCGTGAAAAACAGCCTCGGAAGCTCGCTCCCTCACTTCCGTGAAGGGACCAGATGAGGCGTGACCCTCTTTTCCAGAAAGTCATTTCCATGCGACGCAGAACCAAAAATTCTTCATCGAGTGGGCCACCGGTTGAACGCCGGGTCACAAGTCTCCCGGACACTCACGTCGCGCCCATGCGAGGCACCCCCGAGTGGACCGCGCGCGCAACCGAACTCATGCAACGCAATCGCCTCGAAGATTTTGATGAGTTGTGTCGATTGACGGGCGCTGAAGAAACTTCAGTCGCCGCAGTGGTTAGAGTCAGGCTGAAGCTGGTTTGAAGCCTTACCGGAGACGTTTGTCATGAAGCTTGTCTCAATTCTGATCGGGATCTCGTTGAGCCTCTATTTGGCAGACAAGTTCTATTCGGACGGACGCGTTATCGATAAGGCCCAGATCATGGGACGACAGATAGCTGCGAATTTTGGATGGTGATATTTCAGCAGGTATTTGAAGGTGTGGTCGGATGGCCGAAACCGGTTCCTTTTTGCAAGAACTAGACGACGCGGTCTCGCGCGGATCGCCGGAAAGCAGTTTGAACGCTTTGTGGCATGCGACCGATTTGTTGATCTCTGGACGATACACCGAGGAGCAAATTTGGATCTTTGGAGAAGTGATCGGGCGGCTCGCGGAAGAAATCGAGATGGCGGCTCGCTCCCAGCTCGCAACGCGGCTGGCACATAGCGAAAACGCGCCGTTTAGCGTGATCCTGAAACTTGCGTTTGACGATTCGATCAACGTCGCAGGCCCCATCCTACGGGAGTCGGAGCGCATCGATGTTCGAGCCTTGATTGCGAATGCCAGATGCAAGGGCCAGCAACATCTTCTCGCGATTTCCAAGCGAAGGTCTATCAGCGACACCGTTACAGATGTGCTGATCGCGCGCGGCAATCAGGAGGTCGTGGCCTCGGTTGCGGCAAATCACGGCGCCCGCTTTTCAGATCTTGGCTTTCTACATCTGCTCAAGCGGTCCGAGGGCGATTCCATTCTTGCCGAGAATCTCGGAGCCCGAACCGACATCCCCAGGCACGTGTTCCAGCAGTTGATCGCGAAGGCGTCCGACGATGTGAAAAAGAAGCTCGAGCAAGAACAGCCCGAGGCGGGAAACCAGGTTCAAACCGTGGTCACGGATATCACCGGCGCGCTGCACGCGAAGTTCGGGCCAGCCTCGAAAGACTACTTCGTTGCGAAACGAACAGTGGGAGCGCTGCATCAATATGGCAATTTGAATGAAGACAAGATCTTTGAGTACGCTCAGTCTCACAAGTTTCACGAAGCTACAGTGGCGCTATCCTTGTTGTGCGCCCTGCCTGTCAACGTGGTGGAGCGAGCGCTGGCCGACAAGAACAGAGAAATGGTGCTGATTCTGTCCAGGGCAATCGACCTGTCATGGCCGACGACCATGTCGTTGCTATTCCTGGGCGCAGCGGATCACCGAATTGCGTCAGGCGACCTGGAACGGATGAGGCAGGAGTTTGCCCGGCTGAACATCGAGACATCAAGGAAAGTTCTAAAATTCTACCAGTCGCGCAAGGAATACGCGGCTATCGCCTCCGGCTAACATTATTGAACAGCGATCTTTCGGCAGCGAGCGCCTTGGCAAACAAGTCGAGAAATTTCGTTACATCGTTCCTTGCAGCCTCCCTCCGATGGGATTAATATCACATATGCGAGATTGTGGAGCCTACATTCCTATAACAGGAATGGCGGGCAATGTTCGCGATCTCCGCACGGCGGTCAGTCACGGTAGGTCCATTCCGTGATGGAAGCGACCGCTTCAAATATTTTGGTTGCGCCGCCATTGATCGTATCTGCGGTATTGAGACGATCCTCCGCCCAGGATAGCCAATCCCGCAAACTTCGACCTTCAATTTCCTGATCAAGGTCGATGTCGTCCCGCCTGAGGGAAGCCAAGAAGTTGCGAGCGATCTCAGCCTCTCTCCAGCTGTGAGCCTGGCCGACAAAGCATCTCCAACGATTGTCATCGCGTTTGCGCTGTTGTTGTCTTTGATAGCGCAGATATTCGGCAGCCTGGCGTTGGCGTTCAGCCTCTTCTGGTTGCCGGCGCTGTTCGACCAATAGCGGGCCAGCAGCGATAAACGTGACCAGGATTTCCGAAACTAGGCTCTCCAACGTTTTCCCATCGGTCTCCATCCATTCGCGCTTAAACCCATCAGGCAGATATGTTTTGATGGTGAAGATTAATTTTCCGGACGGCTGAAGCTCCTGCACCCAACCTCTGTCGCGGTTATAAGAGTACTTCTTCTCATCTTCTGTAAGTGGCCGTCGAATCTGTTTTTGTTTCTCACGAAGCTGAAATTCGATTTTCTCACCCTGCAACTGTACAAAGAGCTCTAGGCGGTCTCCTTGTATAACCGTCGCGCTCGCCAACAAGATGGCGCGGATCAGCTGGGCGCTACTTGTAAAGCAGGAAAACTACAGAGCTCCGGTCGCAGCCAAGGCGTGAGCCTGGCAGACCTGAGGCCGGACAGATGGCAGCATCCGACTACGTGCCGATATTCTTCAAACCCCATTCCGGTCGTTCAAATTGCTTGCATAACGCAGCCCCTCACGGCGATACTGTCGCTAAGCGATTTGAGTCCAATCCACCGTCCTCTCCTTTTCGCAAACTCAAGGAATCCGACCACCGAGGAAAGGAGTCTCTTATGAATAAGCGCCATACCTGCGGGGGTAATCGATTGCTTGCTGCGCTGCCGCCAGCGGACTTTGGTTTGCTCGCCCCTTACCTCCAGCAAGTATCGCTCAAACAAGACGCAGTGCTAGTGCGATCGGGAGATCGGAATGAGCAAGTCTATTTTCCCCACAGCGGGACGATCTCGTTCATGCTCGACATGCCGAACGGGCAAACAGTAGCGACGTCGGTCATCGGGCGTGAGGGAGCGGTGGGGTTGCTATCAGTGCTGGGGCCCTCCCGCTCTCCTACTACGGCGGTCGTACGCGTGGCCGGAATCGCATCGCAAATTTCCGCCTCACGATTTCAAGCAGCCTTCGGCCAGAGTAGCGCCATCAAACATGCGGTCCAGACGCACACGAGGGCGCTGCTAATGCAGTTCCAGCATGTGGCCGCCTGCAATGCTCTGCACCCTGTCGAGGCGCGCACGGCCCGTTGGCTGCTCCACATTCAGGATCGAATTGATGGCAACTTAATACCGCTGACGCAAGAAGTGCTTTCGCAGTTGCTCGGGGTACGACGAACGACAGTGACGCTGATTGTGCGCAAGCTCCGGACTTCGGGTGCTATCCGATCTGCTCGGCGGGGCTTGGTCGAGATTGACAGACCGCCGCTCGAAGAAGCGGCATGCGAATGCTACAAGGTTATGCGCTGCAAATTCGACCAGATTTTTCCGTTGGAACCTCGCACTCATGCTGCGCCGGCACGCGAAACTCACGGCGATCGAGATTCACTTTTGGCCGAATAGGATTTCACATCACTTTTCGCATAACTTGATCGTTTTCAAAACCCAATTAGCCGAAGACTTGAGGTCCGCAACTCTTGGGTTGGAGGCGCCCTCATTGGTTCGTTGGCTGGCGCAAATCCAGTGGGCGTACTTTTGCGCGAGCGGAAGGAGGCAGCCTTCGTGCGTCGATCTGAAACGACGTTTGCCAAGCGATGACGTCGCTCAATCTGTTTCGCACTCTTAAGTCCCGCCCGAATTACCCGAATCTCGTTCAAGCAGATCTCGCGTAACTTGATCTGGAAAATCAGGGCGGCAGCCGTGGGCAGATTTATCGTCATTGGCAGAAGCTCTCTTCTTGCTGCCTGGATATTTCTGAGGGATCGAACCACTGCTTTGGGCAGCTCGACGGCGGAGAAATTCACTTCTAGCTGCTTCATCTGCGCAACGTCTCCGCGGTGGACTATATAGATACGGGCGCTGCGCCACTCGGCCTGCGCAATACTTCCTCGGTTTGCCAAGGCTCCCTTTGATGATCGTGACGTGCACCGCGCTCTGGTCGCCGGGCATGACGATCTTGACGATGCGTTTGCCTGGAAGGAAGAACGCACGGTCTCTGTGAACCTGACGTTGCAATACGATCAGGTCCTGTTCATCCTTGAGCCGACCGGGATCGCGCGATCACTGGCGCGCACCCTCTACGTTCTCCAGCCGAGGTGCACGCTCCTCTTACGATAAGGTCGAAGAGAGAGCAGCGCCACTTGATTACTATCTAAGGATGCTGTTCTATGTACCGGACACGTAGAACCGGTGGTCTACCAACTAAGGCTATGGCTGTCTTCAAGCAGCCGTCACTGGAGCGCTTCTGGTGATTGAACAGGAAGCGCTATCGAGGATAGGCAACTCAATCATCATAACGATACATTTTTCGATCAAGCTCGGCTCATTTTGACGGTTAAGATTTTTTTCAAGGAGTCGTCGATGCCCGTGACGATCCGTCCCTTCACATCGCCCACCCTCGTCTTACTGGCGTTTGACTGGCCCGAAGGAAACACGAAGCCCGATTTCCTCGGGTTTGCGATCGAAAGGACGCCAGGCTTCGACGGGGCGACGTCAAGCTGGTTGCCCAATCGCATCGGCTTCGACGGACCGAAGCCCGATCATTCGGACTTCAGAAGCGTGGATGCCCCGATCCAGAAATTTACCTGGTGGGATGCGCGGATCGACACGAAGGATCGGGGAAGCAAATTCAGCTACCGCGTCATCCCTGTAACCGGCAGTCCTGGCGCCCTTAAACTGGAGGAAGACGAGGAAGGACAGATAGACGTCCTCGTTCCGCAGGTCGAGGAGCACGGCATCACGTCGCACTTCAATCGCGCCGTCGTGAGTTCGCAGGCTTTCTCGAAGCAATTTCCCGACCTCAACACCCCGTCGCAGCAAAAGGCAGCCAGAGCTTGGCTCGCCAACGGCATGGAACAGGCAATCCCTCGGTTTCTCGACCGAGCCGCGGGCAAGGACATCGAAGGCGCCATCTACCATCTCACGGACGATATCTGGATCATTCCCAGCCTGAGGCACTACGGCGGCTCCGTCTCGCTCGCGTACAATCACACAAGTGTCGACGACGCGTCGGACGCCGCCATCGATCAATTGATTGCAGGTGGTCGACCAGAATCCGGCTTCGCGCAGCGCACCCATGCCAACATCATGCATAACAAATTTCTCGTCCGCGTCGGCGCGGCCGACTACGCAGAGGCGCTACTCGCAGGGTCCGCAAATTTCACCAGCGAGGGATTGTCAGCGCAGGCAAACGTGCTTCACGCCTTCGAATCCCCGGCTCTCGCGAAACTGTACCTCGAGAGAAAGAGACTGCTGGATTCCGACCCGATGCTTGCAGCGACCAAGCAAGAGCAATCCGGTTGGTCCGACAAGATCGCGGTAGGAGACGCATCGATACGGGTGTTTTTCCCCCCGGAACCGGAGCCAGAGCGCGCATCCATCGACGCCATCGTAGACGCCGTCAAGGCTGCGAAGCACTCCGTGCTGTTCTGCGTCTTCGCGCCTACCGACATCACGTTGCTGGATGCAATGTTCGCCGTCGCTGACGACAACAAGATGATGCTCGCGCTGATCAACCGGGTACCGTCATCCGAGCCAATGGGAGATCCGACCCATGCCGACGTCGCGGCAAAGATCGAGATCTTCCATCGATCGCGCGACAACCACGACATCGTTGGATTCGGCGCGTTCAAATCAGGAAGCACACCAACGGATTTCGCGGTGGAGCGCGTGCTCTGGCCGCACGAAGATCCGAAGAAGATGGTCCGTGTCCATCATAAGTTCGTCATCATAGACGGCGAGGGCGACCATCCCGTGATCTTCACCGGCTCGCCGAACCTCAGTGGCAACTCACTCCACAAGAACGACGAGAACCTCCTTGAAATCACCGACTGCCCGCGACTGGGCCGAATGTACTTCGCCGAATTCCACCGCCTCTACGAACATTACCGGGCGCGCGCAGCAGATCACCGGAGGCAGGACGGCCAGCAGGGCACCTTCACGCTGACCAAGGACGCGAAGTGGGCGAAGAAATACTTCACCGCCGGCTCGCC
This sequence comes from Nitrobacteraceae bacterium AZCC 2146, assembly GCA_036924855.1. Taxonomy (NCBI): domain Bacteria; kingdom Pseudomonadati; phylum Pseudomonadota; class Alphaproteobacteria; order Hyphomicrobiales; family Nitrobacteraceae; species Nitrobacteraceae bacterium AZCC 2146. The sequence continues at coordinate 3,905,392 of JBAGRP010000001.1, forward strand.
CGAGGAGAAATCCCGAAAAGCGATGGCCGGCACCTGAACGGCGAACTCTCCGGTTGAATTCCGCCATTACTAGCCGGACGGGTGGTGAAACCTCTAGGCGGAAGCGACGGCGATGGCTTCGCTCAGTTCGTAGCCGATCCGCTGCGCCGCCCAGTCGCTTTGATGGAGACGCTTCTCGTCGTTTGGGTCGATGATCCGGTCGAATGCCGCCTTCTCGACCTCGACGAGCTTCCTCATGAATTCGAACCGCCCGAAGACGTTGATGCTTTGGGACGCCGCTGCGCCCGTGATCGCGGACATCATGTACCTTGTGCCGTCGATCTTGTCGTCCGTTAGAAGCGCCGGCACGTACTGAAGATCCATCAGAACGACATCCAGTTCGCAGGAGCTTAGCCGCTCAAGACCCTCGACGATCGCGGCGGCGGTGACGCGGCTGTCCCGCCCACGCTGCCAAACCGCGTTCGTACCGACCTGCCATACCAGCAACGACGGGCGCTCTTCGAGCACGTCCTTCTGCATACGCTCGAGTTCGTCCGGCGCTTCCTGCCCGATGACGCCCCGGTTCAGCACATCGACCATCCGGCCGGGATACTTGTTCCGGAGAGCGGCTTGGAGTCGATAGGTGTAGGGCACTATGTCTCCCTCTCCGGCGGTCGACGACGACCCCAGCGCTACTATCTTGAGTGCACCGTCTCCGGCGACATTTCTGGCGAAATGGACCAGGCGGTGCCCGAAAGGTTCGGCGTGGGCGGGAATGTAGAGGTTGTCCTGTTCGGGCATTCTTTTCTCGGTTGGGGATCGGATGTCTTGGATATGATCTCCCACACCGGGCGTCACGGCGGAGAGGCAGGAAGTGGCCGATCGCGCGGTCGAGCCCGGACAGGTCGTTATCGCCGGTTCATCCTCAGACCGCTCAACATCATCGGCTGGGCGGCTAGGGCATAGTTGAGGTTTCGCTTCGAAGCCGCTGCATGGCTTTGGAGCGCGCTGATGGTGACATCGACATCGTTCGTGAGTCTAAGCTTTTCGTCGAGGCACCGTTTCACGTCCGCCGGCGGAAGTTTTCCGGACCGTAGACCGAATTCGAGAGCGTTCCGGACCGTGACGTCGAGCTTGATGCCCGGCACTGTCTTGGCCGGATCACCGTAGTCCGCGTCCCTGCGCCAATAATCATCTCGATCGAAGAAGATCATCGGCGTCACTTCGTCGAGCTTCTTCGCGTAGTAGTTCCGCTCTACGTCCTGGAAGATCTCTCTCATCGTGCCGCCTCCGCCGCGACCGTAGACGATGCCGGCGCGCGAGTTGTTGATGAGAGCTTCTTCGCGCAGGCTGTTCTGGAAATACTTGGCGTAGTGGGTCGCGAAAGGCATCGTTGGCTCGGCGCCGTAGAGCCAGGTCGGAATTGCGAGGCTTACCGGAAGGATTGCGGGCGCCATTTCGCGTGCTTTCAAGGCCTTCGTCAGCCAATCGCGGGCGGCGACGAGCGCGTCCAGTTTCGACTCCTTGATCGTTCCGTCGCCCTCGAACAATTCATCCAGGACGGGTACGTAAGGTGTCTCGGACAATATTGAAATCGCATCCTCGAGATGGCTCTCGTCGTCAAAGGACGAGAAGGCCACGCCGAGATGGGCCGCCTCCATCACGCCCGGACCTCCGCCCGTGACGAGAAGAAACCCTTTCCGTGCAAGCGTGCGGGTCAGATACGCGATGTCCCTATAGGGATCGGAGTTCCGCGCGACGCCGTGCCCACCCATCACGCCGACAAGCGGCCTCTGCATGTATGAGAGAAACCGACGAAGAGCATCGGCGATCCCCGCATCGTGCTCCGCTTGGGACATGCGAACGGCGATCGAGGCCGGGACGGGTCCGCCGTCGGTGACGAACTGCCTGAACACGGAGAAGTCGCGCGTGAGCATATAGCCCATCGGATCCCAGGGATTGAAGCCATCCAACAAATCGGAGGCCGAATAAAGTTGTCTCGGGGTAACCTGGCTCATGCGGCAGTCCTTCGCTTGCGGGTATCGACAGGCGCGGCGGAAGTCCAAGAGACCAAGCGTTGCACCGTAGTGCAACGGAAATAATACAACCAGTGCGTTTATTTCGCTAGAAGTCTCCGACGCTAGAGGATACGAATCCGGCTTGCGTGCCGTTGCGGCAGACCGTCGATTGCCAACCATTGGGAACAGGTATGCGCAGTATCTTGCTTTGGACCGTTGCCTGCTGCTCGTTGGCCACCCAAGCCTTGGCGTGGGGGCCCGACGGCCACTCGATCGTCGCGGAAATCGCACAGCGGGAAGTGTCCCTTCCTACACGTGAAGCGATCGATAAGCTGCTCCAGCACCGCACACTCGCCTCCATATCGGCGTGGGCCGACGACGTCAAGTTCACCGATCACCCGGAAACATACCCATGGCATTTCACGGACATGCCTCTCAAGAACGAGAAGTATTCGCCGACTGATTGCCATTGGTTGGACAAGAAGACGAACACCGAATACCGGACATGCCTGAACACGGCGCTGGAGGAATTGAAGACACAAGTCAAATGCGCAGCGAGCGACGACGCAAAGCGGGATGCCTTGCGCTATATCGTCCATCTTGTGGGGCGATGCGTCGCAACCGCTCCATACCGTCGATGATCTGACGGGCGGAAACGATATCAAGGTGAAAATCGACTTCTGCGGCGAGAAGGAGCCGCACTGCCGATTGCCCACACCACGTGCAGAGATGAAATTCCACGAAGTTTGGGACACGACGCTCATCACCAGTAGTTATTGGTCGTGGGGTTCCTACGTCGATGCGCTCTCTGCGAAAGACGGGTGGCTGAACTCCGACGAGGCGAAAAATTCCGATTTAGGCGGAAGCTCGATCGAAGCCTGGGTGAACGACAGCCACGCCGTGGCGAGAATCGTCTGGTCTGAGACCCTCCTCGGTCCCGACAACGTCGCCAGCCAAAACTACTATGCGGCGGTAAAGCCGAAGCTCGACCGCCAACTCGGCATCGCCGGGCTGCGGTTGGCGCGCTACCTCGACGCGGCCTTCTCGACGTCTTGTCCGCAGTAGGATCGCTCACCTGTCCAGCCGAGATAGATATCGATTCGGAATCCGTGCTACTATGTGATCGTGGAGTTTCGTGAAGGCAGTTGCATGATACTTCGGGTCTATCCCGATCTGTAACGAGGAACTAACCCCAATTACATACCCCTTTCGAACTTAGGAAATCACTAGAAGCTTGCTTCTAAATGAAATTCTTCCTTCAAGGATGTTGATCCACAAGTATCCCACTCGATACCCCACCTGCACGGTTGGTCACGGCTGATTTCCTCAATCGGAGTGATCGAGCGCGATCATTCTACAAGGCATGAAGGGGCTTGTGGTCCGATCGACGTACAAATCGTTGTTGATCGGCGGCGGCTGACGAACTATCCAAAGGACATAGTGTTTACTGTCAAGGCGAAACCGGCGACCATCTACGCGCTTATCGCGCGCGAGAGCCTAGCGCTGTACTCCCCGCGTTTCCCACCTACATCACCTCACCCAGCGAAGGGTGAAACGCCCTTTGGTTAGCACTTCAGGGGACGACAAACGTTGCGCCGAATCTGACCGCGGACGCGTCCGCGGGCGTCAACTCGAGCTGCTTTTCGGGACCGATCCGAACATGTCCGTCGTTCGTCTTGCTAATTCCGAGTTGTTGGACCTTAAGTCTGCGCTGTTGGAGCCCGCTTGTCATTGTCCGGCCGTTCAACACTCAAAGCGGCTGGTGAGGGTCAGCCTGATCGCAAACACGGGCCGCACGATCAGCTATAAAGCCCTCCAGAACAGCAAGATCATGATTAAATAGGCCGCGACCAGCAAACTGGCGCCCTGTAGGTGCACAAGAGTTCGTCCGGGCTTCGGTGGTGTTAGCCACCAGCTGAGCCGGTTGGCGGTCCACGGCACCAGATACGAGGTAAGGATGACGCTGAACGCGTTGCCAATGAACAGTGCAACCGGGAAATTCAGCTTTAGTGCCCCTGTCAGAATTGGAGTGCCCACCAATAGGCCCCACAGGAATACGACCGGATAGAGCGTCAGAAGGACGATCATGTTCATCTTCCACGCTGCGGGCGCCGGCGCACCCTCAGGCGTGGCGTCGCGAAACCATTGCTCGAAACCGCTTTGCGCCATTCGCGTGTGGAACTCAGCCGTCAGCGGTGCGGCTTCGTCGAGCAGCTGACGTCGTTGCGGTGACTCAAGCCAGGTCCGCAGATTGGTCTCGCTGTCGAAACGCAAGATCGCGACAAAGTCCTCCTGCACGCCCGGCACAGACGGTTCGAAGCGATAGCCCTGCAACCCCGCTGCCTTCGACTGCGCCGCGGCGACCTTCTGCTCCCATTTCAGGTATTCAGCCTCCATGCCGGGCTTTACCCGCGTGCTCATCACCGCGGAGACCGGCGCTGTGCGCGCGGCACTAGCATCGTCGCGCACGATGTGAACGTCGTCGCGCCCCACAAGCATTAGGGTGGCCCCTTCGATGCGGGACTGCCGTTCGGACGAGCCCAGCCATCGCTTGGCATCTTCCAGGCTGGCGAAGCGCTGCAGGATCACCCAATCGACCTGCAGCGGCGGGTTGGGCGGCATCAGTCGCTGCTCGATTCGGATTGCTCGCACAATCGCTCTTCAATATGTAAAATTTTCCGCGTAGCAGCTAACGCTCGATCGAGTAGGTTGCCCATTCTGCCCTTATATGCCGCAGGTGAATATCTCCTCGGTGGGAAATTTGTCGGAGATTAGTTCCGGACCATCTGCGCGGATCACGAACATGTCCTGGATGTGCCAGTGGTTCACATGGGGCTCCATGGCGATCACCATGCCTTCCTCCAGCACCCGCGGATTGCCGCGCGCGATCACCGGCTCCTGCTGGTGCCACCAGGCGCCGACGCTGTGCCCGGCCAGCATCGACTTGTACGTCATTCCCGCGGCCTCGAACTTTTCCACCACGAACTGGTAGATCTCGGCCGCGGTCTTGCCCGGCAGCAACTGGTCGTTGGCGGCGCGGTAGATGTCGCGGATCACGGTGTATTGCCGGGTCTGCTCGGCGCTGGGCTTTCCGACCCACCGCGCAGCGTGACTGGTGCCCGGCATAGCCCTGCATGTAGGCCACGTAATCGGTGCGGATGGCATCGCCCGCGGCGAACGCGAAATCGCTCTCGCCGGCATACTGGATGGTGTTGCGCTCCGAGTTGAGGATGCCGTGGGTGAATTCGGAGCCGTGCGCCAGGCAATAACCCACCAGCGCCGCGTGCAGGTCGCGCTCGCGCATGCCCGGCCGCACCAGCGGGAAACAGGCTAGGAACGCATCGTCCAGCATGTCGGCGCCGCGCTTCAGATAGGCCAGTTCGGTCGGCGTCTTCACCGCGCGCACCACGTCCATCAGCGCGGTGGAATTGCTCATCTGCATTTTCGGCAGCCGCGTGCGCAGCGTCTCCCAGTCAGCGGCGCTAACGAAGTTGATCTCGAAGCCGACCTTCGATTCGGCCAGCCCCATCGCCCCGATCACCGTCGCCAGCTTCTCGATCGGCGGCTCGGTGTAGCCCTCATAGACATCGAAATGCTCGATGAAGGAATCGCGGCGCGCCAGCCCCTCGGCAATGGCATTGACGACGATGCGCGGCTCGCCGGTGCGCGGCCACACCAGATAGACGCCGCGCGGCGAATCCGCGAGATCGAGATGGCGCGCCAGCGTGCCGGGATAGGCGAAGCCGGCGAGATAGGTGAAGTTGATGCCGGCGCGGGCGACGATGGCGTCGAGGCCGTGGGCATCCATCTGTTGCGCCAGCCGCTCCAGCTGGACGAAATTCTTGACTGCAGCCTTCATGTTTCCGTTTCCGTCTGTTCAACCATTCTGAGGAAGCGTTGGGTGCGCTCGTGTTTCGGGTGATCCAGAACCTCTTGCGGCGGGCCCTGCTCGATGACACGGCCTTCGTCCATGAACACCACGCGGTCGGCGACCTCGCGGGCGAAGCGCACCTCGTGGGTGACAACCATCATGGTCATGCCGGCCTCGGCGAGGCGGCGGATCACCGCGAGGACCTCGCCGACCAGTTCGGGATCGAGCGCCGAGGTCGGCTCGTCGAACAACATCAGCCGCGGCGAGATCGCCAGCGCGCGCGCAATCGCCACGCGCTGCTGCTGGCCGCCGGACAGCCGGTGCGGAAAGTGGTCGGCATGGGCGGTGAGGCCGACGGCGTTGAGCAGGCTCATGCCCAGTGCGCGCATCTTGTCGGGATCCTCGCCGTATACGCGGATCGGCGCCTCGATGATGTTCTCCAGCGCGGTCAGATGGTCGAACAGATTGAAGTGCTGGAACACCATGCCGATGCGCGCATCGGCGCGGGCCTTGGCGAGATTGCGCACCGGCACGATGCGGTCGCCGACGTCCTTGACGTAGCCAACATAGTTGCCGTCGACGGTGATCTCGCCCCAGTCGAGCTTCTCGAGATGATTGACCAGCCGCAGCAGCGTGCTCTTGCCGGAGCCGCTCGGCCCCATCAGCACCACAACCTCGCCGCGCTTGATGGTGAGGTCGAGGCCGCTGAGGATCTCCTTCGCGCCGTATGACTTCTGCACGTTGCGGCAGACCACGAACGGCGCCTCCGCCGGGTCGCCCTCCGCGCGGCTGCCGCTCAGCGTATCCATCCAGGCCGTCGGCGACACCCGCTTCGCGGCAGCGCCGCCGGCCGGCGCCGCCACGATCTTCGGCTTGTGCTCGGCGTCGGGGCTGTAGTTCTGCTCGAGGTAATACTGCGCCGCCGCCACCGCGCTGGTCATGATCAGATAGATGACGCCGGCGGCCGCGAACACCGTGAAGAACTTGAAGTTCTGCCCGACGATCTGCTGCGAGCGGAAGGTCAGCTCGTTGACGAAGATCACCGAGGCGATCGAGGTGCCCTTGATCATCGAGATGGTCTGGTTGGCCATGCCGGGCAGAATCGCACGCATGGCCTGCGGCAGGATGATGCGCCGGAGCGTCAGGAACGGTCCCATGCCGAACGAGGCCGCGGCGAGGCTCTGCCTGCGGTCCACCGACAGGATGCCGCCGCGGATGATCTCGGCGCAGAACGCCGCCTCGTTGAGCATGAAGCCGACCACCGCCGTGGTGAAGCTGTCGAGCTTGATGCCGACGATCGGCAGCGCGTCATAGAGAAACACCAGCTGCAGGATGACCGGCGTGCCGCGCATGAACCAGATGTAGCCCCACGCCGCGCCGCGCACCGGCGCCAGCCTCGACAATCGCATCAGCGCCAGGATCAGTCCGAGAATGACGCCGCCGACCATGGCGAGCGCGGCGATCTCGAGCGCGGTTACCGCGCCGTCCAGCAGGAACGACGACGTGACGTAGAACAGCATCTCCATCACCGGCTCGGGCACCAGACTGGAGCGCCAGCCCAGCGCCACCGCGATGACCAGCACCAGCGCAACGGCGCCGGCCCAGATCACGCTGCGGGACGGCCGCGGTTTCGTCGCCTCTGCTGCGTCAGTCATCGACTTGCCTCCCGGTAGCGGCTCCGCCATGTGGGATCAACCGCACACGGCGACGGTAGCATGGGCGACGGCCTGCGCCGCCGTCACCAGCTGCGACAGCAGCACGCGCTCGTCGGCGGTCGGCCATTCCTTGTAGATGCGGATGTCGCCGGGGCCGTATTGCAACGTGGGAATGCCGAGCGCGGCGATGATGTTGCCGTCGCCGACATTGCCGAGCCGGCCCCAGCCGCCGACCTCCGCCGGCGCGCCGGAGGCCCGCGCCTGCCCCGCCGCCAGCGCCGTCACCAGCGCATGGTCGCGCGAAATTTCCATCGGCTCCTGACACCAGCCGGTCTCGGTGCCCTTGGCTGGCAATTCGAATGTGTAGTTGAACGCCGGATGATCGCGCTTGATGCCTTCCAGCAGCGCCGCCAGATCGGCGGTCACGCTGTGCAGCGTCTGGCCCGGCACGGTGCGAAACTGGAGCAGCAGCTCGGCCTGCTTGCTGTGCAGCCCGGTGAAATTCTTCTGGTAGTAGTGTTCCTTGTGGAAGGTATCGAAGGTGTGGGTCGGGAAGCCTGGCAGGTCCGCATGCGGCGTAAAATTCATCCAGCTGCCTTCCGGAATCGGATCGAGGCTGGGTCCGATGCGACGGATCACCTCGCAGACCTGCTCGATGGGATTCCAGTATTGTGCCTTGGCCTCGGCGCTGTAGCGGAAGAACAGTTCAGGCGCCTCGACGCGGATGCGCACCATGACGATGCCGACGCAGACCGTGGCGATGGTGTTGTTGGAGTGCTCCATGTTGATGCACAGGTCGGCGCGTACGCCGCTGTTGAGCAACGCGCGGGTGCCGGCGCCACCGAGCTTGTGGGCGATCACCGGGCACAGCAGCACGTCACCCTTGAGGCGCGTGCCCGACTTGATCACCGCCTCGACGCCGCAGAACGCGGCGGCGAGGCCGCCCTTGTCATCATGGGCGCCCATGCCCCACACCCAGCCATCCTCGAATTTTGCGCCGTACGGATCCACCGACCAGCCGGGCATCTCGACGCCGGGATCCATGTGGCCGTTGAGCATCAGGCTCGGCCCGTCGCCGGTGCCGCGCAAAACACCCATCGGCTGCCGGCTGGTGATGGTGAGATCGAACGGATGCACCACGTCCATCATGGTGACGTCGAGGCCGATGTCGTTCATCCGCTCGGCGAGATGATCGGCGATCTGGTGCTCCTGAAAGGCGGAGCTCGGAATGCGCAGCAGTCCCTGCTCGATCTCGAGCACACGCGCGACATCGACGTGCTGCTGCACGGCGGACAATCCGGTGGTCATGTGGTGTCTCCTGGAGTCTGGTCCGTTTGAACAGATGCGAGCATTGATCTTGCTTCCCTCGCCCCGCCGCGCGAAGCAAAACTTCACTGGGCGGGGAGAGGTGAAGTGGAGCGCGTATCGTTACTCCGTGAGAACGGACGGCTCGGTGGTCAGGCTGTAGTCGACCTTGTAGCGCTCGTAGATCGCCTTTTCGGTGCCGTTGGCGCGGATCGCGGTCAGGCCGTCGCGGATCGCCTTGATCAGGTCGGGATTGCCTTTGGCGGTGCCGACGGCGATCTTGGCGCCGGTGACGACGTCAAACGCGCTCTCGATGGTAGTCGGATTCGCCGCCACCAGGCTCTCACCGACAAACTTGTTGATCGCCACCAGATCGGCGCGGCCGTTCTGGATCAGACGCACGCCGCTCGGCATGTCCGACGACGTGATGATGTTGACCGCCGCCTTGCCGGCGGCGACGCACTTGTTGTTGGCATCGCGCAGCATGGCTTCCTGGGTGGTGCCCAGCGTGGTGGTCGCGGTGACGCCGCAGATATCGCCGAGAGCATGGATGTTCTTCGGGTTTCCCTTGGCCACCAGCATGCCGGTCGCCGCGTTCATGTAGACCACGAAGTCCATCTTCTTGGCGCGCTCGGGCGTGTACAGCAAGGTGTCCCACATGATGTCGATCTGACCGGCCATGGTGGCCGGGATCAGGCCGGCCCAGGTGCCGATGGAAAAATCCATGGGAACGCCGACACAGGCAAAGGCGGCGCGGGCGAGATCGGCGTCGAGGCCCACCAGCTTGCTGAAGTCCTTGGGGTCGCGCATGCTGAACGGCACGCTCTCGCCGTCCTGTCCGATCTTGATGGTCTTGCCCGCGAGGCCGGGATATTTCGCCGCCATCTTGGCGGGCTCGCAGATCACGTCATCGGCCTTTGCGGCGCCGAGGCCGGCGAGGACCAGCCCGGCTGCCAAAGTGGTCCGCTGCAGATATGACGGCACAGACGTATAAAATTTGCGCATGAGATCCCAATTCCCTTTTTACGGACTGCTCTAAATCGGCCTTGGAACGGGAGTATTCGGGCTGTCGCACTGCAATACAAATGAAATGTAGACATCGAACTCATGCGCATATTTTATATGTCCATGGATTCCCGGCATCTCGAGACACTGGTGTGGGTGGCCCGGCTCGGCGGCGTCGGTGCCGCGGCGCAGCACCTCAACCTGACCCAACCGGCGATCACGCGGCGCATCCAGGAGCTGGAACGCGAACTTGGCGCTAAGGTGCTGCGCCGCCAGGGCCGCAACGTGGTGCCGACGCCGCTCGGCCACCTCTGCCTCGGCAATGCCGAGCGCATCCTCTCCGAAGTCGCCACCATGCGCGTGGCGGCGAGCGGCAAGGCTGCCAGCGGCACGATCCGAGTCGGCCTTGTGGAAAGCATTGCGCTGACCTGGTTCCAGAATCTGCTGACCCGGATCGAGGAGCGCTATCCCAGGGTGCAGCTCGAAATCGACGTCGACCTCTCAAGCCGGCTGGCCACCAAGCTGGGCCGCCGCCAGATCGACATCGCGCTGCTGCCGGGGCCGATCCAGTTGCCCGGCGTCGTCCGGGTGCCGCTCGGCAGTTGCGCCATGAAATGGCTCGGCCATCCCAAGCTCAGCCCGAAGGACCGCGAGATGACCGCGGCCGATCTCGCCGAACTGCCGATCATCAGCATGCCCCAGGACGCCAACGCCTATTATTCCATCGTGAACTGGTTCGAGGGCGCGGGCGTGACGCCCGGGCTCGTGCATCGCTGCAACAGTTCGAGTGTGGTGGCCGCGCTGGTGCGCCGCGGCGTCGGCGTCAGCCTGCTGTCGCCGGACCTGTTTGCAGACGATCTGGACTCCGGCCGGCTCAAGGTCCTGATCAAGGAGCCCAAGGCCTTCAATGTGGAGTACTCCGCCGCCTACCTGCCCGGCGTCGACGTCACCATCCTGCCGGAGGTGGCTGCCCTGGCAAAACAGGAGAGTTGGTTCCTGGGATCGCCGCAGGTCCGCGCCAAGAGCTTTGGCGCCGAGCTAATGCCGCCGCGCCGAATTTAGAGCGACACCTCACCATTCTGTGGAAGCCGGAGTTCGCATCTCGTGCACGTCACAACCGGTCGCACTGCATCGACAAGATTATTACAGAAGCGAGCCAGTGACGCCCACTGTCGCCTTGCGCCAGAGGCGGACCACGGGAAGAAAACGGAAGCGGGTTTTTTCCTATTAATTCCGCAAAATCGCCGAACGGCAGCGGTCGCGATGGCGTACTAGGCGCAAGTGGGCTTTTTGGATTAAAAAACCAACTTTTTCTGTGCGAACCACCCTACCGGTCCGACGCCCCTCTCTCGCTAAGTTTGATACCCACCCCCTGCACAGCCTGGCGCTCCCGCAAACATGGAGTCCGCTTCGCGCCTCTGGAGGGAGACCTTCCAAGATCTCGGCTCGACCGAGGTACCGCGAACCGAGCCAGCCATTGGACCCATTCACATCCGATAGCGAACGCGGCAGTCGACTGAGCAAGCCACTACCGAGTTCTGTATGCTGCAGATCCGCTAGTCGCGAATCTTCGTTTTTGCGCGTTTTACAATACTTTCCATCCGCGCAGAATCCTTTGCGATAAGTGCTCCAAACTCATCGGGCTTATCGGCAATCACCGTCAAACCAAGGCCTTCCAGACGCGCCGAGACTGTCGGATCCCGCAACGCCTCCACAATTGACTTGTTGAGCTTCAGGATCACATCTTTGGGCGTCGCCGATGGTGCGACAAAGCCGTACCAGTTGCCGGCTAGGAGATCAGGCGATCCCGCCTGCGGGGCCGTCGGCACATCGGGCAGCTGCTTGCTTGGTTCAGTTGCGGTTACCACGATGGACCGCAGCGCTCCGCTTTGCACCTGCTGCACGACATTCGACAGGTTGTCGCATATCATGGAAACTTGACCGCCGACGACGTCCTGGAGAGCCGGAGCTGCACCCTGGTACGGGATGTGAACGGCATCGACGCCTTCGAGCACTTTCAAGGTCTCGCCACACAGGTGGCTCGTGCTGCCGTTGCCGGCTGAGGCAAACGTCAGCCTGCCCGGCTCGGCTTTCGCCAGCGCCACCAGTTCTTTCAGCGAGGTTGCCTTGACCGACGGATTGACGACAAGGATGTTCGGTGTCGAAGCGCCATTGGCGATCGGTGTGAAATCCTTTGCAGGATTGTACATCGGCTTTTCATAGATCCATTGATTGATGGCCAGCATGCCGGTCGTTGCAAGGAGGATCGTATGGCCATCCGCCGGTGAAGAGGCGACGCGAACCGCCCCTATCGACCCGTTGGCGCCGCCCCGATTCTCGATGATCACGGGCACGCCGAGCGACTTGGACATCAGCGGAGCCACCAACCGTGGAATGGTGTCGGCGGTGCTTCCGGCAGGGTACGGGACCACAATCGTAATTATCTTTTCAGGAAAGCCAGCCGCTGTGGCGCCGGGCACTCCGAGGGATACCGGCGATACGAGCACCGCCAAAATGAGCGTCGTCCACTTCATCAATAAATCCATTTCCGTATCCTGAACGTGCGGTGGGAAATCTTGGGTGGCCGTGGAGCATCTTCGAAACGAGCACTGGTCATGCGTCAGCGTGAAGCCCGGCAACGTGTAGGGCGGCTGCCCGCTCAAGGGAATCCACCATGGCGATCCGGCGCAACAGCAGTCGCCCTTTTTCCGGGTCGGCAGCCGCGGCGCGAATGTCGTCGCGGAAACGCGCGCGATCGGCTTCGTCTTTCGCTTCCAGGTTCTTCTTGTTGCGAATGGTATCGCCCTGAATCGCCTGCATGGTGACGGTGCGGCGCTGCAGGTCGTAATCAGCGAGAATCCCTTCATCGGCGTCACCATGGATGACGGGACCGAGCTTCGCTGTGAGGTTCAGGGCGTCGTGAATGCCGCCGTTCATGCCCATGCCGCCGAGCGGATTGTTGATATGGGCGGCATCGCCGGCGAGGAACGTGCGGCCTTTCTGGAAGGTCGCGGCGACCCGCTGATGCACGCGGTACAAGGTCGTGTGCAGGATCGGACAATCCATCTCCGCCGGCACGATCCGCCGGATCGACGCCGTCACGTATTCTTCGGAGAGGGCGTCGGCATCGGACATTTCCGCCGCCACGGGCATCATTACGCGCCACGCGCCCAGGATGCGCAGAAGGAAATGCCATCGCACGGGATCGGCGACATAACTGACCGACGAAACGCCGGGGCGCAGCGCCGTGAAATCGACCGACGTCGTCATCACGAGGAAGCGCTCGGGCCAGGTGAAGCCCTCAAATTCCATATCTTGGCTGCGGCGAACGATGCTGTTCGCACCGTCAGCGCCGATCAGCCAGGTGCATTCATGGGTCGTATCATGGCCTTCGGCGCTGACCACAACCTTGACGGCATCAGCAGTCTGCGCGACGGATTTGATCTCGCTGCCGAATGCGATTGAGAACAGGGGATTGCCGGCCAACGCATCCAGAATGATGCGCGTGAGTTTGAACTGCTCGGCCTGCAGGCGGAACGGGTGTCGCACCAGATCGGAAATTGCCGCGAAATCGAAGGTGCCGAGCACGCCGTCCTCGGAGGAGCTGTATTGCACTGACGGCGCCTTCAGCCCCTGCTCAATCAACGCGCTGGCGAAACCGAGATCGTCGAGCATGTCCAGGGTCGGCGGATGGAACGTCGATGCGCGCGATTCGCTGCTCAGCGTCTCGCTTTTCTCGAGGACCAGAACCGGGATGTTCTGACGCACCATATCTGCGGCGGCCACCATGCCGACCGGCCCCGCACCGGCGATGATGACGGGAAGCTTTGCATTGTTCATGCGATCGGGACCTCTAGCGGTATTCCTGGCAATATCGGCAGTACAATTTCCGTCTGCCGGACAATGCTGCCTTGTGTTTAGGCATGCAAACAATTTAATCTGCGGACATCTTGCGTTTTTGGAATGAACGATGCGTCGCAGAATACCAAGCCTCGGGGCGTTGATGGCGTTCAGCGCGGCTGCCAAACATCTCAGCGTCACCAGGGCCGCCAGCGAACTCGCGCTGACCGAAAGCGCGGTGTCGCGCCAGATCGCGCAGCTCGAGACGCAGCTCGGCGTCAAACTCTTCCACCGGATCAAGAAGCGCATCACGCTGACGCGTGCCGGAGTGGCCTACAGCACCCGTGTCGCACAAACGATCGAAAGGATCGAACGCGATGCACTGGAGATCATGGGCTATGAAGCTGATGGTACGGTGCTCGACATTGCCGTGCTTCCCACCGTGGGCGCGCAATGGCTCATTCCACGCCTGCCCGATTTCTACGCGCGCCATCCGGACGTTGCCGTCAATGTGAGTGCGCGCAACACGCGCTTCTTTTTCAGCGAAACCGCGCTCGATGGCGCGCTCTATTTCGGTCAGCCCGACTGGCCCGGCACGCAGGCGGACTATCTGTTCGACGAGATCCTTCTGCCGGTCGGTTCGCCGACGCTGATCGGCAGGCGAAGCGAGCTGCCGCCGAGCGAGGTTGCCGAATTGCGGCTGCTGCATCTGGTCACGCGGCCCGATGCATGGCGTCGCTGGTTCGATGCTGCGGAGCTCGGCGGCACCAATGTGATCCGCGGGCCGCGTTTCGATATCCAATCCACGTTGATCAGCGCCGCGAGCGCCGGTCTTGGTGTTGCGCTGCTTCCCGAGTTCCTGATTTCCGATCAGTTGAAGTCCGGCAGACTGAGAGCGTTGTCGAGCCTGACCCTGGAAAGTGTCGGCTCATACTATTTCGCCTGCCCAGAGGAGAAGGCCGAGAGTCCTCTGCTGCAGGCCTTCAGGGCATGGTTGCTGTCACAGGCCCAAGCGTCAGCGTATCCTGGCTCGTCGCCAATCTAAGTGGGCTTTTTCTATTAATTAAACCAACTTTTTCTGCGTGAACTACCCTAACCGGTCCGAAGCCCTGCCCCTTAGAGTTTTGATGCCCCCCCGACGTCTGCTGGCGGGTGCCGCCCCTCCCATTATGGCGCTGCCGTATCGTTTTTAGGCGCGCGCAAGGGAGACTACGATATATCGAGCCAATAGAATGCTGCGGCCCACTGACGGTTACGCAGTCTGCCGCCATGACTGCGGAGCGCTTCGGCGCAATCTCTATCTTGTAAGCGACGTCGAGTTGAGCTTTGTTGTGAATCCCAACAAAGAGGCAGCACCGCGAGCGAAGTCGAACCTTATTCTGAGGCAATCATCGAAGGTTCTAAGGCGATTGGCAAAGCAATAAATCTCGCGCTGCAGGCGGCGCTGTCGATCCGCAATCAAGGCGCAAGACGAGACAGCAGAGCGGAAAGCGATTGTCCACAGCCACGCGGCTCATCTCAGCGAGCCCAGCCTTGTTATGCACAAGCAATACCTGCCAAGCGGCGGGCCCGCCTTGGCCGGTCAAAGCAGGATGGCAACTGTCGGGCGGTGCCCCCACCACAGCGTCCGAACTGGCGAGACGTACAACTTGTACCTCGCTGGCCACGCAGATTGTCACGAGTGTTATTGTACTGAGGAAATTGAAACCGAGATGGAGACTGGCTTTCACCGGAATTAACCTTCCCAACTATGGCGTCCCGATGCAAGAGCGCGGCTCAATGTCACTTGCCGAGATCGCATGAAAGTCGAACTCATCTGGACTGTTGCGAGCGTTCATCGAACATTCGTAGCGGGAAGCCGAACGTCAAGCCCCCGCGTATCTCGTTCACCGGATGGCCGTTTGTGAGCGCGTGACGCAGCTCGCCCGCAGCAGATGGCCCAGGTGGGCCTCGCCCGACGCCTGCCACTTTGCAAGAGTTCCAGAAATCAATTTCAGGCCGGCGTCGGCGGCGAAGACCTTGGCGAAGGTGGACTTTCCGGTGCCGGGAGGCCCCGTCAGCGCCACCGCGTTATCCAGAGCATCCCACGTGATCTTGCCCGCTTTCCAGTCGGCGAGGTCGGCGATGGTCGACTTAGCCCAGGCGACCGCCTCCGCCATGCCGTGCAGCTGGTCCAGGGTCAGATCCCGCGATTTCTTCGTGGCCTCCTTCTCTGCGGCCAGACGGCGCAGTTCCGCCATGCACGCGGACGGCGTGCGGTCGAACCGGACCGCGATGATCATGTCGTCAAGGCCGATCCTGGCGGCGGCGTCCGGTTCGAGCAGCTGCCGGCAGGATTTCCCGGTGACGATCCGGATGACGCGCTGGACGGTCACCAGCGCAGCGCTCGCGCGATAAACAACGGCTGTCATTAACCAGTCATTAACCAAGGTCGCCCAATCATGAATTAACCAATCGATAAGAACAGCGAGTCGACAATCATGCTCTCCCAGGTGGAGCCACCACGTCAGTTGGTACGCCTCCGTGGCCGGTCCTACGTTGCTTTCGTGTTCAGTCCGGCCGTGCCGATTGTTGGCTGGCTGGAGGAAATAGACGCAACTCTTGCGCGTTCGCCCGAATTTTTTGTCGGACGGCCAGTGGTCCTCGATCTCTCTACTGTGGACCTGAGCCAGTTCGCCATCACGCATCTGATTTCGAGTCTTGAAGCGCGAAATATCCGTGTTCTCGGAATCGAAGGTGTGGACGCGTCCGAACTCAATCCGGGTTTGCCGCCCTTGCTGACCGGCGGGCGTCAATGTGTGCTCGAACTGCACGAAACGAAGAAGCCGGAAGCCAAACCGCAACCGACGTCGCTCCTGCTCGAAAACCCGGTGCGATCGGGTCAGTCGGTAGTGTTTACCGAAGGCGATGTGACCGTGCTGGGCTCGGTCGGTTCCGGTGCGGAGATCGTCGCCGGAGGCTCCATCCACGTTTACGGAACGCTTCGCGGCCGTGCGATGGCTGGCGTCAACGGCAATTCAGCCGCGCGGATCTATTGCCAGAAGATCGAAGCTGAGCTTCTTGCCATCGATGGCTACTACCAAACTGCGGAAGACATAGACGCGACTCTGCGCAATCGGCCAGCTCAAGCATGGCTCGAAGGCGACATCATGAAAATCACACCGCTGAATTAACCGGCGAAGGAGGTAAGGATGGCCAAAGTCTTGGTCGTGACGTCAGGTAAAGGCGGAGTTGGAAAAACCACTTCCACCGCCGCGCTCGGTGCAGCGCTTGCACAAAGCGGGGAAAAGGTCGTGGTTGTCGACTTTGATGTCGGGCTGCGCAACCTCGACCTCGTCATGGGAGCTGAGCGCCGAGTGGTGTTCGACCTGATCAATGTTGTGCAGGGAGTTGCAAAGCTCTCGCAGGCGCTCATCCGCGACAAGCGCCTTGAGAACTTGTGGCTGCTTCCCGCGTCCCAAACCAGGGACAAGGATGCGTTGACCGACGAGGGTGTCGAGCGCGTCATCGCCGATCTACGAAGCAAATTTGATTGGATCCTCTGCGATAGCCCGGCGGGCATCGAAAGAGGGGCGACCCTTGCGATGCGCTATGCGGACGAAGCTGTCATTGTCACCAATCCAGAAGTCTCGTCGGTGCGGGACTCCGACCGGATCATCGGGATGCTCGATTCAAAGACCGTAAAGGCCGAGAAGGGCCAGCAGGTGAAGAAGCATGTACTGATTACCCGGTATGACGCCGGGCGCGCAGCACGCGGCGAGATGCTCAGCATCGATGATGTTCTCGATATTCTTGCCACGCCGCTTCTGGGCATCATTCCCGAGAGCCAGGACGTTCTGCGAGCGTCGAATGTCGGATCGCCCGTCACTCTCAACAACGCGGCAAGTGCGCCGGCCCGGGCCTATGTCGATGCGGCGCGGCGCCTGAGGGGCGAGACGGTCACCATGATAGTGCCGGTTGAGCGTAAGCGCCTGATGGAACGGCTGCTTGGACGGAGGGCCGCATGAGCATGAAACTGTTGCGGTTACTCAGCCGCCGCACGGCCTCCGCGCCGGTTGCCCGGGAACGGCTACAGATTCTCCTTGCGCATGAGCGCGGCCTGCGCGGCCAGCCCGATTTATTGGGGATTCTGCGGGAGGAGATCCTTGCCGTGGTCTCGCGGCATGTCACGCTCGATCCGGAAAAGGTCATCGTCCGGATGGACAGGGGCAAGAGCGTATCGACGCTTGAAGTCGACATCGAGGTGCCCAATGGCTTCGACAAACGGGTCGCAGCTGTTGGCTAGGCTATGGAACCTGGCGAGCAGACGGGGTTGGCGGCGCGTCAGGTTGGTCGCTATGAAACAAGGCTCGTGGGGCGCCCGTGACGGAGATACGCATGTTCCTGCCAAGCGCTAGTCTCGTTGCCCCGGCGCCAAGGTCCGCAAGGATCGCGCGTGGAACGCAAAGACTACAAACCTCCGTATAGCTCTTCCATCCCTTTCGATATGGAATGCTTACCTACGTACAATTGAGCCATCGGTCTCATCGCTTTAGTCTCGCTGCTAATCGGAAATAGCGATTGCAGCAGACAAATCTCAACGATCGAACGCAATCGGAATAATCCCGAAGTCGCGGCATCGGTTATAAATCGCGCGAACCACCTCTGACTGCGAAAAAGTAGGCTGCTTGCCATGGGAGGCGGCAATGAGGGTTAAACTCTGCGCGCGGTGCCCCTACGGGCCGCGAGACTTGGCAGACCATTACGATCCAGAAGCGGCAGCTCACCTTTGCGCGAGCTGCGACGGCGAACAAGAGGCGAGCATCAACCACTACCCACGCAAGGCCTACAGGAGGGGAGAATGTGCAACAGCCCCGAATGTATTCGGATCGGCGCAACAAAGCGTTGCGCGATCTGCGACAAAAGGTTTGGCCTCATCCGGTACTATTCCTGGCGAACCGCCCTCTGTTCAAAGAAGTGCGCTGATCGCTTCAAGGCCCGCCGGGAAGGCGACCGCAGATGGTTACGTCGACTTCAAGCGGCCTGACAACGGTTGCAGCGAGCATCACGCGGCATTTTCCCAGAGATGCCCGACAATCCTTCCCTTAGCTGTTCAACCAGGCGGACTGCTAGCGGTCTTGCTTATTTGCAACGTGTTTCAGTGCAAGGCCCTCTCCCTCCCTGGCGCTGGATGTATCTCACCTTTGCAAACGGCAGTGTGGCCGGATTCTCAATGATTGACCTTTCTACTCTCGATCTTCCTGCGTTCCGTTATCATCGAATAACTACCGCAGCCTGTTGTCTGAGATAGCCAGCACTATCAAAACGCCACTTGATGACGCGGCAGCTGAGCGCCATGGCTCCCTTACTGAACACGATCTCGATGACATTGAAGCCCTCAGTCACCTCGGGAGCTGAAACGGTAACGACCGGTAGCCCTCCCGGCAGCTGCAAGATTTCAATCGGATCCTGATGGATGTGACCGTGTAAGTATACTATTGGCTTTCCAAGTTCTTGAAGAACAGATCGCAGTGCACCCGAGTTTACAAGTTCAGTGTACGGCGCGAGGCGTGGGAGTCGTTGAGGCAGAAGGTTGTGGTGGGCCGCGACTACGAGAATAAAGCTGTCGTAGGGACGGTGCTCATCGGTGTTGCAATAACATCTGCAGTGATAATCGCGATTGAGACGGTCGGCGACGCCGGCTGGCTATCCTCGCCAAGGTCAAACCGGATGCGTGCCAATGCTGGCATTCTCGGGGTCGTCAAAGGGTTGATCAAGGATCAGACAGTTGACTTTTCAAAGTTGAAATTCTTGCCTGAAGTAAACGCAACTCCAAAGAAGGACGTTCTCTCCGAAACAATCGCATCTGCGAAGAGAGACCTCGAACTGACGAAGCGAGGCGTCGAACTGCATCCAGCAACCGATCCGGGATCTGCTCAGGCGCAAGCAGATTCCATCCGCCAAAGGCAAGAAAAGGTTGCTCAGCTGGAAAAGGAACAAGCTGCTGCCATTGAACGCGCCAAGATTCCACCTCCACCCGCCGCGCCTATGGAAATCGTAGTGGTCGGCGAGCCTTTCCCGACTCAGTACGACCCGGATCTCGATCGTGTTCTGTGCAGTCTGTCCTATCGGGTCAAAGGTGCCGTGTACGATGAGCTCGGTGGTCTAACGGGCTCCCAACCATTTCCTGCCACGTACACAATTCAGCCAGGGCAGAAGGATTGGCTCATTAATCTACTTTCTATCTCATAGCGCGCGTAGGGCGCGGTGGGCCTACTCGGCTCTCCGAATTCGTTTTTGTAAATTGCAATGAACTCGTCGAGGTCGTACCGAAAGCGATTGAACACTGGTCATCGCGCGATCTGACGACAGCCGGGTGATGACGCTGAAAAAAGCGGCAGCGCCTTTTCGCCCCTCGCGATTTCCCCGTTATGCACCAATGCTCCATTTCTGACGATTGTGTGTATTGACATCCTCCAAAAAATTTTAATCGAGAGTCGGAAATCGGACAAACAGCACCTCTTTCGTCCGACATAGTGACATCCGGGCTGGAAGCTCATGGAAATGATGATCGAACACGGAAGCGGGACAACTCTCCGCCTCCACAAGACTCTCGTGACGCGAGCCAGCGTCTCGGGAAATGATTTCGCTTGAGAGGAGACAGTGCCGTGAGTGAAAGTGAAGTGAAAGTCGGACTGAACGGAACGAATGGTTTCGGGATGCCGTTGCTCGGATTCCCGAGGATCGCGGTACCCGGCGTGTTCGGCGAGCTTGCCAAGCATGGGATCGCCCGCGCACAGGAAGGCTGCGAGAAAATCAAAGCCGCGTCCGAGGAGATGGCGGAAGCGCTGCGTGAGACCTATTCGAGCAACGTCAGGAGCGCGACCGACTATGGGCTCAAGGTCATCGAGATATCGAACGCCAATACCGCCTCCGGGATCGATTTCTTCGCCCATCTCTTGGGCAGCAAGTCAGTGACGGATGTCTTCACCTTGTCCGCGGCGCAAGCGAACAAGGCTTTCGACACCGCATCCGCCCAAAACAAGGAATTGTGGGAGCTTGCCCAGAAGCTTGCGGCAGAAACGGGCGAGCCGATCAGAAAGCACGTCGCCAAGGTTCTCCACCAAGCCAACTAAGCGGCACTTAATTCAGGGTGTTCGTCCAAGAGGGCGACCCGGCCGGTTGGAACAAGCCCCGCCACGAGCAGCCCCATGCTCGATCAAACAACGGACAGGTGCGCGATGCCCCCAAGTAACCGCACCGACTACAGGCGCAATCCAACCGGCCGGTTTCCTGCTCAGCAACAAAACCAAATCGCGGGTAAGCTTGTGGAGAACAAAGTAGGGAGGTGGACAATGAAAATCGTTCGACGTTTGCGCGCAATGGGCTCCCTGTGTCGCCAGCAGGCGGCATACAATCCCGCACAAAGTTGGAAGCTCCTCGCAGAAGCGGAATACTGGGAACACTTAGCCGAGGCCGAAGTGTCTTCCCACTACAAAGAATGCAATACCACTAGCTCCAGTGAACCTGGAGAAGCCGTGGCAACTCCAATTGGGAATGGTACGCGATGGGAGACGGTGGTGGCCGCGTAAGTGTTGTCGAGCGGCTTGGCGGCTCTTCTGAAGAAAGCAGTGAAAAGAAATCCATCACATAAAGACCGGGCTGTCGGAATGACGGACAGCGCTAAGTCACTTGCCTTGTAGTTTTTATTCGGCATGGGGTCCATTATGGACATGCATTTTGAATATGGTCGAAATGGAAAAGCTCACCTGCGAGATCGAATACAATTGTGCGATGCCGCACTAGCGTTCATTGATGAGCAAAGACAGCTCTTGAAATTACTGAGAGCGAATCCTGTTAGTGAATACGGGAATAAGGCTTTCAATGCCCCTCTGAAACGGTTGATGGATTTGGACCGATTCTCGCACGACGTAGGGCTCGCTTTTCGTGGTCGTGTGGCCATCGAACATGACAGAGGCGGGAGCCCTCCTGAGCTTTTCGCAGCTTATGCAGTGAACGCTCTACAGCGAGATTCTCATGGCAGGGACCAATGCAAAGTGAATCCGTGACCAGCAATGTCCTGGCGTTTTTCTCGGTCGGCTCGCTTACCGGGCTTGCGCTCACCGATAGAAGCGGCAGGCCGGGCACACGGCCTTTACGCGAGCGGCAGGTCACGTGACGCGCCGCAGCATTCTCTCGTTAGCAAGCGCGAGATATTCCGGAGCTATCACGTTATCTCCTAACAGGCTCGAATTCAGTGTATGATTTTGTCCGGTGAGGACGCTATGACATTCGCCATTCACGCATCAAAGAACGGCCAGAGCGTCGTGACCATTCGTATCAGCCCCGCTGCTGCTGTCGACAAAGCGCGCGTCCTGGAAAGCCAGGGTTGGCAAGTTCACGTTACCGATTCAGCCGGCCACCAATTCGACCCTTCGGACTTCGATCGGCTTTCATCGCCTGCTTACCAACGGCCTAACCGCCTTGTAGGGTCGGAGCTGAAGGCGAATGACACATGAACGACCGACTTTCACTCTCGATATTTACGCTTGAAGTTGACGGCAGACCGACGCTCGCCTTCGAGGTCAAAAGATACTGCGAAGCAGAAGCGATCTCGGGAAACAAGGGACTGCGGGCTAAGTTGAATACACTAAAGTCCGGTGGTTTCCCTTTATGCGGCGACAACGCGGCGCTGGATGTGCGGCTCGCTCGCCCTGCAGAAGCGGCGATTTATAGGCAAGCAGCCGACGCATCACGGTCGACCGGCGATTTCATGCTGGTCTATCTAGTTGAGTTGGATGGGCCGGAGAACCCCAATAGGAATTGACTATCCACGAGCTCGGCACGGTGCCCTTGCCGCGTGCAGCTGGGACCAGCGGCACGTGCCGTGCAGACCCACTGCAATTTATTGCTTCATAGCAGTAGTAGTAGTAGTACCCGACCGAAAAGGCTGCCCCGCGCCCTACCAGGCAGAACGTGGCGCCAGTGTAGTCGAAGGCCTGGTCACGCGCTTCGGCGACAACAACGGCGATCGACTCGCCGGAGTTCGTACAATAGGCGCATCACGTTCCGCGAACAGTGGGGGTACTGGTGTTGGCGTGCGCGAAGCCGCTGCTGCGCGAATACTGACGCCGATGCCGCCAATATTCTTCGCGATCTCTTGCGCCTGCACGCGCAGGCGACCGAGTTCATGCGCTGCAAGCACAAATCGGTTTACATCCTCCCTAGCTCTGATCGAGCCGGGCCGTTCGGTTTCGACTTTCTGCCGCATTGCGGCCAGCGATCTTGTTAGCTCGCCGTGGTCCCGCCGCGCACTTCCATCGGTGATTCAAACCAAAACGGCTGCGCAGATCTGCTAGCGCCAACCCACGCGCATCAAAGATCTGATTGGGGCTGCCTTTCCGGTCCGGGCGATACTCATCGGAGTTTTACCCGGTAAAAGCGCAAACGCCTGAGCCCGCTGGTCCGCCTTGCCTCTGAAAGCAGACGTCGATCGGCCCATGCCCTAAATCGGTAGCACTAATTCAGCGCCCGTGTTGCGGATATTGCCTACCTTATTGTCCACCAGCCAGACCTTCAGCCATTCGTCCGGGCATGGGCGGAGCATCTCCAATAGCTGTTCGTTGGTGGCTTCCTCCTCCCCAAGCCACAATGGCCAATCCCCTTCACCGAGGATAACCGGCATACGGTCGTGAAGCTCTTCCATGACTTCGTTCGGACCACAGGTCAGGATTGTGCAGCTCAATATCTCTTCGCCGGACACAGGGCTTTTCCATAAGGCCCAGAGACCAGCCATGACCATCTCACTGCCGTCCTTCATCCCGATCGCGTAGGCTTGTTTTGTACGCGTCCGGCCAGCCCCCCGGGCAGGCGCGATGGTCTGCCGCGAAGCGCTCAGGCAGCAACGGCGGCCTTGAACTGTTGGTTCGCCTTCCAATTCCATGGAAGCAGGTCAGCGACTTTGTTGGCGGGGTGATCTGGAAGCTTGGCCAGCACGTCAGCGAGCCAGGCTTGCGGATCGACATCGTTCATCTTGCAGGTTTCCACGAGGGTATAGA
The DNA here is from genome assembly GCA_036924855.1 of Nitrobacteraceae bacterium AZCC 2146. NCBI lineage: Bacteria > Pseudomonadati > Pseudomonadota > Alphaproteobacteria > Hyphomicrobiales > Nitrobacteraceae > Nitrobacteraceae bacterium AZCC 2146. Next base: position 3,929,102 of record JBAGRP010000001.1, read on the forward strand.
CGGCGGCGGCGCGATGGCCGCCTGCATCTGAACCGGCGAAGGTCCAATTCTTTCTTCCGATTGCCACACCGCGCAAGGCTCGTTCCGCCGCATTGTTCGACAGACAAACACGACCGTCGTCGAGGAAGCGGGTGAACGCTGCCCAGCGGTTGAGAAGGTAGTTGATCGCCTTGGCGGTATCGTTCTTGGTGGAGAGCAGCGCTCGCTGCTGGTGCATCCAGATTTCAAGCTCGGCAATGAGCGGCCGCGATTGTTCACGGCGTACGGCAAGCCGTTGCTCCGGCGTTTTGCCATTAATGCTGCGCTCAGTCTCGAAGAGCATGTCGATACGACGTACAGCTTCGCTGGCGATCGGCGCCTCTCCCTGTTTCACGAGGTCGACAAACTTCCTCCGGCCGTGGCTCCAGCAGGCCGCTTCAAGGATCGGAGCCGGCTTCCTTTGAGCCTTGTAGAGCTGGTTGTATCCATCAAAGGCATCGGCCTGCATCAGGCCCACATAGCCGGCAAGATGGCCTTGCGGATGTTCCCCGGCACGACTGCGCGAGTAATGGAACGCGGCCGCCGGTGGGTCCTTGCCGCCAAACGGCCGGTCATCGCGAACGTAGGTCCAGATCCGGCCGGTGGCAGTCTTCAGTTTCGCGAGCACGGGCACCGTCGTGTCATCGGCGTGGATGCGTTCCGCGCTCATGACATGGGTCCGGATCGCCTCAATAATGGGATCGAGCGCCACCACGCACGCGCCAACCCGATCCGCCAGCGTCGAGACATCGATCTCGATCCCTTCGCGGGCATAGGTCTTGCTCTGGCGGTTCAACGGCTGATGCAGCAGGTACTTGTTGACCAGCACCATCGCCAGCAGGCTCGGCCCGGCAAAGCCGCGCGGGATCGGATGGGAGGGCGCCGGCGCCTCGGTGATCGCCTCACAATCCCGGCACGAGAACTTCTCGCGGACGTGCTCGATAATCTTCCAGCGCCGCGGCTCGCATTCAAGGGTCTTCGAGACCACCTCGCCAAGCTTGTGCAGCCGCTCACTGCCGCATTTGCCGCAGGCACACGGCGGCGGCTCGACGATACGCTCGACCGGCAGATTGTCCGGCAGAGGACGTCGAGGCGGCCGCGGATTTTGCGCACGCTTCTGCTTGGCGGCTTCCGGCGCCGCGATCTCGGCGCTGGTTTCCTGCTCGGCCTGGGTTTCTTCAAGATCCTCGATGGCCAGCTCAAGCTGCTCGACCAGCAGCCGGCCGCGTTCAGAAGATTGCCCGAACTGCTCGCGCCGTGCCTTGGCCAGCATCAGCTTCAGCCGTTCGATTTCCAGGCGGCCGACCGTCACTTCGCTCTTCGCCAGCGTCAGCAATTCGCGCTGCGCAAGGATCATCGCGTGCGCAGCGGCAAGGTCGGCGGGAAGCGTATCGGAGGGCGTCGTCACGATGACGATCCAACCATATTCGCCGCTCAAAATCCCGCCAGATTTTCCTTCGTGAGTCAAAAAGCCACAGCTTAACCGGAAGCCTGCGGACGCCAGGTTGCCTGCGGCATCCGCCAGTCAATTCCGGACAGGAGATAGGATAGTTGCGCAACGCTGATCGTGACAACGCCATCCGCAAGCGATGGCCACAGAAAGCGGCCGCGCTCCAACCGCTTCGTGAACAGACACGCGCCCTGGCCGTCATGCCAAATGATCTTGATCAGGTCGCCGCGGCGGCCTCTAAAAACGTAGAGATCACCAGCGTGCGGATCCCGCTTCAAGCTCTCCTGAACCAGACGCGCAAGACTCGGGAATCCGCGGCGCATATCGGTATGGCCGGTCGCGAGCCACACCCGCACATTGCCCGGTATGGCAATCATCGGCGTTCCAGCACGTCGAGGACCCGCGCCAGCGCATCGGGATCAACTTGTGCATCCACCCGGATCCGTCGCCGGTTGCCAAGATCGATCTCGATCAGTCCGTTCCGGGCGGCCGGTAACTGCCGCATCCGCTTGTCATCTTCGGACGGAGGCTTCGAATTTTCCTCGCCCGTTTCTGCTGCCGCGGCAATCTGCACCGGCGCAAAACATGGCCCGACCCCGGCAGTCGTCCGTGCCTGTCGGCGCCAGGTGAACACTACGCTCGCCGCAACGCCATTGCGGCGCGCAACCTCCGTCACCTTCGCCCCTGGCGCCAACGTCTCCTCGACGATCCGCGCCTTGTCATCCCGCGACCAGCGCCGCCGCCGCTCCAACCCGCCTAAAACCTCGACCCGCATCGCCTGATGACCTTAAAGCTAGATTTAAGGTCACACGCTTCGCGAAATACCTCGCGTCAGACAAGACGGCGCTCGTCGGATGCGTACCTTGTTTTTCCTTCGCATTGATCTTCTTCCATTCGTAGAAGCCGTCGGTAATGACTAGACATCTCTGTCCTCTCTTCCAGGCGTCGCGGAAGGCAGGTTTGGTGGTGAAATCCTCGGAGCGGGCATTGAAGGTCGAGTACGAAATCTTCTCGTCCTTGGCCCAGTGAGGAAGAAGCCCCCAGCGCATCATCTTCGGGACGCGCTGGCCATCGACGCTGCGAATGGCAACCAGCATGGGAGACGTAGGAGGCTTGTTCCAGTCCGGCTCAAAGTTGGGTGCAGGCGCATCCGGCGCGAACTTCAGCCTGATTTTGATTTCTGAATAATCCGACGCAAGACGAACGCGACCACACATCGCTCACCCTCACGGTATTGAATGCGGCTTGCTCCAAAAATATTCGCGATTTTCCGTCGCGCTCTCTGCGTATTGATCGATGCTAAGCATGATGGCCTGGACGTGATGATAACAATAACCCTCACGCGTTGCCAAATTTCGAACCTGTGATAGGGCCTTCATGAACGGCGAATTGTCAGCGCTGTTATCGTACCATTTCAGCGGTTCACGCATGATCATTCCCTCCAGTGGGCTTCATTAGACATTCCAGTTCGGCCCGTTTGCGCGAGAGCAGGAGCTGAGCCGTTGCGCTATCCAACCCTGATCGGTGAAGTTGGCGCACCACCGCGCCGAGTTCGGCGATCTCTCCGCGTAGCGTCAGAACCCTCAATGGGATTGGGTCGGTCATCGCCGTGCTTGGACGCCCTTGAGCGGCTTCCTGCTCTTCTGCACGTACTCTGCTTTCAGCCGCTCACCAACGCTGAGCATCCGCTCGTCGCCGCCCATTGCGTTCCGTTGCCGGATGAGATCAAGCATTTCCCGACGCATTTCCATGAGCCGGAGGGAAGTTTCGGAGCAGTCCTCTTTCCGGTTGACCTGAGCCCTAATGTTTTCCTCAAGGTCGAGCATATTCGCTCTTAGAACCTTGATTTTGCCGCGCATTTCATTGAGTTTGTTGTCCATGGCGACCTCACAAGGGCTGATGGCCATAGAGAACAAATAAAGAACAAAATTGCAAGTTATGAATCGGCTCCAATACAGAATTGGAGGCGCCAGTGTCCTACGGTCGACCCCGACCGAATTACCGCCCCGATGACGAAGAGCCAGGCCGCGACACTGCGAACTGTCGCGATCGAGGCCACCTTTGGCGGAGTCATTCTAGATTTTGCTTAGCGCCTGCGAAGCTCGCGGCTCCGCAAATAGGTCAAACCGTGCACGGTAAGCCGGTTCTCGTCCCTCTCCCCGCGATCGAACAAGTCCCGAACGTGCTTTTCCAAGCCGCGCTTAGTCTCGGGGTCAGAGCCATGCCTGGCGACCGCGCCGTAAATGCTCAGGGCGCGCCTTATCGCCGGTTCCGGCTTGCTTATGAGGACTGTCATGTACGGCAACGCAGCATCGTGTTGCCTGTTCCACCTAAGTTGCGCAGGGAGTTTTGATAGTTGTGATCGACGATGACCACGCTGAGGTTTATAAAACGCCGGTCCATAAGGGCTCTGATCAAACCGCGTCTTTAGCTATCTTCAATGGCGACGCCTTACCTCCGTGCCGAGAGTCCTTTCGACGCGCGGGCGAGAAAGGATATCGACCATGAAGGGGCTATAGGCATCAACCCCGATCGGCGCAGATTAGTAGGTTCAAATCGCGGACCGGATTTGAACGTACGTAAACTTTAGCGAGCCCTAGCTAGGGAGAGAAGTCCGAGAGCGCCCTTCGCGGCGATCATCTAGCGAACGCAACCGTACTAGATCGTGCTCCGGCGTGGAAAAGCGTAGTTTGGTGCCCAGGGGCGGGTTGTCGGACAACACTTGTAACATCAGCAAAATCAATAACTTAATGCCACCTTATTTAGTCTGTGTGTACCACTGAAACGTACCAGTGTCGATCGCGTAAGCATGGTCTAATTCATCTCACACACTGGATCTGTTGTCCGGATGCCATGTCTGGCGCTTGACGACTTAGAGCCGGGCGACAACCGTTCCGACGGTAAAGAAAAGCGGAAAATCAGTCGAAGCTCAGGTCCGGGGTCGTGTCGAAATAAAAGTGCCGCAGCTTATGAATGCTGCCGGCCTTGAGGGCTCTCACCTGCCGTACGGCGCTGAGAAATGCGATCCGTTCCACCGTAACCGCATGACTCTGCCCGACGCATGCTCGCCTAGCGAAGTCTAGGGCCTTCGGTCGCGCGCTGGAGGACTCATTTCCGGCACTGACGCTGCTCTTCACGAAACCGTGAGCTTGTAACCGGGCTGGTCGGCCTTGCGAACTAAACAGGTATTGGCGACGGATGTCTGAAACAACAGGAGAATATGTATGGATGACGCCCACTACCCGACCCTGCGTGCCGTGCTTGCTTCGGCATTGATCAGCACAGCATTGACCCTGCCGGTGAGCGGCGCGCTGGCCCAGATGTCCGACATGAAGAAGATGCCGGGGATGAACGACTCCAAGATGAGCGACACGAAGAAGACGAAAACTGCGGACGCAACCGGCACAATCACGGCCCTGAATGCAGCGAACCACAAGATCACATTCGATCATGGTCCGATCCCTGCCATCGACTGGCCGGCAATGAAGATGGAATTCGCGGTCGCTCCTTCGGTTGATCTTGCGAAGCTGAAGACGGGTGACAAGGTCAAATTCACCCTGAGCGGATCCGGCAACACCTACACCGTACAATCGATCAGTCCAGTGCCCTAGTCCAGGGCGCGGACTCACTAGCACGCATCTGCACGCAGCCAAATGCGAATTGACGCGGGCTTGATGAAGGCAAGATAGTTGGCCGCGACCTTGTCCTATCGGGTCGCGGCGCGCCGACATTATTTGATCTGTTGAGGACGTTCGATCAAGTTGCACGCGGCTCGCACGTCCAAACCGATGCCTTCAACCTGCAAAACGGACAACCGGCGTTTCCGAGATTGCCCGCTAACCGGGCATGCTGCGGACATACCAAATCGACGCGAATGCCCCCGAAGCGGGCGTCCTCTTAATTACCATGTGCGCGGAACGACAGTCTTCGTGCCACCTCGATAAGCGTGGGATTTGTTGGCTTTGACTCCTCGCGCGTAGATGTCGCCTCCCTGCGCGTAGATATCGCTTCCGCTGCTGATTTGCCGCGTCGTGGGAATACCCGATTTAGGGCCGCCCACATATTGCTGAGCGATGCTGGACACAGTCAGGAATGGCGTGATGAGTGCGAGGGTAAGGATGAATTTGATAGCCATGATTTTTCTCCGGCATTTACTCGAAAAGTGCCACTGGCAGGCTACGCCCTTGGTGCATTGATCTTCATCAAAGAGGCGTGAGAATGCCTCGTTTTTAGTCTTCTGCGAAATCTCTTTCCCGCTGCTCAGGCGAGAGTCGCGCCGCCCCTTCCAGGAAAACTGATTTAAAATCAGTCGTTTAGTTGAATGTCTCGGCTAGTGGCACGCGATTTGCGACGCCTGGCGCAGGATTGACCCGACACTGCCGAGGAAAAAGACATGCGAGCGTGCCTGATTGCTGCCGTTATATCGACGGCGCTAACCGTTACATCGGCTTCCGCGACCGTAATTATCAGCGATGACGTCGGCGGTAAGATGAAGGACTACACGACGCACTTCCGACAGGTGCGCGACTCCGGCGAGCCCGTCGTCATTTCCGGCACATGCGTTTCGGCCTGCACAATGGTGCTCGGGTTCGTCTCGAGCGGCCGAATGTGCGCCACCCCTAATGCGGTGCTTGGTTTCCATGCCGCATGGATGCTCGATAGCTCCGGCAAACGCGTCGTCAGTGCGTCCGGGACGCAGGATCTAATGAACACCTATCCAGCTCCTGTGCGCGCCTGGATCGCACGGCGCGGCGGGTTGACCCCAAAAATGATGTACCTGCGAGGTCGTGATCTCGCCGCCATTGTGGCGCCCTGCAATAGCTCACGCGTGGCATCTGCTTCGCAGCGCGAAGCGCTTCGGGGCGGCGTTCGTCAAGTTGACGATACAAATACGCCTCGCGCCAGTTTTGGCGCGCGCTGAGTAACTGTCGCAGTATCGAGCCCAGAATTGCGCCGTCGCACTGGCTTGCTAATTCGTCGAGCTTGCACAACATCAGCACTCTTCGAGCCGCCCTATATTAGCCAGACCTGCAAGAGCCCGACACCTCCGTCAGCGTCTCATTCGGATTGCTTCGGTGATCTGGTGCCGTGCTTCATGCACATGAACATCATCATCGTGCAGGGCAGAAGTGCCGCGAGGGGAAGCAATCCCGCTGCGGCTAACCAGTTCCAGTTCAGCACAACTGCGGCGACAATCCCAACGCCGAGCAGAAGATACAGCACCAAACGGTGTCGAGCGAAATACCTCGTAACTGTCTTGGGGAATCGATCGGCCGCGTCAGCCGACGCCTTGTGTTGAGGCAAGTTACGATCAAGCAGTGTCATAGGATTCCCCCGTCTTCTGGTGAACGAAAGGATACGCCACCCCTCCCGGCTGCGGGGGGTGACCTTGATGTGCAGCCGGTTTCAATTCTGGGTCAGATCAATGAATGCTCGCCGACGCCCGCTTGTGCAACTCGGGTTGCGCGCATCATTGCTCCTAGCTACCCGTTATCGAGGCGTCGCAGCACGCTGGTGGTGCCGCACTTTCCTCGGGACCTGCACCTGCGTTGTCGTGCGCGGCTCCCAGGCAAATATTGAACTCTGGGCGCTACCGGCCGCGGTGCCCGATCTGGCCTCATTCGGCCAATACCGCTTGTCCGAAATTGTCGCGCCGGCGTAGGCAGACGCCGACATCGCAAAAATCGGCAGGGCGAGCGAAATTGCAAGAAGGTGTTTGGTTAACATGGTCCGGCTCCATCATTTTGGAAGCGCGTCATGTGCGCTTCTAACCATGAGTTCGGAATAGTTTGTCTGCCGGTTACAGGCTCACGCCAACGTGAAGCCACCTGACACCCATTAAGTTAACGCACGGGCGTCCCAATGCTGCGGTTGCTAAGGTGCACCGCACAAACCAAAACTATCAGACGCGTTCTGTAGGGCGCTAATGTTCTTTCGATAGACCGTCGACAAAGACAAAGGTTCGCGTATCGCGTAGAACTCACGTCACTTGATCGTAAAAGGTATGATGAGGTCGCTGGCAAACGTCCATTGCGAACTCTTCGTTCCTCCGCCGAATGGCACAGTATTGTTCAAGGACGTGTCGTAGCGAATCTCCGGCCTGATAACGAGGCCTTCGAGTTCTTTCGGGACGGGTGGCTTGATGGCAAGTCCGACCGTCAGCGCACCGTAGGTCGTCGCTCCGCCGCTGATCGCCGTAGCAAAAGGATTGCCATGTTCGATCCCGACAAAGTCCAGATTGCCGGGGAAAGAGGCGACAAAGAAGCCGTTATTGTCCCGCCAGATCTCTCCCCGTCCAGTGATCTTGAGCCAGTCGTTGATCGTGTAGGTGGCATATTGGGCCACACCGTAGCCTGTCGCGTTAAACCCATCATCACGAATGTAGTTGAGGTCAGTCGTCAGCGTGAGCTTGTCGGTTGCCTTCCAGATGACGGTCACGTCATTGAGATAACGAAGAGCAGTGTTGGGATTGACGCCGGCAAGAACGACGGACGAAACATTGGGATTTTCTGGACCGATATGGGTAGTTGCAGAAACAGTCAACGCACCGCCCAGCAAATTCAGGCCGAAACCACCGTGGAACGCAGCCGCTTTGTTATTGTCGCCGCAATTGAAGCAATCAACGCGATTGCCGAAGGTCGTATTCACGCCCGTGTCAACGCCTAGGTAGATATCGAGCATCGGGTTGACATGCGTGGTCGTCATGATTCCGGTGTGTTTGAAGGGGATACCGAAATTGAAAATATAGGAATGCGTGTAAAGCGCATTGTCAGGCGCGTAGATGACTTCCGCGCCTTCCAGGGTCACGTACTGTCCGACCTTTACGTCCACGCCGCCGGAAGTAAGCCACGGCAGATGGAACAGAGCATGCGCTTCGACGATGTCAAACTGATTGCGTTCGCCAATTGATTGGTCGAACTCACCCAGGAAGTGCGTATATCGTGCATCCGAACCGTACATCGCCTGGAACTTAAACCCAAAATCGTATCCGGCTGCTTTCGGGTCGAGAGGCCGTTGCACCGTCAGCAAAGCCTGGTTCAAGAAAAATGAATTGGACTTGTCCGTAAAGAGCTGGCCGAAATTCCCGCCGGCGGAATCATTCGAATTGACCGTACCGCCCACTTCCACGTGACCGGTTATCGTCAATGTATCCCACCAGGAGGGCATGGGCGGCGGCGCTTTGACAGCCTTCATAGGCATATCCGCGGCGCTGGCCGCCGTCATAGCGGCGAATGCGATTGCCGCGGATGTGATGATCTTCTTCATTATGTGCCCCTGACCTTCAGTGGGCCCCCTCGCCATTGAGTGAGTCCCTCGCCACTGATTGTTTGAACGCCCCAAGATTTTCGCTATCGGAAACAGAGTCGGTCACGCGCGTGCAAAATTTATTGCGCTGCATATGAAGCGTCGCAAGGCAACCGTACCGACAGTTTTTCGGCAATTGCTGACTTATTGATCATCGCCGAGCGAAGATTTTTCGATCTTTCCAGAGTGTTGCAATCCGGACACGGCCATTTCGTCCGTCGTCGCATTTTCGTTTAGTGCGTTGTCTAAGCCGCCCAACGAATGAAAGCCCAGCCGCGCCCCAACAGCGAGGTGGGAGCGATGCCGGGATTTCCGTGGTGCAACAGATGAGCAGTAGGTGGCGGCTCAGAGATCTGAAGTTTCGCTATCTTGAGGAAGGAGCTTTTGCAGCGGACGCTTTTTCGTCGACGCTCGCGTTTTTCTGGGCGTCGATCTCACGCAGCAGCGCCGGTCCGGACCAGACAACAGTGCCATCGTCTTCCATGATGAACGCGATAAAACGGGTCATGGTCTCCCTCTGCCGGGCGGCGCTTTCCAGGGCGCTTTTATTGTCCGGATGTTGCTCGGACCGAACAACGGATGCAGAGGTTGATATTGGGTCGTCGGCATAGTCGGTACAGAGAAGTATCACAGGGCCAAACTCCGACCGCTGCTTCCAAAGACGCAGCAGCTCTTGACAGGCAAGCTCCACGGCAAGCGGTACCGGCCTGATCTCGCTTTCCCAATACTGAACGGCGCCGCGACTAAGCCCGAGCTTTCCCCCGGCTTCGACCTGCGTGTATCCCAATTTCCTCCGCCACTTCTTGAAGCCCCACAGGTCCATAGCGTTATCCCGGAATTGCAACAGAGGAAGATTCCGAAGTAGATCGGACGCAAGGTCTTGGTGCAAAAACTTCGTCAATGGCGGCAATGCACGACCGGTATTTTGCGTCCACTCACTGGCAGTTCATTTAACCGGTGGAAGCAACTGCAACTGCGACTGCGCGGATTTCAGTCGCGCAGTCGCAGACTCATATTTCGATGAACTCTCGACGAAGACGTCCTGAAAGGCCAAGTGATTACTCGTGGGTGCTATTCACCAAGGAGATTTAGGCCCGCCGTGATAGCGCGGGGAAGATCCACCCTCGTTCGTGTTCGAAATGGGCTGCAGACGTGACGCGCCTCGGTCGTACGCGAATGCAGAGCTTGGGTTGTTTTGCGGGGCGGTTACGCCATGCACGGTCCGCTTGGCCTCACTCGGCCAATAGCTCTTGCTCGTGATCGTCTCGCCCGCGTAGGCCGTCGCAGACATCGCGATCAGCGGCAGCAAGAGTGAAAGTTTAAGAAGGTGTTTCGTTAACATGGTCCGGCTCCATCGTTGTTGGAAGCGCGTCCTGTGCGCTTCTACAAATGAGTTCGGAGCAAATCATCTGGCGGTTACAAGCTCACGCTGACGTGAAGCCGAACGCGGGAACGCCTTTTACCAACGCAACAGCCGCGGTCCCAATGCCGCGCCTGCCAGGGTGCACAGCGCAATCGTGCCGCCGTACCACACCGCGACGAACGGCAATGAATCGTCCGTGCAGTGAAGAGCGTAAGCCATCGCGCTCACGCCGCCAGCAACGAGGCCCGCGAAAGCCCCGGTCCGCGCGAGATCTGTCGGCGCCCCTCTTCGCACCGCCCAGATGGAGATCGCGAACGGAACGATCGCAATGATCGGAACGGAGAGAAGGCATTCCAGCCATTCGTCTCCGAGAATCATCGTGTCCCAATGCGACCGTGGCGCAAGCCCGAGGCTGACCGCGGCAAGGGCGATGATGGCCAGGAACGGTAACGCGACCAGGAAGGGCCGCGTCCTCCGTTCGCCGCCCGGGCGGGCGAGCCTCGTCAGATACACCAACGCGAGACCGACGACGCCCACCGTAAAGGAGAGCTTCACGACGAGGAAGATCAATGCGCGTGTAGTTACGAGGTCCGGGCGGACGCCCAAAGCGACGCATGCGATGACCAGCGCCGCGATCCCGCTTGCCGCGCCGGCCAGGCTCAGCGTGCGAACGAGCGAAGTTCGATCGACCGGCCTTGCGCTGATGCTCAGCATCTCCACCAATTCGTCGGTCTTCATGCTCTCGTTTCCTTGGCGATTAGGGCCGCCAGCGTTTTAAGTCCACGGTGAAGATTCACCTTTACCCCGGATTCAGAGATGCCGCACCGTTCCGCGGCCTCGGCAACGCTCTGTCCGTCCAGCTTCACGGCAACGATGGAACATCGCATCTTCTCGGGCAGCCGTTGCATGAGCCGTTTGAGGTCGAAACTGCTTTCGGCGCTCAGACTGTCGTCGTGTGCCATGACCTCGTCCGCTTCGTCGATCGGCACGTCGGTCAGCGAAGTTCGGGTTCTTCGCAAGAAGTCGATCAACTTGTAGCGGGCGATCGCATGCACCCACGGCGTGAGCGGCTCGGCGGGATCATAGGTATGTCTCTTGAAGTGGATCGCCAATACCGCCTCCTGGACCAGATCTTCCGCTTCCGCAGCACCCCTCCCTATTCTGGCGAGCCTGCCCTTGTAGTACGCGCGCAGACGCCGGCTCAGCCGGTCGAGCAGGACGCGGTGCGAGGCCGCGTCGCCGTTGAGGCCCGCGAGCATCAGGACCTTGAGCTCGAGTTCGGGGCTCGTCATGGCCGCGCCTTCATCATGAGTTCGCAGCGCCGGCGATCTCGGTTACAGGCGGGAGCGCAGAAACCGAAAAAATTGCACCGGCGCGAAACCGAGCCCGGCCGGGGTGGCTGTCCATTCATTCTGCTGCCTGCGAGCGGTGCAATTCGTCCGTCCCGGTACCATTATGCAGGGCCTCCGGAACCTCGGCGCCTGGGCCACGGGGCAGCCTGAATCCCTTGATCAACGCATAGACGGCGGGGATCACGATGAGCGTCAGGATGGTTGATGAGATCATGCCGCCGATCATCGGCACGGCGATGCGCTGCATGACCTCCGAGCCGGTACCGGTGCTCCACAGGATCGGAATCAGGCCGGCCATGATCGCGACGACGGTCATCATCTTGGGCCTGACGCGCTCGACCGCGCCTAGCATAATCGCTTCGTTAAGATCCCCTCGGGTGAAGGTCTTTCCTTCTGCGAGCCGCTCCGCCTGGATCTCCTTCATCGCCTGATCGAGATAGATCAGCATAATGACACCGGTCTCCGCGGCGACGCCGGCCAACGCGATGAAGCCGACGGCGACGGCGACGGAGAAATTGAAGCCGAGCCACCACATCAGCCACAGGCCGCCGACCAGCGCGAACGGCAGCGACAGCATCACGATCAGCGTCTCGGTCAACCGGCGGAAGTTCAGGTAGAGCAGCAGGAAGATGATCAGCAGCGTCACGGGCACCACGATCTTCAGCCGGGCGGTCGCGCGCTCGAGATACTCAAATTGGCCGCTCCAGACGGCGTAGTTTCCGGGCGGAAACTGCACGCTGGCGGCCACGGCCGCCTTGGCGTCGGCTACGTAGCCACCGAGATCGCGGTCGCGGATGTCGACGAAGATGTAGACCGCGAGCTGGCCGTTCTCGGTCCGGATCGACGTGGGACCGCGCGTCAGCTTGATCGTGGCGACTTCGCCCAGAGGGACGGTTCCCCCGCCCGGCATCGCCACCAATACGTCGCGGGCGATCGACTGGGGATCGCTGCGCAGATCGCGTGGGTACCGCAGATTGACGCCGTAGCGCTCGCGGCCTTCCACGGTCGTGGTGACGGTCTCGCCGCCCAAGGCGGACGATACGGTGTCCTGCACGTCGCTGACCATGAGCCCGTAGCGGGCGAGCGCCTCACGATCAGGAACGACGTCGAGGTAATAGCCGCCGATCACTCGCTCCGCATAGGCGCTCGACGTGCCCGGAACCGCCTTCACGACGGTCTCGATCTGGCGGGCAAGCTTCTCCATTTCGACCAGGTCGGTACCGAGCACCTTGATGCCGATCGGCGTGCGGATGCCGGTCGCGAGCATGTCGGTACGGGCCTTGATGGGCATGGTCCAGGCATTGGAAACGCCGGGAAACTGCAGCGCCTTGTCCAGTTCGGCGATCAGGCCGTCGACGGTCAGGCCGGGGCGCCACTGCTCCTTGGGCTTGAGATTGACGATCGTCTCGAACATTTCGGTGGGAGCCGGATCGGTCGCGGTCTCGGCCCGGCCGGCCTTGCCGTAGACCGAGGCTACTTCCGGAAACGTCTTGATGATCTTGTTCTGGGTCTGCAGGATCTCCGCCGCCTTGGTCACCGACAGGCCCGGCAACGTCGTCGGCATGTACATCAGCGTGCCCTCGTTCAGGCTCGGCATGAATTCGGTCCCGAGTTGCCGCGCCGGCCATAGGCTGACCGCCAAGGCGACAAGTGCCAGAACGATGGTCAGGGTCTTGGCCTTCAGCACGCCGCGGATCAGCGGGCGGTACACCCAGATCAAAAACCGGTTGATCGGGTTCTTGTGCTCCGGAACGATCTTGCCGCGCACGAACAGCACCATCAGAGCCGGCACCAACGTGATCGAGAGGATCGCCGCGGCCGCCATCGAGAACGTCTTGGTGAACGCCAGCGGGCTGAACAGACGCCCTTCCTGCGATTCCATGGTGAAGATCGGCAGGAACGACACCGTGATGATCAGCAGGCTGAAAAACAAAGCGGGCCCGACTTCGCTCGCCGCCTCGATCAGGACCTCCAGGCGCGGCTTATCGGGTGGGGCCCGTTCGAGATGCTTGTGAGCATTCTCGATCATGACGATAGCGCCGTCGATCATGGCGCCGATCGCAATCGCGATGCCGCCGAGACTCATGATGTTCGAGCCGATGCCAAGCACCTTCATGGCACCGAACGCCATCAGGATGCCGACCGGCAGCATGACGATGGCGACGAGCGCGCTGCGCACGTGCAGCAGGAACACGATGCAGACGAGCGCGACGACGATGCTTTCTTCGGTGAGCGTGCGCTTCAGCGTCTCGATCGCGCTATGGATCAGGTTGGAGCGATCGTAGACCGGTATGATCTCAACGCCCTTTGGCAGCGCCGACGCCATCTCGGCCAGGCGCGCCTTCACGTTATCGATAACGTCCAGTGCGTTCTGCCCAAAGCGTTGCAGGGCGATTCCGCTGGCGACCTCGCCCTCGCCGTTGAGTTCGGTGATGCCGCGGCGCTCGTCCGGACCGAGCTCGACCCGCGCCACGTCCTTCAGCAGCACCGGCGTGCCTTTTTCGACCTTCAACACGATGTTCGAAAGGTCGGCGAGGCTTTTGACGTAGCCCCTGCCGCGCACGACGAATTCGAACTCCGACAGCTCGACGGTGCGTCCGCCGACGTCCACGTTGCTGCCGCGGACCGCGTCGCGCACCTTTGCAAGCGGGATATTCAGCGACCTCAACCGGTTCGGATCGACGATGATGTTGTATTGCTTGACGAAGCCTCCGACGCTGGCCACCTCCGCGACGCCCTCGGCCTTGGAGATGCCGTAGCGAATGGTCCAGTCCTGGATGGACCGCAGGTCAGCCAGCGACTTGTCCTTGGACTGCAGCGCATACTGATAGACCCAGCCGACACCGGTGGCGTCGGGCCCCAGCGTCGGCGTCACGCCGGCGGGAAGCTTGCGCGCCGCGGCGTTGAGGTATTCAAGGACACGCGAGCGCGCCCAGTAGATGTCTGTCCCGTCCTCAAAAATGATGTAGACGAAGGAAACTCCGAAGAACGAGAATCCACGGACAACCTTCGATTTCGGCACCGTCAGCATGGCCGTCGTCAGCGGATAGGTGACCTGGTCCTCGATGACCTGCGGTGCCTGGCCTTTGTACTCGGTGTAGACGATCACCTGGGTGTCGGAGAGGTCGGGGATCGCGTCGAGCGCTGAGTGCTGCAGGGCGTAGACGCCGCCCGCCACGGCGAAGACCGTGCCGATCAGGACCAGCATCAGGTTGCGGGCCGACCAATCTATGAGGCGCGCGATCATTGCGGTTTCTCCCCGGTATCGAGGCCCTTGAGAGCGGCCTTGAGGTTGCTTTCGGCATCGATCAGGAAGTTCGCGGAGACGACGACTTTGTCGTTTTCGGCGAGCCCCTCCTTGATCTCCACCCGCCCATCCCCGCGGCGACCGAGCTTCACGGCACGCGGCTCGAACCGGCCGTCCCCCTTGTCGAGAAGTACAAGCTGCTGCTCGCCGCTGTCGATGACCGCGCTACTGGACACGGTCAGAACCGGAGCGTCGGTGCCGGTGGCGATCTCGACATCGGCATACATGTCGGGTCGCAGCACCTCACCTGGATTAGGCAGTTCGATCCTGAGACGCGCCGTTCGGGTCTCCGCCATCAAATGCGGATAGATCAACGTAACTTTGCCGGTGAAGGGGCGGCCGGGATATGCCCGAGGCCGCACGACGGCTTTTTGTCCGACCTCGATGAGAGCCAGATCGCGCTCCGCGACGTCGACTATCACCCACACCACCTCGTGGTCCGCGATCCGGAACAGAACATCCCCCGGCGCCGCGCGCATGCCGTTGACGGCTATACGTTCCACGATCTCGCCGTCCTGCGGCGCGGGCCAGTTCACGTAGACCGGGACTTCGCGGGCGCGTTCGATGTCGGCGACGAAGCTTTCCGGTGCGCCCAGGTTTTCGAGGCGCCGGCGTGCGCCTTTCAGGGCTTCATTGCTGATGCCGGCGTTCGAGCGGGCATTGAGCGCCGAAAGATATTCCGCCGCCGCGCTCGACAGGTTCGGGCCGTAGATGCGCATCAGCCGCTGGCCCTTGTGGACGTGCGAGCCGGTGGTGACGTTTTCGACGGTGTCGATGAAGCCTTCGAAACGCAGCGATACCACCGATTTGCGGCGCTCGTCTTCCTGAACGGTGCCCGGTGCACGAACCACCGTGTTCAGAATGCGCCGCTCCGCGACCTCGGTCTGAACACCTGCCTTTTGTAGTTTTCCGGCACTGACTTTGACCGACGAATCGTCGTCCTGCTCGCCCTCATAGACGGGCAGATAGTCCATACCCATCGAGTCCTTCTTGGGGGTCGGCGACGTGTCGGGAAGGCCCATCGGATTGCGGTAAAAACGGATGCGGCCGGGCGAGCCAGCTTTCGAAGCGGTCGCTTCCTCCGGAGCCTTCTCGTCGAAGCTCACCTCTTCGCTGCTGCGGACAGGCGAATATTCTTTGCCGGAAGTCGTTTTCTTCGGCACCGGCGAATAGTCCGGCGCGCCGTCCGGATCGCGGTAATAGATGATCGGTCCGGTCGCTTCCGCATGGGCCGGACTTGGCTTGGCTGCTACGGGCAGCGCCGCGGATAGCCACGAAGGAAGCGGACGATTCGACCGTCCGACGGCCAACCCGGCAACTCCGGCTGCCAACACTGCCGATACGATCAAGAAGGCACCTACCGGGCGTCTCATAGCGAGCCTCCCGCCAAGCGTTCCATGTCGGCATACTTCGTCTGCAGCTCCACCTTGAGCTTCAGCAGGTCGAGCTGGACCGCACGGTACCTTCGCTCCGACTCGAAGACCGAAGAGAGATCGGACGAGCCTGCCTGGAAGCCGTTGCGGGCGTTGTCGATCGAGGAACGGGCCGGCGGCAACAGGCGAGACGCGTAGATCTGCACGACCTTGCGCAGCGCATCCACGCCGAACCAGGCGTCGGCGATCTGCCCGTCGATCCGCAGTCGGAGCGCCTCGTTGCGGGCTTGCGCAGCGCCGAGGCGCGCGCCTGCCGCACGCTGCTCCGCGTCCTTGACCTCATAGTGCAGCGGCAGCTTGACCCCCAAGGTGAACTCGCCGGTATCCTCGGTGCCGGGCCGCTGCACGTACTTCGCGCCGACATTCACGTCGGGATAGTAGTTGAGGTCGGTCAGGGATTTGGTCTGGGCCGCGGAATTACTCTGCGCCCCGGCCAGCGCCAACATCGGGTTTGCCGATCGTCCGAGAGCCTGGGCCTGCGCGAGGCTGACCGCCCTGACCGTCCGGAAGCCGGTCGGCGCCGCCAACGGAGCCAGCGAAGGACGCCCGATCAATGAATTGAGCCGCGCCGCGGCGGACTTCTGCTCGCCCTGCCGCCGGACGACATCGCCCTCAGCGGTGGCAGCTTCCATCTCGGCCTTGATGACGTCCTGCTGGTCGACCGATGTCGTGCCGTACCGCGACCGCAATAGACCAAGCAACTCGTCATATCGCCGTTTGATCTCGGTCGCGATTCCGACAGCCTCATAGGCGGCATTGTACTCGCCATGCGCGGCAACAACCTGCGCGATGAGCTCGGTCACAGTCGCGCGCCCCTGGAATTTTGCGGCGTCGGCGTCCGACTGCGCGATATTGCGTTCGAGGCCGTACTTGCCCCAGAGCTTGATCTCCTGGTCGAAGCCGAAGCGGCGCTGTCCGACGCCCTGCCGGTTGACGTCCCAAGCCTCCAGAATCAGGGTCGGATCGGCCATGACGCCGGCCGTTCCGATCTTGTGGACCGCCGCATCGAAGTCGAGCGAAGCGGCAGCGACCGTCGGATTGAGGCGTTTGGCAATCGCGACGACGCTCTCCACTGTCGCTCCGGGCATGGTTTGATCGGCCGCCGCGGCCGGATACGACCACAGCAATGCTGTGGCCGCTCCGACGGCGGCGAGCCGCGTGATTGCCGCCGAGCGGATCACGGCGTGGCCTTGAGGACGAGCTTGCTTTCGACCGTCCCGGTCTCGCCCTGAACCTTGGCGCCCAGGGACAGTTGCCAGCTGCCTTCCATCGTCACGGCGGCCTTGAACTTGTAGACGCCAGGCTCGGTACTCGGCACCGCGTCGATCGTGGTCTTCATCGTTTCCATGCCGTCGGGCGCCATATCCAGTCGTTTGGCGAAGATCACGGCGTCGGAGACCGGCTTGCCGTCCGGCTTATGGACGAGGCGCACCGAAATGACCGCCTCGCCTTTCTTGACGGTCTTGTCGACGAGTTGGAATTCGTAGTCCTTGATGTCGGCGCGAGCCGCTGTGGCCGCAGCGGTCATGGCAACGCCGATCAGCGCGGCCCGGAGGGCGCGCGCGCAGGTGTAGCTATTCATTTTTAAATCCTCGATGTCCTGATGTACCGCTCAGGGCGGCATGCATGTTTATCCGCGCGGCTTTAGGCCGGCGCAGCAGCAGACGGCGTTGTGACGCCGATCAGATCGAAATTCGAGGGGGATGGTCCGGAGGGACCCCGATGAGGCCGTCGGCGGTCAAGTCGTCGAAGCCAAAGAACAGCCTGCGGGTCTGGAATGGAGCCTGGATACCGTCCGTCGGGGACGGCACGACCTGAGCGACCGTCAGCATGCACATCGCGACGAGCGGGCAATCCTGGCAGCCATCATTCTTATTTTGGTCCGGACAGCACGGCATGTCTGCGGACATCGCCGACATGTCGGTCATCTCGGCAGCAGCCAACCGTTTTGCCGCCGCAGGAGTGACCAGCGGCGCAAACACCAGCCCAACGATCACGAAGATCGCGAGCATTCGACCGATGAGTCGACAAAGATTCATGAGGTCACCATCACACGGGACCGGGAACTTGTGAAGGACCCCCGTTTCACATGTTCGCCAGCCGCCGCTTGGAACGCGTGATCCTAGTTAACCAAGGCCCGCGCTTCAGCTTGCGATTTCCGCACCTAGAAACCGCATGAAGGGCTGCCGTCCCGCCGCCCCGAAAAGCATCACGTCGTATTTCCGCGGCGTGCCGCCTTCCATCCCGGGGGATCCCGCCGGCATTCCCGGAACGGCCAGGCCGACGGCGACGGGGCGTTTCTCCAACAATTGTCGCACGGCCGCAGCGGGCACGTGGCCTTCGATGACGTACCCCGCGACTTCCGCTGTGTGGCACGCAGCCAGGTCGGCCGGCACCCCGACGCGCTTACGGACGGCCCGCAGATCGGCTGTCTCCTCGACGGTCACCGCGAAGCCGGCACCCTGGAGATGCCGAACCCAGCCCGCGCAGCAACCGCAGTCAGGATCCTTGTGAACGAGAACGGCGGTTGTCTGCGCAGGGGCGGAATACGCCGGCGCGACCAGTCCCGCGGCGAAGATCGCGAGTGCGCTGCGACGCGTCAAAGTCATTGGTTTGTTCATCGTTGGATTGCCCTTAGTGAGGCGCGCCATCCTGCTGGCCGGAAGCGGAAAACGCGAGGATCGGACACGGCCGCGTTCAATTATGATGGTTGTGTAGGGTTTGATCGCCGTAACCGCGGAGTTGCGCGTAGCGCGTCATCTGATCGGGGGTCAACAGAGCGACGGTCGATAAATGATATTTGAGATGGGTTTCGCGTAGTGCGCCTTGCGTCGCGGAAATAGACGCTGTCGATGCCGACAGACTTTCCGGCGTGACGACGCGGGAGGCGAATTGGTGGTCCAGCTCCGCTTCCTGCTGGATCAATTTCGAGCCAAGCGGCAAGGCTTCGGACTTCATTGAGTCGAACAACGCTTTGACGCCGTCGCGCTGACCGGCTGTCAGGTCGAGCTTGTCGGCCAACTCCAAGACGTGGGAGGGACCGGGATACCCATTCAATTCTGCTGCGAGCGCCAGGCCCATTCCGCGACCGGCGTTGAGGTCCGCAACCTGCTGGTCGGACAGCGCTTTTATCGGGCGGGTTTGCATACCGGAATAGGGCGTCTGCGAAAACGCTGACGTCGAAGCTAACAGCAATGCGGTTACAAGGAGCGCGCGGTCCATGGCTTACCATCCTCGGTTTTGTTGCCACCAGTCTCGCCCAGATCGAAGAACCCAGCAAATTACAAGTGTGTAACCGGATCCAGTGTTTCAGACTGCCAATTCACCTAGGCCTATTTGCTTCAGGCAGCCAAGAATGCACCTCGACGGTCACGTGCGACAAGTCGGCGAAGTTCGTGCCAAACCGCGCGGCGGAGTAGTTGCCGCGTGTCGAATGACAGTAGTGTTTGGGCTTCGACAATAAAGTTAGCGCAGGCCGAAGCTCGCACCGCGCAGATGGGTCGGACTGATACGGCAACCAGCGCATCTCTCGGTGCCCCACGGACGCCTCTGCCAACATCGTCGATAAATCTAGCCGTGATCAGCCAGCCGACAGAGGACGCCAGCGGAAAGATCGACTTCGTAAAGGCGGCAAGTCCATAGCCGAAGGCAGCGGGAAGCTCGCATTTGCCGCGCCAATCGCTGAGCGCGCCAGAATACTTTGGTGATAGAGCCGGTCGCTTCGGCCCTGCCAACGGTAGACGCTGACGCGCCGAGCACCACCACCATCTAGATCGGCAGCAGTGCGTGAATCATCTCGGATGAGATAGCCATGAGCATGCTCACGAAGCCGAGCGCGCCCAAACACCCGGAGGAATGCCCTTCAAATGTCGCATGGCGCGAAATCGTCTCGTTGGTCATTACGCGCGGCCGGTCGGCATAATCGTCTCTCTCCCATCACGATTGATGTCTCTAATTCTGGCTATCCGGATTTTCGTGTGGAATCGTTTCGGACGCCAAGCAGGGCCCCGCGGGCCGTCCACGTTTCACCATCACGTCCTCCGCCGGCAAATCGAAATCGGGATACATTCCCAAGGGCATCATCGATCACCCATCCGGGCGGTACCGCATCTCGTCAGCATGAGCTGCCGTTCCACAAGATCATCGGCGTCGCCTCGACGTTCATCGCGACCGTCCAAACCGCGGTCCGCAGAAGGTCAGCCGCCCGTAGGCGGCGAACTGGCCCAAAGATTCGCTTATCCTCTCGGTTTGGGCAAATGCATACGTTCAACAGGTCTATGGACCACGCTTCGAAAGCCAGACTGCTAAAAAAGTCTTGTTTAGGAATTAGCTGGCAAATCTGCGCACGGTTCGAAACCTTCTAGATGAAGAAAATATCCGGACCCGAGGTGCCATGTCGATGAAGCGGACGGTTTAGCAATGCTGGAAAACAGTCATGTGGCACCATGGAGTTTCGGCATCCGTGTACTGCATTGGATAACATTTGCGGCGCTGGTTGCGCAGCTTGGAATAGCGTTCGGCTGGATGGGCGGCATGGCCACGATGCGGTGGCTTCCGTTGCACATGTCGCTCGGCCTAACCATTCTGTGCGTGGTACTCATCCGGCTAGGCTGGCGTGCCTTCGCTCACGCTCCGCGCCGCCAAGGGGCGCGCCCCCTGAAGCGGTTGAGCGTTCTCGTGCACACGAGTCTCTACGCGCTCATTCTTGCCGTCGTGATAACGGGCTGGATGGCGTACCGCCCAATGCCGATGATGCCGGCCGCGCGCCTGTTCGCCAGCATGCCAGTGCCGTTGGCGCCGAGCCTAGCCAAAATATCGGCGCGAGAGTTCTCGATCATTCACCAAGGTCTGGTCTGGGCGCTTTTGGCGATGGTTGGCCTGCACCTTATGGCGGCTCTGACGCACGCCACGATCCTGCGCGACGGCATTCTAAGCGGGATGCTCTTCGGTCGGTCGAAGATCAAGAACAACCAGGTAGATTGAAGCGGTTAGCCGGAGATGAACACGAAGATGTCGGCAGCGTCGCTGAAGCCGTAATTCCTGGTCGTGAGCGAGGCCACCGCGTTGTTCGGAATGTGATCGAGAAAGATTGCCCAGTTCGCGAGCCCGCGGAACAGGTCGAGACGCAGGTCCCGTCCCCTCGACGGATTGTCGGTCGCATCTGCCATGAAATTCCTTTTGGTGGTCCGAAGGGAGCTCGCGTCGCCTGCATCCGTATAGCTCCATTTTAAGTTAGCACTTCTTGGTTTTCTCGTGCAGGAAGGTGGCGGATTCAGCCGTTTTTAAACTTCCTTGGAGTGGTTTTTCCCACGGAGAGAGATGCCACCTAGCTTTGGTCCAGGCCCGCTTGTCGCCCTCTCCCACTCCGCCGCCATTTTCAATTTTACGTTCCTAAGCTGCTTTGAAAGATCAGAAAGCTCGGCTGCGCTGGGAATTGACTGGTGCTCATAAATCAGCTGCAGGCGAATGCCGTCTAGCTCGACCCGCATTCTTTCGTGCCAGTTAATCGCCTTCACACAATGAAGCTGTTGCGAGAGAATCGTTGCCACACTGGTGAGCGCTCCAATGATGCCAGCCCACTTTCCATAATCGTTGCCTCCATTCGCCATCATTCCGAAGGTGAGCGACGCAAAACCCGCTATGGCGGCTCCAATGACTAGGACCTGGTAAAGCCATGCGTCCCACCAACGTTTGGTATTGTGCGACGATATCGCTGTGATCAGCTCGGCCAGGAACGCGTCAATCGTTTTTTGATGCTCACCGGTATCAGCCATGTATTCCCCTAGCAGACTGTCTGCAGCTACCCGCTTCCGCGGTCGATTAGTTGGACGGCGTCGCGAACGGGCTTGGCGTCGGGTTCGCTGTTGAGGCAACGCAAGCGGCCCTCACTCTTACCCTGTCCATCAAAATGGGACGCCTCGATATGATACGCGTCGCTTAGGATTCGAGATAGCGTGTTGCCGCGTCCACGCGGTCGCCCCCGTTGGTTCGGGTTCTGATCTCGGCGTACACACGTTCCCAATGCCGGGCTGGCCGATTGGCATCGACGGTCGTCTTGCGAATCTCGTCGATGGCGCGGGTGCGCGCCACGTCATAGGCTTCCTCACCATAGCGGGCAATCAAGTCTGCGGCATCGCTCTCAACAAGGGCTTGCCGTTCCCGGCACCGCCGCCAGAAATCCATCATGTCGGGCTCCGTTTCTCCCACCGTCTGCCAAACACTAAATTGGCAGCACAACGCGCGTATCGGACGCATGAACGTGTGTAACCAGCAATCAGACCTGAAACGGCATTGGCTGCGCTTGAGGTTGTGAATAGGCTGCAAGCGTCACGGGGAGTGTAGCCATGCCGAAGAACATTGTCGTCTATTCCGACGGTACCGGCCAGGACGGCGGGGTGCGCGTCGAACAGCGCATCAGCAACGTCTACAAGATGTACCGGGCATCACGCGTGCATCCGGAAAACGAGATCAAGCCAGCCGATCAGGTCTGCTTCTACGATCCCGGTCTAGGAACGGACAGCGGTGCAAGCGGACTGACCAGCATCATGCGCAGGATCGACAAGCTGCTGCAGTCGGTGACCGGGCGCGGCATCACCAGGAACATGGCTGACTGCTACGAGTTCATCATCAATCATTACGAAGAAGGCGACCGGATTTACCTGATCGGTTTCAGCCGTGGCGCATACACCGTCCGCTGTCTTGCGAACACCATCATGCTCTGCGGCATTCCGACAAAGGCAGAGAACGGCCCCTTGCTGCGCTACCGCAAGCAGATTCATGATATCGCCAGGGAAGCGGTTGAGACCGTTTATGAGCATGGCGCGGGCCATGCGCGCGGCGAATACGAGACCGAGCGTGATGAACAGGCCCGAAGATTTCGCGCAAAATACGGCTCAAATTTTGTCGGCGAGAGTACCGACAAGGATAGGTCAAATGCAGCGGCCTACTTTGTTGGCGTCTTTGACACGGTTGCCGCACTCGGCGCGAGCGGCATGCGCCGGTTTTTGATCCAGGCGGGCCTTACGGTTCTTTTCACCGGAGTCGCAAGCGTCGCATCCGCCGCAATCGCCATCTTGCCGTCATTGGTCGCGAAGTACTATTTCGGCCTCGGCTTCTGGTGGTCGGAGCTTGCGATGAGCGCCGTGCTGGTCGCGCTGGCGGTTCTTTGGTTTCTCTACAGGCAGCGCGCGCAATATACGAAGACCATCTACGATTTCCCTACCAAGGGCGAAAACCGTTCGCATCAGGCCGAATGGAAGTCAGGCAACTTTGACCGTCTCTTGTCGAAGTATGTCGGCACCGCCCGATCGGCCAACGCCATTGACGAAAGGCGCAAGGATTTTGACCGCGTCACATGGGGCCAGGCGGACAGTACGCAACTGTCGCAATGGTGGTTTGCAGGTAACCATTCTGACATCGGCGGCAGCTATCCGGAGACAGAGTCACGACTCTCCGATATCTCGCTGCAGTGGATGCTAGAGGAGATGCTTAAGCTGGACCAGCCAGTCAAGTTCGGACCGGTAACGGTCAACGGCGAAGCCGTGGCAGGCAGTGGCGCCATCGGCACACCTTTGCATCTCTACCCCGATGCGACGAGCATGCAACACAGCGAGATTTCAGGCATGCGTGATACAATAGATGCATTCAGGGAACATCTGCCATACGTCCTTCGGTGGCTGCTGGCTAACGCCAACTACGAGATCATCAAGCGATCAATTCCGACGAAGGCGAATATCCATCTTTCAGTGAAGGAGCGATTTGCGCGCGAAACGGTTGTTGACTGCGCTAGCCACAAAGTCGGAAACTATCGTCCGGAAGCGCTTCGTAAGCACGACGACTTCAGACAGTTTTATCCTGACCCTCCTCCAGCAGATGCACCGCCGCCCGGCAAAAGCGAGGAACCTACGCTGCAGGTGCAATTAACTCCGTAAGTGCTCGCACATGCTCGGCACGCTGGGGAGCCCCACCACCCGACCTTCAGACTAGGGAGTCTTCCGTGGCCCCACGAAGCCGACCGAACTAGGCTCAGGACCCATTAATTTCTTGCGGTCTGATTGATCTGCTGATTCATTGGCGGCGCGAGGAGGCGTTGCCAATGGCCGATTTGTTTCTGCTCTCGGAGGCGCAGATGCGCCGTATCGAGCCGTATTTTCCTTTGTCACATGGGATCGCCAGGGTGGACGATCGGCGGGTGATCAGCGGGATCGTCTTCGTCATCAGGAATGGGCTGCGCTGGCGCGATGCGCCACCCGGCTATGGTCCTCACAGGACGATCTACAACAGGTTCGTGCGTTGGAGCCGGCTTGGGGTGTTCAACAAGATCTTCGCCGAACTCGCTCGCAACGGCGGAACGCCCAGGCGATTGATGATCGACGCGACCCATCTCAAGGCGCACCGCACGGCCGCCAGCCTTTTAAAAAAGGGTCTGTTCCCCGACGTATCGGGCGCACGAAAGGCGGCCTGAACTCGAAGCTGCACGCCGTATGCGATGGTCATGGACGACCGCTGATCATGTTGCTGAGCGAAGGCCAGATGAGCGACTACAAAGGTGCTGCGCTGATGCTGCCTGTCCTGCCAAAAGCCCGCGAGCTTCTCGGCGACAAAGGCTATGACGCCGACTGGTTCCGCAATGCCCTCGCCGGGCGAGGCATTACGGCTTGCATTCCATCAAAATCAAACCGCAAGAAGCCCATCGACCATGATCGGGTGCTCTACCGCCAGCGCCACAAGATCGAAAATATGTTCGGTCGACTCAAGGACTGGCGGCGCATCCACACCCGCTACGACCGATGCGCCCATACCTTCATGTCCGCCATCTGTATCGCCGCATCAGTCATCTTCTGGCTCTAATCAATGAGTCTTTCTCTATTCGGCGTGTCGAGGTCAAGCACTTTCGAGCTTTCCGATATTGCCGGCGGAAACGTCTTTCGCGGGGTCTCGCTTCTCTTCGGGATGGGCACATTGGCTCTCCCATGATGGGATTAGAAAGATAAGGCGGAACAATCTGACCCACGTCCTGATCCTGCCATGCGGATCGGTACCGGACTCATTGCGAACTCGTCTTATCCACGTCCCGCGAAGGACATTTCGCCGCCAGCAGGCGGAACTTGGTTACCTCTTTGATCCAGAATGCTCAGGCTGCCGCCGCGGCTTCCTTCGTCCAGCGGAACTCCGAGCCATCACTCCACATCCGATGCATGATCACTGATAGTCTTCGCGCCAGGGCGACGACAGCCCTCTGCAAGCCACGGCGTTTGGCGACATTCATCGCCCAAGCTTTCAGCCAGGACCATTTCTGTACCCGCGTCAGCAGCGATTGTGCGGCCTCATAGAGCAGCGTTCTCATCGTAGCGTCACCACAGCGCGAGATGCGCCCGACACGATCGCTTTCACCCGATTGATTGAGACGAGGCGTCAATCCCAATGCAGGACCGACGGCATTGGAGTTTCTGAAGCGGGCCGGAACATCGATGGTGCTGATGTAGGCCAGCGCGACCACTGGACCTGATCCCACGTCATATTGCCCATCTCACTACGTTATTGAAAGACAAAGGTCTTTTGATTTGGATTTGATGATGACGGGCTTTTGCAGCACGCCCTGACGCGCTCGATCACATGCTGATCTTCGATATCCCGTCGTTTGATTACCCAGGGTGCGCCTGCACAATATTGCTTGGCGGGAATGACGCCGGCGCGTATCTGGCGTAGCACCGTCAGGGGGCTCAGATTGAGCATCCTGGCTGCTTCAGGCAACGTGACTTCGCCGCGCTCGGCCCATTCGCCATCCCTGTAGACCGAGATGCCGTGCGTGTTGCGGAAGCCCCGCACACGCGACTGTGTCCATCCATTCAATCGGCCTGTTCGCTTACCTGTCCGGTTGAGCATGCCGGCAATGGCTTTGTCAGGCATCAATCGCGCGCAGGCGCGGATCAATTCCACCGTCTCGGGCTCGACGGCCCACCGTGTTTGTCCCCTCCGGTTCTTTCTCACCATCAGGCGGGTATGATCGCCGCCCTGCCAATGCAACAATAAATGAATCTGGTCATCCTCGACGCAGGCTACCACCTCACGCAACACGACTCGGATGATACGCTTACGCGTGACGGCAGTGGCCGCCGGATGATGCCAAGCAGCCTCCAGGTCAGCCCCCATTTGCAGCAGACGCTTGCGCTCCTCTGCACTCAAGGTCGCCGGCCGCTGTCGAAGCAGCGCCTCCATTTCCTCCTCGAGTGCGCGTACGGCCGCAAGGGCGGCATTCCACCGCCGCTCGAGTTCGCCAGCGACCAGACGATTATCAGGGTCGACCGTATCATACTGTCGGCGTGCCCTGGTTGCCTCGTATCGCGCCTGCTCGAGCGCCAACTCGATCTGGCGTTGTTTTTCGCCAGACTGGTGCTCGCATTGTGTGATCGCTTGGATGGCTGCTTCAACACCGAGCGGCTGCAGCAACCGCACAATCTCGGCTCCCACCGCCTCATCGACCCGCAAAGCGCCGAATGAGATACAGGGACCAGCACCGGGATTGCTCCGGGTCGCGTCACAATTATAGCGGCCGACATCGCCCTTGGTGCCATTGTAGCTAACAAGCAGCCGGCGGCCGCAATGACCACAGCGCAGCAGGCCGGCGAGCAAAGCCTCCCCCTTGCGCACCGGTCCGCGCACCATCATGCCCTTACCATTGGCGTTGTCAGCGATCAGCCGTTGATTCCTTTCAAAGTCTGCCCAGGACAAATAGCCCTCGTGATGCTCGACGAGCAAGACCGCCCAATCTGAGCGATCTTTGCGGCGGCCGCGAACGATTCGCTTGCGGCCATTTTCGATTGTCATCCGACTTCCGGTTCGGCCAAAGGCGTAAGCACCAGCATAAACAGGATTGGTGAGAAGATTGCTCACCGACGTGTAGACCGGTAGCTTCCACATCACCTGATGTTGTCCCGAGACTTTGGGGTCGATATACGGCAGCGCGATCTGGTCACCTCGAAGCGACAAAAACACTTGGCGGATGCTTTGCATCTCGGCAAACCGGGCGAAGACCAGCCCAATCGCCTCACGCACGCGCAGGTCGGGATCCATTTCGATTTTGTCGCGGCCTACTTTTACATAGCCAACGGCTACCGAGAAGAACAGCTCGCCCCGTCGTGCCTTCTGCTTCAGGGCTTCCATCGAACGGGCCCGCAGGAGCGACAGTTCGAGCTCGCTCATCGTCCCCTTCATGCCCAGCAATAGCCGGTCGTTCGGATGGCGTGGTTCATACGTTCCATCCTCATCGACGATCACCGTGCCGACCAAGCCGCAAAATTCGATCAGAGTGTGCCAGTCGCGTCCGTTGCGCGCCAGGCGCGACGCCTCGATCGAAAACACGGCACCAACGCGGCCTTCACAGATCGCTGCAAGCAGCCTCTCGAATCCCGGACGGCTGACGCCCGAACCCGAGCGACCAAGATCGTCATCAATGACTGTCACATCCGTCCAGCCGAGAGCTCGAGCACGATCAGCAAGGCCATATTGACGCCGTCGGCTCTCATGATTGTTGGCAAGCTGGTCGACGGTGGATTGCCGAATGTAGATGAAGGCGCCCCGCGCCAGATGATCAGGCGTGATCTTCATCACCTGCCTCCGTCACTGCGACGACACTGAGTATTTCCGACAAAAGCGCGCTCACCAGTGGCAATAGCTTCGCCCGCTCGGACGCTGTCATCGGTACCAGTGGCGTCTTGGGCACGAAGAGGTCGGATTGGCGTTGATATTGTTGCCGACGCGTCATGCTTGTCTCCTTCACGACGGGAATCGTCGTGCAACAAGCTTAGGCAGGTATCGAGCTCGAGACGGAGCTCACGCAGATGCGCCAGCGGCAGAAGTGGAATCTCCGTCACCACCATCGCCTCCGCCGAATCCTCCGTCATCCAGATCGGCAGCTGCGCCAGTGTGCCATCGGGCTGACGGATGGTCACAGCGACGTCGTTACCACGGCGATGGCGACTGGTCACGATGACCGTTTGCCCGTAACGGGGATGAAATCGGTAACGGATAATCGTCTCACGCAACTGATAGTGAGCATTATGAAGTTGTCGCGCCCACGCCAGGAACCGTCACGGGTTGTTTCATCGCATTTTGCCAAGCGGCGGACTTCGTCGTCGAATTTTTTTGCTGCTGACATATGTGTTCATGGATAAATAGAAGCGGGTCGATGACGGCGCCAAGCTGGTGACCTTCGCCGAGCAGTTCGACAACCTGTCTCCTGAACTGGAGAGCGATGGCCCTTGGGAACAGCAGCCCGTATTCCTTGATCATGCTGCGGACCTGATTCTCGATATCCCTGCGAATGCCGACGAGACGAGATCGCGCGACGAGAATGGCGCGGACCTTTTGACTCTCTTCGCTTTTGACCTTCACTTCTCGGTACCAGCCTACTCGAACCAGCTCGGCGAGACCCCGAGCGTCATTTTGATCGCTCTTGTTCATGCGAACCGACAGCGCCGCGTGCGCATGTCGAGCATCGATACACACCACGGGCAGATCGACCCGTCGGAGTTCGTGCCAAAGCCAGCTTGCCATTGCTCCGGTCTCGAAGCCGATACGCACTGCATGTGGAGCACGTTTGTGAAGCAGTTCGGTTAAGGCGCCGGGATCTGACTTTGCCCTTCCCTCGAAGAGAACCTGGCCTGTTTCGCTGACCACACACACAGAGGTCTCCCTTTGCGAGACGTCGAGCCCAACATATTGCTTCATGACATCCTCCGATTTGTTGGATTGCGCGAGGCCTTGAGAACAGCGGACAATTTTGTTCTGCATCCACCGGCAGCAATTACGTCATCGTCTGCAATATTGACCCCTCAATGGAGTGGGCCCCTTCGGGCGGACAGAATCAGGTCGCTGGATTGACCGTCTGCCGGGAATGTTGATTCTCGAACTGTAGCGGGCTGATATAGCCGAGAGCCGAGTGGAGCCTTCGGGTATTGTAGACGCCGTCGATAAATTGGGAAAGATTTTCGACAACGTCGGCAAATGTCTCGAACGCCATTGGATAGACGCCCTCGACCTTGAGCGTCTTTCATGAAGCTTTCGGCCTTGGCGTTGTCGTACGGATTGCCTCGTCGACCCATGGACCCTTCGATGCCGTGGTTGGCGAGGTAGTCGCGGTAGGTCTTGGCAGCATATTGCGATCCCCTATCGGAATGATGGACACAGCCGGGCGGCGGCTTTCGTGTCTCGATCGCGACGGAAAGGGCAGCGAGCGTCAACCGCGCGTCGATGGAGCGACTGATGGCATAGCCTACGACGCGCCGGGACCAGGCATCAAGAATGACGGCGACATAGACGAAGCTACCGACGATTGGGACGTAGGTGATGTCGGCGACCCAAAGCTTGTCGGGTCCGTCCAAGGCCACGGTCTCGGCACGGTTTGGAAAGATCGGCTGGTCGTGATCGCTATCGGCCGTTGTCGTGAAGCGGCGTCGCATTCTCGGTTGGAGGTCATGCTCGCGCATGAGACGGCGGACGTTTGCTACTCGCGGTTCCGCGGATCGTGTTTCCGCTGATCCTGGCGCTGATAACCGCCGCCGCGGCTGGATGAGAGGACAAACCCTAGCGTCGCCGTAGAAAATCGGCGACAGCCTCTCGCTCGAGCATCGGCTGCTCAGCGTGTGGGACCATGGTAAAGGTAGCACGTAGAGCAGTTTGGCCGTTTCGTGCGCCAAGGCCGCCGAATCTGCGATTGAAGGGGGGGGCCGTCGGCAAATGGAAAGTCTGGTACTAGGAAGGGCGTTTCTGGTGCGGTGCGCCGGAGTAAGGCTTGCCGAGCCGTAGCTCGCGAGCCGAGGAGCCCGCCTTTGGCTCCGGCGTGGCAGCCTTCCTCGCTTCGCGAGCGAACGTTGGTGGGCCAGGCAGGACTCGAACCTGCAACCAGACCGTGGTGACGGCCGGCTCTAACCATTGAGCTACAGGCCCCGCCGCAAGCTGCCGCCGTGTGGGCGGCACGCAACGGTGCAGGAGAATGAGCGGTTAGGATGGTTCGCGCGCTGGAGCGGGAAGGGTGCTGAACGCTGTTCTCATCCCGGGCTGGCTTGGCTACCTCTCCTGGCACCGGACCGGGGCCCGCCTCGCACTCGACGCGGTGTCCGCTCAGGAATGGCGCGCCGGACGCGTCACTAACCTCCGCTCAGGAATGTGCAATTTTGGGGTTATTGCCCATTCCATGAGTATATGCTCTCTATTGAGATTGGGAATCTTGCGATGATCCGGCCCGATCTTATCATTTTCGACTG
Organism: Nitrobacteraceae bacterium AZCC 2146; assembly: GCA_036924855.1. Lineage (NCBI taxonomy): Bacteria > Pseudomonadati > Pseudomonadota > Alphaproteobacteria > Hyphomicrobiales > Nitrobacteraceae > Nitrobacteraceae bacterium AZCC 2146. Next base: position 3,959,594 of record JBAGRP010000001.1, read on the forward strand.
CGACGGCGTATTGGTCGATAGCGAGCTGCTGAGCTGCCGCTGTCTTTCGGCAGCGTTGGCAGGGTACGGCATCACTCTCGGCGTCGATCAGGCACTCGATCTGTTCCTAGGGCGAAACCTGACCGCGGTTTTCGAACATTACGAAGCGTTGGGACGCTCGATCCCCAAGCAATTTGCGGACGAACTGAAGATCGGGATTCGCGCCACCTTTCTTTCGTCGCTTTGCCCGATCGAAGGGGTGAATTCGGTACTCGAGGACTTGCGAATCCCGCATTGCGTCGCCTCGTCCAGCGATGTCGATCGGGTGTCCTTCTCGCTTTCTCTGACCGGCCTCGCGCCGCATTTCGACACGCGCCTCTACACCTCGCAGATGGTGGAACGCGGCAAACCCACTCCTGACCTCTTCCTCTACGCCGCCGAAAGGATGCGGGTAGATCCGCGTCGCACCCTGGTGATCGAGGATAGCGTCAGCGGCGTAAGAGCCGGCAAGGCTGCCGGGATGATCGTTTGGGGATTTGTCGGAGGCAGCCACTATCAATCGCGTGACGGCAACGCCATTCTCCGCGAAGCGGGGGCCGATCGCGTGTTCGAGCGAATGGCGGATTTTTGGCGAACGGATCGGTAGGAGTTTGATGGCGGCATCCGACATCGAGAAATCGCGCCTGGACGAGGCCGCGCGTGCCGGCTGGCTGTATTTCATTGCCGGCCACACGCAGGACGAAATCGCCAAAATGCTGAAGGTTTCGCGCGCATCAGCCCAGCGCCTGGTTTCACTCTGTCTGGTCGAGCGCCTGATCACCTTCCGGCTGGAGCATCCGATTGCGGCGTGCATGGAATTAGCGGTGCGGCTGAAGGATTTGTTTCACCTCAGCTACTGTGAAGTCGTTCCGAATGACCCCGCCGCGCCGCTTTCGGCGGCCGGAATTGCCGAACGAGCTGCGAACATCCTGGAAACGACGTTGCGTAGCGAGAAGCCAACGATCGTGGCTTTGGGCACCGGGAGAGCGGTGCGGGCCGCCGTCGAGCGCGTGTCTCCGATCGACTGTCCGAATCACCAGATCGTGTCGCTGGTTGGAAACATTTCGGCCGACGGCTCGGCCAGCTTCTTCGATACCGTCGGTCGTCTCGCCGATCGGACCAAGGCGCGCCATTATCCGATGCCGCTGCCGTTTCTGATGTCGTCCGAGCGGGAGCGCGACCAGATGCTCAAGATAGATCCGATCGCCAAGGTGAGAGCGGTCGCCGCCAAGGCCGACCTGCGGCTTGTCGGGGTCGGCCAGATGGATCGGCAGGCGCAAGTCCACGTTGACGGTTTCGTCTCGCGCGAAGAGCTGCTCGAGATGATGCGGCTGGGCGCCGTTGGCGAACTGATCGGCTGGGCATACGACGAGGAGGGGCACCTCATCAAAGGCGGGACAAACCTTCGCCTCACCAGCATTCCACCGCAGGTACCTGCCGAGGCCCTGACCATCGGAGCGGCGGTCGGTCGTGCCAAGGTTGCGGCGATCAGGGCGGCGCTGAAGGGGCGCCTCCTCAACGGCTTGATTACCGACGAAGCGACGGCAGCCGCGATTCTCAAGCAGTAGCGAACCGGCCGGCCTTTCAACCCGGTTGAGCCGGCGGGCGGCCGACGCCGATGCAAGGGTATTCGACTGCATCGCACCATTTCCTTCACCCAAGTTCGAGCTTCCAGAAGCCGGATTCTGATCCTTGACAAGGTCAGGACGCGGTGTGAACATAATTGCAAGGCGTGGGCATATGCTCAACGCCAACTAAGGGAGGTTACCGTGAAGCACGTCCTCAGCACCCTCGCGGGCGCGGCTATTCTGCTGGGCGCAGCCCCTTCCATCGCACAAACAACCCTGACGATTGCCACCGTGAACAATGGCGACATGATCCGGATGCAGGCGCTGACCAACGAGTTCACCGCCAAGAATCCCGACATCACGGTGAAATGGGTGACGCTCGAAGAGAACGTCCTACGCCAGCGCGTCACGACCGACATCGCGACCAAGGGCGGGCAGTTCGACGTGCTCACCATCGGCACCTACGAGGTGCCGATCTGGGCCAAGAAAAACTGGCTCATTCCGCTCGACAATCTCGGATCCGATTACGATACCGCGGACTTGCTCCCCAGGATCCGCGATGCCGTATCGGTCTCGGGCAAGCTCTATGCCGCACCGTTCTACGGCGAGAGTTCGATGGTGATGTATCGCACGGACCTGTTCCAGAAGGCCGGATTGACGATGCCGGAAAAACCGACCTGGGATTTCGTGGTCGATGCGGCAAAGAAACTCACGGACAAGGACGGCGGCGTCTACGGCATCTGTCTGAGAGGCAAAGCGGGCTGGGGCGAGAACATGGCCCTGTTGACGGCGATGTCCAACTCGTTCGGCGCGCGATGGTTCGACGAGAAGTGGCAGCCGCAGTTCGACAAGCCGGAATGGAAGAAGACTCTCACGACCTATGTCGATCTGATGAAGGTTGCGGGGCCCCCCGGCGCAAGCTCGAACGGCTTCAACGAAAACCTGGCGTTGTTCAACTCCGGCAAGTGCGGGATGTGGATCGATGCCACGGTAGCGGCCTCTTTCGTGACCAACCCCAAGGATTCCCAGGTTGCCGACAAGGTCGGCTTTGCACTCGCGCCGAATGCGGGGCTAGGCAAGAACGCCAACTGGCTGTGGGCGTGGAACCTCGCGATTCCGGCGGGTTCGAAGAAGGTCGCTGCTGCAGAAAAATTCATCGCATGGGCGACCGGCAAGGACTACACCCAGCTCGTCGCCAAGAAGGAGGGATGGGCCAATGTGCCGCCCGGCACGCGAACCTCGCTCTATCAAAACCCGGAGTACCTGAAGGTCGCTCCCTTCGCCAAGCTGACGCTGGCGTCGATCGACGCAGCCGATCCGAACAAGCCAACGGTGCAGCCGGTGCCCTATGTCGGGGTGCAATACGCGGCGATCCCGGAATTTCAGGGTATCGGCACCACCGTCGGCCAGCAATTCTCGGCCGCACTAGCCGGCTCATCGACGGTCGACGCGGCGCTCGCTGCTGCGCAATCGGCCACGGAGCGTGAAATGAAGCGCGCGGGCTATATCAAGTAACGCGACCGCGTCGATCCCTGCGGCGATCTCCTCCCGACAAGCCGCAGACTGACTGCCGTCCAGTCCGAACGACCGGACGGCAGTCCTCATCGAGTTTCTCCGGATAACAAGGAGGCGGCGATGGCAACCCAGCAAACCCAGGTCCTCGGAAGGGCCCTGCTGACGCCGGCTGTCGCATTGCTGTTCATCTGGATGATCGTCCCGCTGGCCATGACGATCTATTTTTCGACGCTCCATTACACCCTGATGGATCCGGAATCGGAGCGTTTCGTCGGGCTGGAGAATTTTCGATATTTTCTCACGGACCCCGCGTTTTTGACCTCCCTGCAGAACACCCTGGTGCTGGTCGGCTCGGTCCTGGCCATCACCATCCTGCTCGGTACGCCGCTCGCGCTGCTGCTCGACCAGCCGGTGATCGGGCGCAGCGTCGTTCGGCTGATGGTGATCGCGCCGTTTTTCGTTATGCCGACCGTCAGCGCGCTGGTGTGGAAGAACCTGCTGATGCATCCGGTCTCGGGACTGTTCGCCTGGATCGCGACGTCATTCGGGCTGACACCGATCGACTGGTTCACCGATGCGCCCTTGTTCGCGGTGATACTGATTGTCGCCTGGCAATGGCTGCCGTTTGCCACCCTGATATTGCTGACGGCGCTGCAGTCCCAGGACGAGGAGCAGAAGGAAGCGGCCGAGATGGACGGAGCGAGTGCGCTTTCGATTTTCATCTATCTCACTTTGCCGCACCTCGCGCGACCGATCACGGTGGTCATCCTGATCGAAACGATATTTCTGCTCTCGGTGTTCGCCGAAATCTTCGTTACGACCGGCGGTGGCCCGGGTATGCAGACCACCAACATTGCATTCCTGATCTACGCACAAGCTCTGATTCAGTTCGACGTCGGCAACGCCTCCGCCGGCGGGCTGGTCGCGGTCGTCATCGCCAATATCGTGGCCTTCTTCCTGGTGCGGGTCATCGGACGGAATCTGGAGGCATAGCGATGGCACGCAAGGTAACTTCGAGACGGGTTTGGGTGTCGACCGGGGCGGCGTGGTTGTTCGGGTTTTTGATCTTCCTGCCGATCTTGTGGATGGTGCTGACCAGCTTCAAGAGCGAGCTCGATGCGTTCGCCATGCCGCCAAAATTCCTGTTGTTTCACTGGACCACGGAGAACTATGCCACGGTGCAGGAGCGCAGCGACTACCTGCATCACGCGCTCAATTCGATCATGGTTGCGGGAGGCTCGACGCTGATTGCGATGCTGATCGCTGTTCCGGCGGCCTGGTCGATGGCATTTGCGCCGACGAAACGGACCAAGGATGTTCTGCTCTGGATGCTCTCGACCAAGATGATGCCGCCGGTCGGCGTTCTGGTCCCGATCTATCTGATCTACCGGGATTTCGGGCTGCTCGATACGCGCGCAGGCCTGGTCTTCATCCTGTGTCTTGGCAATCTGCCGATCGTCGTCTGGATGCTCTTCACCTATTTCAAGGAGATTCCAAAGGACATCCTCGAGGCGGCGCGGATGGATGGCGCGACCATCGGACGCGAACTCATCTATGTGCTGACGCCGATGGCCATTCCCGGTCTCGCCTCGACCCTTCTCCTCAATTTCATTCTGGCGTGGAACGAGGCATTTTGGACGCTGAACCTGTCGACGCTGGACGCCGCACCGCTCACGGTTTTCATCGCATCCTATTCAAGTCCTGAGGGCCTGTTCTGGGCAAAACTGTCGGCCGCATCGACGCTCGCCATCGCTCCGATCATCATCCTCGGATGGTTCACGCAGCGGCAGCTCGTCCGCGGACTGACGTTCGGCGCCGTCAAATAGCAAAGGGGACCGTAGATCATGGGCCAGATCACGCTGCAAGGAGTCCGCAAATCGTTCGGGCCGGTCAACATCATCAAGGATGCCAACCTGGATATCGAGGACGGTGCCTTCGTGGTATTCGTCGGGCCGTCCGGCTGCGGGAAGACGACCCTGCTGCGGCTGATCGCGGGACTTGAAGACGTCACCGGCGGACAAATCCTGATCGACGGCAAGAGCGTGGTGGACGTCCCACCGGCCAAGCGCGGCCTGTCGATGGTGTTCCAGTCCTATGCGCTCTATCCGCATATGAGCGTCCGCGGCAACATCGCGTTTGGCCTAAAGATGGCGGGGCTGCCGCGCCCGGAGATCGACCGCAAGGTGGAGGCCGCGGCCGCCACGCTGAACCTGACCCCCTATCTCGATCGAAAGCCGCGCGATCTTTCCGGCGGACAACGTCAGCGCGTCGCGATCGGCCGCGCGATCGTGCGCGAGCCAAAGGCGTTTCTGTTCGACGAGCCGCTGTCGAATCTCGACGCCGCACTCCGCGTCTAGATGCGCATGGAGGTGACAAAACTGCAGAAGCAGCTTGGGACCACCGCCGTCTACGTCACGCATGATCAGGTCGAGGCGATGACGATGGCCGACAAGATTGTCGTACTCAACGCGGGCAATATCGAACAATACGGCACGCCGTTGGAATTGTACGAGCGCCCGGCGAACCTGTTCGTCGCCGGCTTCATCGGATCGCCGAAGATGAATTTTGTGCCGGGCGAGGCGGCCGACGAACCCGCCATCGCCACGCTCGGCGTCAGGCCCGAGCATCTGAAAATCGGCAAGGAGGGGGAAGGCTGGCCCGGAACCGTATCGGTCGCCGAGCATCTGGGCAGCGATACGTTCCTCTACGTCGACGCCGGAAAACTTGGGATGCTGACGGCGCGATGCATCGGAGAATTCAGCCTGAAAGCTGGCGACCGCGTGTGGCTTTCGCCGGATCCGGCCCGCCTGCACCGTTTCGACAAGGAGGGTGAGGTCGTCAGGAGGTAAGGCCGCGGCGTCCTTAACGAGCAAACAGGAAAAAGAAAAAATGTATCTGGAAAAATTCAGGCTGGATCGAAAAACGGCCCTGGTAACTGGCGCCGGCCAGGGAATCGGCCTTGCCTGCGCGGAGGCGTTGGCCGAGGCGGGCGCCAAGGTCGTGATCGCGGATCGCGACCCCGGTGCTGCTGAGACCGGTTGTGCGAGCCTGAAAGCGAAAGGCCTGGATGCCGAGACCGTTATTATGGATGTAACGGACTCGCACCGCGTTTCCGAGGTCGCCGATCAACTGGCGTCTCGTTACGGCGGGATCGATATCCTCGTCAATAATGCGGGCATTGCGCGAAGCGAGACACCGGCCGAGAAGGTAACCGACGAACATTGGCTCAACGTCGTCGACGTCAATCTCAATGGCACGTTCTGGTGTTGCCGTGCCTTCGGCAAATACATGCTGGACGCCAAGTCGGGTTCCATTGTGAACATCGGTTCGATGTCCGGTTTCATCGTCAACAAACCGCAGGAGCAGTGCTACTACAACGCCTCGAAGGCCGCAGTGCACCATCTCACCAAGTCGCTCGCGGCCGAGTGGGGCGCGCGCGGCGTCCGCGTCAACGCCGTGGCCCCGACTTACGTCGCAACCCCCCTCAACGCATTCGTCAAAAACAGCCCGCAGATGTACAATGCCTGGATCGGCGGTACGCCGATGGCCCGAATGGGGGAGGTCGACGAAATCGCCTCCGTCGTCCTGTTCTTGGCCTCCGACGCCGCCAGCCTGATGACCGGCAGCGTCGTTCTCGTTGACGGCGGTTATACGTGCTGGTGAGCTGGCGCTGATCTGAGGCGGAGTTGCAATGAGGCAGGCTTTCATCGGCGTCGACGTCGGAACGTCGAGTGCGCGCGCCGGGCTGTTTGACGAGAAAGGAAACCTGCTGGCGACCGCCCGGCATCCGATCACGGTGTGGCACGACGTGGGCAGCGTCGTCGAACAGTCGTCTTCCGAGATCTGGGCAGCTTGCGTCGCTTCGGTCCGAGCCGCGATGGCGGAGGCAGCAATTGAGCCTTCCGCGGTCAAGGGCATGGGTTTCGATGCGACCTGCTCGCTCGTGGTGCTCGACGCCGGCGCCAATCCGCTGACGGTAAATAGCTCCGGCGACGAACGGCGAAACGTCATCGTTTGGATGGATCATCGCGCGATAGCTGAGGCCCGTCAGGTTAACGAAACGCAGGACGACGTTCTCCGCTATGTCGGCGGTTCGATCTCACCCGAAATGGAAATTCCCAAGCTTCTGTGGCTGAAGCGATACCTGCCGTCGACTTATCGGTTGGCCGGTCACTTCTTTGACCTCGCCGATTACCTTTCGTTTCGCGCCACGGGGTCGACGGCACGGTCGATGTGCACGCTCGCTTGCAAATGGAATTATCTCGCCCACGAACAACGCTGGAGCGGCAGTTATTTCGAGCGTATCGGCCTTGGCGATCTTGCCTCGGACCAATATGCGCGAATCGGAAGAGAGATCGTCCCCCCCGGCACGCCGCTGGGCGCTGGCCTCACCAAATCTGCGGCGCAGGATTTCGGCCTGCTCGAGGGAACGCCAGTCGGCGCGTCGCTGATCGACGCTCACGCCGGCGGCGCCGGCACGATCGGCGGGCGCAAGACGTCTGGCGATTCAGTCGATGTATGCCGTCGTCTTGCCTACATCATGGGGACCTCGGCCTGCATCATGGCGACAACCTCCGAACCTTGCTTCGTCCCAGGTGTCTGGGGCCCTTACTATTCTGGGATGGTTCCGGGGTTCTGGCTCAACGAAGGCGGCCAATCCGCGGCGGGCGCGGCCATCGACCATCTCATAAGATCCCACCCCGCGTATAATGAGGCCGTTGCGATGGCGCATGCCGGCGGCCTGGAAATCCTGGAATTTCTCGAACGGCGCATCGTCTCGCGCTGCAGCCGCCCGGGGGAGGCGGCATTGCTTGCCCGTGACATCCACGTTCTGCCCGAGTTTCTCGGCAACCGGTCGCCGTTCGCCGATCCCGACTCCCGCGCGATCGTCGCAGGGATGGACCTCGATGTCGACATCGGCTCGATGGAACGGCTGTTCGTGGCCGGGCTTTGCGGGCTTGCCTATGGTCTTGCCGATGTCGTCGAATGCTTTCGATCGAACGGCGTGGATAGCGACCTGATGGTGATCAGCGGCGGCGCAGGTCGAAGTTCGCTGGTGCGCCAGATCATGGCGGATACGACGGGCCTCACCGTTGCGGTGCCCGAAACGCAGGAACCGGTCCTGCTCGGGGCCGCAATGCTGGGAGCAGTCGCGGCGAGGTCTTGCAGAACGATTGGCGAGGCGATGGCCGCGATGTCGGCGATCGGCCGGCTGACCGAACCAACGACGCCGGGAATGGCGGACTACCACCGGACAAAGCGGCGGGTTCACGGGCTGATGCGAAAGCTCGACCGGGAAAGCCGCGATACCATGCAGAACATCGAATCGATCGCCACCCTTGAGACGAAAAGTTAGAACCGTGCTGCTGAGTTGCGGAGATGCCCTGGTTGATTTCCTGCCTGTCAAAGCGGTGGACGGGCGCGACGCGGCCGTGCCCGTGGCCGGTGGATCCTGTCTCAACATAGCCGTCGGCATGGCCCGTCTCGGCGCACCGACAGGGTTTGTTGGCGGCATCTCGACCGATCTTTTCGGACGCATCATTGCCGACCACGCGTCGGCCTCGCGGGTCGATCTTCGATATGCTGTTCGTAGCGACCACCAGACGACGCTGGCATTCGTCCGCACCGTCGCGGGCGAGCCGCAATATGCCTTCTATGACGAGGCGACGGCATCAAGAAACTGGACCTATCGACCGGGCTCAATCCCCTTCGACGAGATCGAAGCAATCCATGTCGGATCGACGACACTTGCCAGCGACCAGGGGGCGGCCAACGCGCTTGCGGTGGTCAAGGACGCCGGCGGATCGGTCACCATTTCCTTTGATCCGAATTGCCGGCCCAATCTGGTCAGGCGCAAGGCGCGTTACGTCGATCAGATGGACGTGTTTGCCGCCGCCGCCGACATCGTGCGGATGTCGGATGTCGATTTTGAATTTCTCTATGGCGGCAGTGACTACGGGGGAAGGGCGAGGTCGCTTATTGCCGCCGGTGCAAGCCTGGTCGTTGTCACGCGTGGGATCAAAGGAGCGCAAGCATGGCACGGAGGGGCGGGTATGGTTGAGGTCGAAGCGCCCACAACAGATGTGGTGGATACGATCGGGGCAGGCGACAGCTTTCAAGCCGCACTGCTGTTCGCTTTGCGGGCCGTCGGACGGATCAGGCGCGGAGCGCTGGCGCAAATGAATTCCGAAGAGCTTGGCCGGGCGTTGTCGTTCGCGTCGAGTTGTGCAGCCTTCACGTGCGGGCGCGCCGGAGCCGATCCTCCACGCCAATCAGATGTTGGTGCGGCGTTGGCTCGTCTTTTGTCGGATGGGCCCGCATGCGACGCGACATAAGGAATGTCAACAAGGTATGGATGCTCGGAACCAGCGCGATCAGCAACTGCGTCGCTGGGATGGCGGCTTGCTCCGGACTGCTACGATCCCATCAGCGCGATTGCAGGCAATTGCTGTGACCAAAACCGACCTCTCCGACGTCTACCGTGTTCCCCGTCAGCACCCATGAGACAATTTGAGGGACTTCACGAAGGGAGGATTTCTGGTTCATCGTAGCCGTAAGGAGCGAAGATGAAACAGAAATCCGGGCCGGACAAAGCGCCGGCAGAACGGAGACTTGAAATAGGTGTGATGTATCGTTAGGCAACGAAAGCCATCCCGCTTCAAATGCCGACAAGCTGATCGATTCCGGTCGTGGCACCTTTGAGACATGTTGACCGTTCTAAGAATTGTCCGCATATGGGGAAAGATCGGAACCGATCGGCCCTCCTATTTCAACCATGAGGCCTTGGCTATGTACAACGGCGCCGAAAAAACATCATATCTCTTGACCCGTCGTGGAGTGTTGTCTGGGGGCGCTGCGATGATAACGGCAGGTGCAGCCCTGTCGCATGAAACGACAGTTCACGCAGCCGCGCCCATCGCGGCGAAGCAGGCTCCCGGCTTCTATCGCTACAAAGTCGGCGACTTCGAGGTCACTGTCATCACTGATGGTGCACTGGCATTCCCGGTCGAGAATTTCGTTTCGAACGCGACAACGGAACAGGTCAAGGCCGCGCTTGCTGCAGCCCATCGCGCCACCGATGCCCTGTCCGTTCCATTCTCGCCAATCGTCGTGAACACGGGGTCGAAGCTGATCCTGATCGACACTGGTCTCGGCGATGCGGCGTTTGAGCGAAGCAAAGGCACAGTCGGGCAATTCGCGACCAACCTGAAGGCTGCGGGTCTTGAACGCTCGAATATCGATGCCGTCGTGATCTCCCACTTCCATATCGATCATGTGGATGGCCTGGTTGCCGCGGATGGCAAGCCGGCATTCCCGCATGCGGAGATCTTCGTGCCGGCCGCTGAATGGAAATTCTGGATGGACGACGGCGAGATGAGCCGGGCGCCGAAGGGCCGGATCGAGGGCTTGTTCAAGAACAGCCGCCGGGTTTTTGGCGCGCTTGGTGGCAAGGTCACGCCGTACGAGGCAGGCAAGGAGGTCTTGGCCGGGCTCACCGCCATTGCTACGCCCGGGCACTCCGTCGGGCATGCGTCGTTCGTTCTGTCCTCCGGCGCCAGCAGCGTATTCATCCAGGGGGACGTGGCGCATATTCCGGTGCTGTTCGTCGCAAATCCTGGTTGGCATGCATCGATCGATCAAGACCCGGTCATGGCCGAAGCCACACGCCGAACGGTCTACGACATGCTGGTGGCCGAGAAGATGCTGGTTCAGGGCTTCCATTACCCATTCCCCGCTCTCGCCCACGTCGAAAAGACCGCGAGCGGCTATCGCGAAGTCCTGATGCCGTGGAATCCCACCATCTAGTACCCCTGGAGAATGACTCCTGCCTCAACGAATTGGGCACCGGCACGTGCTCCATGGGGAGCTTTCCTCTCCCGCCAAATGGTGCGCACCTTGAGGGCTTCTTCTCTGCAGAATGACGCTGGTCGGCTATGTCGGCATCGAAACGGCCGCGGCTGCCTACCGATACTGGCTTTAGCTAGGAACGGAGATGTGCCTGATATGGCGCGCCCGACACGATTCGAACGTGTGATCTCCGTCTTCGGAGGGCAAACGCCCGTGCCCCCAATCCCGGAACAACGCATTTAATCAATCGCAAGAATGGGGTGTTGCAAGCCCCCGGCAACCACGCCACAGCGTGCCTCCTTACTCCGCGCTACGCTGCCTTGCGAAACCGCGCTATGGCTCTTTCATGACGTCGACCGCCGACGGAAATTGAAGGGCTTGGCAAGAACCAGGATGAGCCACCATCAGATTCTGCGACTGGATGGCGATCAGGCTGAGCGGTGCGACGGCAATTTGCCTTTCGCTAGAGCACATTCCGCAAAAAGTGAGTCGGAGGGGATTCTCTAGAGGTGGGAATGCTGATTCCATCTTTGCGACTGAGTCGGGAGGATGGGATGGGCAAGCCGTACAGCATGGATTTACGCGAGCGGGTAGTTTCGGCGATCGAAGGCGGGGTATCGACGCGTCAGGCGGCGGAGCGCTTTGCGATCGGGATTGCGACGCCGGGACATGGGCGCGGCTGAAGCGGGCAACGGGGGAAGTTCGCCCTGCCAAACAGGGCAAGCCGAAGGGGGCCGTGCTTGATGGGCATGCGGATTTCATTCTGCGCGCGCTTGCCGAGGCGCCCGACACAACGCTTGACGAGATGGTCGAGCGGTTGCGGGAGGAACGTGGCGTGACCGTTGTGAGGACCGCTGTGTGGAAGTTTCTCGATCGGCACGGCCAGACGCATAAAAAAAGACCGCCCACGCCAGCGAGCAAGAGCGCGCGGATGTAAAGGCCCGCGCGCGAGAATTGGTTCGATGGCCAAGACGATCTTGACCCCGAACGCCTGATCTTCATCGATGAGAGCGGCCTTTCGACGAAGATGGCGCGCCTTCGTGGCTGGGCGCCCAAAGGCGAGCGTTGCCGCGCCGCAATTCCGCACGGTCATTGGAAGACAGTCACCTTTGTCAGCGGTCTCACGCTTGCGGGCTTCGTTGCGCCGATGCTTCTCGATGGTCCGATGGACGGAGAGTGCTTCTTGGCCTGGGTCGAGCAGATGTTGGTCCCCACACTGCGCTCAGGCGATATCGTCATTATGGACAATCTGGCCGCTCACAAGGTCGCGGGCGTCAGGCAAAGCTCAAGGAAGAACTTTGTCTTGATGGAGCAAGTCTCACTGATGAGAGGCATCCCTATCACCCACTCAATCGCTATGAGTCGGGCAATCTCACTGCGCGCGGTGTTGAAATTTGCTACCGACTGTTCGATTTTGGCAAATCGCCCCTTGCTGTAGCGTATCTGATGCGCGTTTCGTTGAAAGCAGCGACGAGACGGCAGAAGATGTGGGTAGCGGTCGGTGGGTCTGGCCGGGAAAAGCGCGATCTTCGCTCAATAAAGAAGCGTAAATTCTATCGGACATATGACTAGGTTCAGATGGGGTATTCGGCTTGAGCCCATCTTTTAGGTTCTAGGTAGAGGTGTTGCGCTTCGGGCTAATGATAAACGTGGTCTGTTCTCCAACAGCCACTAGCATCAGAAGGGAAGCGCAGCATGAAGTATTATGCGGGTTTGGACGTCTCGCTGAAAGAGACCTCCGTATGCATTTTGGATGAAGCGGGCGCGGTTCTCCGAGAGCTAAAAGTCCCAAGCCATCCTGAAGATCTAATCCGGATCTTGAGGGATCCTGCGACGCCGCTCGTTCGGATTGGCCTCGAGGCGGGGCCACTGTCGCAATGGCTATTTAGCGGGATGGTGGAAGCTGGACTGCCCGCCATCTGCATCGAGACCCGTCACGCCAAGGCCTTCCTCAAGGCCCAGATAAACAAGACCGACCGCAATGATGCGCGTGGCATCGCGCAGATGATGCGCGTCAATTTGTTTCGCCCTGTCCACGTTAAGACGCTGACCAGCCAGAAGCGACGGGCGTTGCTGACGGCCCGCAAGCTGGTGCAGGAAAAGTCCATCGCTATTGAAAATGATATTCGGGGGATGCTGCGCAATTTTGGGCTCAAGGTAGGCGTCGTCGGCGCCGCTGGCTTCGAGGTACGTATCCGCGAGTTGATCGAAGACATGCCGGACTTGGCCAGCATCATGGTGCCGCTGCTAATGGTTCGGCAAAAGCTCCGTGAGACCTTCATGACCTTGCATCGTCAGTTGCTGGCGGTTGTTCGGGACGATACGGCTTGCCGGCGTCTGATGACGATTCCCGGTGTCGGCGCGACAACTTCATAATGCTCACTATCAGTTGCGTGAGACGATTATCCGTTACCGATTTCATCCCCGTTACGGGCAAACGGTCATCGTGACCAGTCGCCATCGCCGTGGTAACGACGTCGCTGTGACCATCCGTCAGCCCGATGGCACACTGGCGCAGCTGCCGATCTGGATGACGGAGGATTCGGCGGAGGCGATGGTGGTGACGGAGATTCCACTTCTGCCGCTGGCGCATCTGCGTGAGCTCCGTCTCGAGCTCGATACCTGCCTAAGCTTGTTGCACGACGATTCCCGTCGTGAAGGAGACAAGCATGACGCGTCGGCAACAATATCAACGCCAATCCGACCTCTTCGTGCCCAAGACGCCACTGGTACCGATGACAGCGTCCGAGCGGGCGAAGCTATTGCCACTGGTGAGCGCGCTTTTGTCGGAAATACTCAGTGTCGTCGCAGTGACGGAGGCAGGTGATGAAGATCACGCCTGATCATCTGGCGCGGGGCGCCTTCATCTACATTCGGCAATCCACCGTCGACCAGCTTGCCAACAATCATGAGAGCCGACGGCGTCAATATGGCCTTGCTGATCGTGCTCGAGCTCTCGGCTGGACGGATGTGACAGTCATTGATGACGATCTTGGTCGCTCGGGTTCGGGCGTCAGCCGTCCGGGATTCGAGAGGCTGCTTGCAGCGATCTGTGAAGGCCGCGTTGGTGCCGTGTTTTCGATCGAGGCGTCGCGCCTGGCGCGCAACGGACGCGACTGGCACACTCTGATCGAATTTTGCGGCTTGGTCGGCACGGTGATCGTCGATGAGGATGGAACGTATGAACCACGCCATCCGAACGACCGGCTATTGCTGGGCATGAAGGGGACGATGAGCGAGCTCGAACTGTCGCTCCTGCGGGCCCGTTCGATGGAAGCCCTGAAGCAGAAGGCACGACGGGGCGAGCTGTTCTTCTCGGTAGCCGTTGGCTATGTAAAAGTAGGCCGCGACAAAATCGAAATGGATCCCGACCTGCGCGTGCGTGAGGCGATTGGGCTGGTCTTCGCCCGGTTTGCCGAGATGCAAAGCATCCGCCAAGTGTTTTTGTCGCTTCGAGGTGACCAGATCGCGCTGCCGTATATCGACCCCAAAGTCTCGGGACAACATCAGGTGATGTGGAAGCTACCGGTCTACACGTCGGTGAGCAATCTTCTCACCAATCCTGTTTATGCTGGTGCTTACGCCTTTGGCCGAACCGGAAGTCGGATGACAATCGAAAATGGCCGCAAGCGAATCGTTCGCGGCCGCCGCAAAGATCGCTCAGATTGGGCGGTCTTGCTCGTCGAGCATCACGAGGGCTATTTGTCCTGGGCAGACTTTGAAAGGAATCAACGGCTGATCGCTGACAACGCCAATGGTAAGGGCATGATGGTGCGCGGACCGGTGCGCAAGGGGGAGGCTTTGCTCGCCGGCCTGCTGCGCTGTGGTCATTGCGGCCGCCGGCTGCTTGTTAGCTACAATGGCACCAAGGGCGATGTCGGCCGCTATAATTGTGACGCGACCCGGAGCAATCCCGGTGCTGGTCCCTGTATCTCATTCGGCGCTTTGCGGGTCGATGAGGCGGTGGGAGCCGAGATTGTGCGGTTGCTGCAGCCGCTCGGTGTTGAAGCAGCCATCCAAGCGATCACACAATGCGAGCACCAGTCTGGCGAAAAACAACGCCAGATCGAGTTGGCGCTCGAGCAGGCGCGATACGAGGCAACCAGGGCACGCCGACAGTATGATACGGTCGACCCTGATAATCGTCTGGTCGCTGGCGAACTCGAGCGGCGGTGGAATGCCGCCCTTGCGGCCGTACGCGCACTCGAGGAGGAAATGGAGGCGCTGCTTCGACAGCGGCCGGCGACCTTGAGTGCAGAGGAGCGCAAGCGTCTGCTGCAAATGGGGGCTGACCTGGAGGCTGCTTGGCATCATCCGGCGGCCACTGCCGTCACGCGTAAGCGTATCATCCGAGTCGTGTTGCGTGAGGTGGTAGCCTGCGTCGAGGATGACCAGATTCATTTATTGTTGCATTGGCAGGGCGGCGATCATACCCGCCTGATGGTGAGAAAGAACCGGAGGGGACAAACACGGTGGGCCGTCGAGCCCGAGACGGTGGAATTGATCCGCGCCTGCGCGCGATTGATGCCTGACAAAGCCATTGCCGGCATGCTCAACCGGACAGGTAAGCGAACAGGCCGATTGAATGGATGGACACAGTCGCGTGTGCGGGGCTTCCGCAACACGCACGGCATCTCGGTCTACAGGGATGGCGAATGGGCCGAGCGCGGCGAAGTCACGTTGCCTGAAGCAGCCAGGATGCTCAATCTGAGCCCCCTGACGGTGCTACGCCAGATACGCGCCGGCGTCATTCCCGCCAAGCAATATTGTGCAGGCGCACCCTGGGTAATCAAACGACGGGATATCGAAGATCAGCATGTGATCGAGCGCGTCAGGGCGTGCTGCAAAAGCCCGTCATCATCAAATCCAAATCAAAAGACCTTTGTCTTTCAATAACGTAGTGAGATGGGCAATATGACGTGGGATCAGGGGTGGTGACCGCATTGACGTTTCGCCATACGATCGACGACGCCTCACGCTTCCGATCGGCGTCGATGGTCGGTGCCTATCTGGGCCTCACGCCTCGACGCAATCAATCCGGCGAGACTGACTCCAATGGCAAAATCTCCCGGTGGGGAAACAGGCTTTTGCGAAGCTACTTGTTTGAGGCAGCGACTGTTCTGCTTTATCGCACTAAAAAATGGTGCTCGCTCAAGGCTTGGGGAATGAAACTCGCAAAGCGCGTCGGAATGAAGAAAGCAAAGGTTGCCGTCGCCCGCAAGATCGCCGTCATCCTTCACTGCATCTGGGTTGACGGCACTTCCTTTGAATGGGGGCAGACCAAGGCAGCCTGATCTCGATTTGCAAGCTCCTGGCCCGGTTCACCGGGTTGGCGATGTCCCGCTGGGACGGTGGTTGTGACGACCTCGGTCATTCGGCTGGTGGCGGCCCGTCCGCACTCCGCTGCATACGTTGAGGCGTCCGACCCGGACATCATCATGAGGCGCCCGTCGACCTCGGAAAGGACCATGACCCCAGTGCCGACATCTCCAGGAAGCTTGACAGCAACACGCAATTAAAGGGCCGAATAACATCCCACGATTCAGAGGAGCGAGCCATGCAGACGATAATGACAATCGGTTTAGACATCGCCAAGTCGGTTTTCCAGGTTCACGGCGTTGACGCTGGCGGCCAGGTGATCATCCGCCGGCAATTGAAGCGTCGCTATGTCCTGACGTTCTTCAAGAAGCTGTCGCCATGTCTGGTCGGTATCGAAGCCTGCGCCTCGGCGCACCATTGGTCGCGCGAACTGCAGGCACTGGGTCACACCGTGCGGTTGATACGGCCGGCCTATGTGAAGCCGGCAAACGACCTGTAGCGTTTGACCCAATGTATGGTCCGGCCGTGCGTTGCAAGAGGTTTTCGTCGAGGTGGCGTCAGCGGTCTTGCATCAATGTATCCGGTCTCTGATTGGAGTTGTTTGCGCTCCGGACCACTATGGATATCAGCGCGCGTGCGATCTCATTGTCGGACAGACCTCGATGGGCCAGTTGGGTCACCAGTGTTCGCATGCGCCGGGAAGACCGATCCTCCATCTCTTCGTATCCTCTCGCAGACCTCGGCGGGTAACGGGTAAAGGGTCTGGGACTACGTGATCGCTTGTCCTTTCAATACTCCCGGCGATTAGGCGGGTTGAGTGACGGCCGCGGCGAGTTTGCTCGTTTCGAAGGAGCGTCCATGCGCAAGAACGCTCCAGGCGATCCGGGCCAGTTTATTGGCCAGTGCAATCGCGAGCACATTGCGGTGCAGCCGCTTCCTGGCGGCTTCAATCCAGGATTTGAGCCCGTGACGCTCCCAGCTCTGCGGCTTGATCAGCACCACCCAGGCCGCCTGCACGAACAGAACCCGCAGGTAGCGGTTGCCGCGCTTCGATATCTTGCCGAGGATAGTGCGGTCGCCGGTCGAGATTTGCCTGGGAACGAGGCCCAGCCAGGCGGCGAAGTCGCGGCCCTTGGAGAACACGTCGCCTGCGCCGATCGCCGCTACCATCGCGCTGGAGATGATCGGCCCGATACCGGGTATGCTGATCAGCCTCTCGCAACCAGCGTCCCGGCGAGCGATGGCTTCGATCTCGTTCGACAAACCCTCGACGCGCTCATCGAGCCGACGCCAGTCGCCAGCCAGTCCTTCGAGTACCCGCACCATGCGCGGCGACAGGATGTCGGATGGTCGGGCGAGGATGTCCGGCAACTCGGCGCGCAGGAAGCGCAAGCCTTGCCGAACAGCGATGCCACGTTCCAGCAGGAAGGCGCGGATCTGGTTGATGATGCCAGTGCGCTGGCTCACCAGCCGCTCTCGCACCCGGTGCATCGCCTGAAGGTCGAGCTGATCGGCGGTCTTGGTCGCGACGAACTTCATCGTCGGGCGTTGCACTGCTTCGGCGATAGCCTCCGCGTCGCGGAAGTCGTTCTTCTGTCCCTTCGAATAGGGCCGAACGTACCGCGCAGGCATCAGTCGGGCATCGTGGCCAAGCCCCTGGAGCCCGCGGCTGAGATGGTGCGCGCCGACGCAGGCTTCCATGCCGATCAGACATGGCGGCATATTCGCGAACCGCGCTTTCACTTGGCCACGCGACCACTTCTGTCGCAGCACGATGGCACCGCGCTCATCGAGACCTACGACGTGGAACGAGTTCTTGCCAATGTCGATGCCGGCGAAGGCGATTGAACGGTTGAGAGCTTCTGCCATGGCGTGCTCCTTGTCTTTGGTGCCCCCGCACAAGCATCGCTTGCTGGTGGGGCGGGAGCACGGCCGGACCATCCCATACTCGGACATGGCGGCCTATCCCAATGGCAACCAACGTGCTTTGATGATCACTATAGAAGCGTCGCGACTTCTTATCTTGCCCACAAGGGCAATCTATGTCCGACAATCCAACAGCTGAAAGCATGTCCAGGTCTCGTGTCCGGCGGCTTTGAGGGGGGGGAGCGAGGTTGAAGCAGATCGGCCTTTTCGAAATGCGCCGATTGGAGGCGTTGAGCAACACCATCTTCGGCGTTGCGATGACGTTGCTCGCCTACGATCTGCCGAAGGCCAGCAGGTTCGCAAACGCGCCGGCCTGGATGGAGCTTGTCGGTGCCTACGCACAACCTGTCATCGCGCTGATGATCAGTTTTATCGTGGCCGGCGTGTTTTGGCTCAGCCATCATCGGCGACTCACTTTCGCGCCGGAAGGCAGCCGCAGCGAAGTCTTCCTCAATCTGATCTTTCTGCTGTCGATTGTCATGCTTCTGGTGACGAATGGACTTTACGGCGCGTATCGGCTCGATAGTGTCGTCGCAGTAAGCTACGGCTTCCATCTGACAGTCATTGCCGGCTTGAACGCGCTGCTATGGGTTCTGGCGCTGAGAGGTCGCCGCAATTCCGAGTTGCTGGCAATCGCGGTCTTTCCGGTTTTCGCACTCGTGTTCGCAACGGTGATGGCCGCCGTCGCTCCATTCGTTGCACAATTCATGTGGTGCCTGGCCTTTGGCGCGCCTCTGGCGGGCTGGTTGGCGGCCCGGCGTTGGCCGCCGAGAACGAATTAGCCAGCTCGATCTCTGCCAAGGCTTCCTCGTATGCAATGGCTAACCGCCGTGCGATGGGTCTCGGAATAGCGCCGCAAAATCGTGTTGTGCGGGTCTGATAACCTTTGCTCTGAGACTTGAACCATGAATCGCGACTTCCGATCCTGGCACCTTTGAGACATGCCGAAGCAGGCCCAGGATGTCTGTTTATCGGTGTAGACCGGAAGTGATCTGCCGGCAGTCAGAATGACGCGATTGACCCATTATCGGAAATGAGCCAGGTCATGCGGTTTGACCACCGTCGTGGGCGCCCTCAGGCTAACTGCAGGGGCCCGTGATCATCGCAATGATCACCGTGCGGGTGGTGCAGCCGGCCCTCTACGAGATAGTCGACATGGTCACCATGCGGCACCTCTTCATGTCCGCAGTTCGGACCATGTACGTGTGAGCAGTGGACTTGGGGCGTGCAGTTCACGGGATTTGTGGCGCTGACCGCGATGACATGTTCGTCCACGTGATCCTCGTGCATATGGTGGAGATGGCCATCGTGAAGATAATCCACATGGCCGTCATGGCGAACCGCGATGTGCCCGCATTTCGGGCCATGCTTATGAGTGTGGTTGGCATGGTGTTTCTCGGTGCATGTGTCCATTTGCGATGCTCCTTGCCTGCGCTTGGTTGCCCACCGACGGCCCATCATTCCATCCAATAATGGAATAGTTGAGGAAGCTGGGCGATGCCGGGGTGCACACAAGCTGATTGATCTCCCATGTGTAATGTTATAACATACGTTTATTGCGCCGCCGATCGAGCGCCGCCAGACTGACGGATGCACATGGCTGCCTTTTTTTTCTCAAGGAAAACGCCAAATTGGCGAAGCGCCGCTGCACTTGGACTGAAGGTGCAAGTCCGATCCGTCATCAACGCTGATGATGACACCGTAGTCAGCGTCAGCGAACGCGATTGCGGCGATCCCGGCTGCGGCGGCGCCCTGACCATCGTGCTCGTCATGCATCCGAGACGGCCAACCGAGGCCT
Organism: Nitrobacteraceae bacterium AZCC 2146; assembly: GCA_036924855.1. NCBI lineage: Bacteria > Pseudomonadati > Pseudomonadota > Alphaproteobacteria > Hyphomicrobiales > Nitrobacteraceae > Nitrobacteraceae bacterium AZCC 2146. The sequence goes on from JBAGRP010000001.1 coordinate 3,979,586, forward strand.
TCAAAATCGACAAGCCGCTTGAGCAGGTCACTCAATCAGACCTTACCGACGCGCTTGCGCCGTTGGTCGCACAAGCCGGCCTGTCTGAGCTGTCTCCAAAACCGAAGTGAGCCGGATTTCGCAGCGGCTTCGTCAAACGTCAACATCAGCAAGGACAATCCCATGCAGGCGGCTCCGAACCAGACTCCCGTCACCGTGATCACCGGCTATCTCGGTTCCGGAAAGACTACGCTGCTCAACCGAATCCTGACGGAGACGCACGGCAAGCGCTACGCCGTCATTGTCAATGAATTCGGCGAGGTTGGAATCGACAATGATCTCATCGTCAATGCGGAAGAAGAGATCTTCGAAATGAACAACGGCTGCATCTGCTGCACCGTGCGCGGCGATCTGATACGAATTCTTGGCGGCCTGATGCGGCGCAAGGGCCGCATGGATGGTATCATCGTGGAAACGACAGGTCTCGCCGATCCTGCGCCCGTCGCGCAGACATTTTTTGTGGATGAAGACGTTCGCCGCCAGACCAAGCTCGATGCCATTGTGACCGTGGTGGACGCCAAGCACCTACTTGGTGAGATTGATCGTGCTCCGGAGGCGCAGGAGCAACTTGGTTTCGCCGACATCGTGCTGCTCAACAAGACCGATCTGGTCACGGCGGACGACCTCGCCTCGGTCGAAGCGCGCATTCGCCGAATCAATCCTTATGCCGCTATCCATCGCACCGAACGCTGCGGCCTCGATCTCGCCCAAGTGCTTGGCCGCGATGCCTTCAACATTGACCGCGTTCTCGAGGTTGTGCCGAATTTTCTTATCGAAACACACGAACATGAACACGATGATGAGATCAGCAGCCTGTCCCTGACCGCCGACCGCCCAATCGATCCCGCGCGGTTCGTTCCCTGGATTCAGAAGGTTACGCAGGATTTCGGAACAGACATCCTTCGAATGAAGGGCATCATTGCGATGAAGGACGACGATCAGCGCTTCGTAGTCCAAGGCGTGCACATGCTTCTCGAAGGCGGTTCCCAGCGTCCGTGGAAATCGGATGAAAAGCGCGACAGCCGTCTAGTGTTCATCGGAAGGGGGCTGCCCAAGGACCGGCTCAAACAGGAATTTGAGTCCTGCCGCGTCTGATCGCAGTCACATTCGCAAGCAAATTCGGCTACGTGCAGCCGTCCAGAAAAAGCCACTTGTGATAGACGCTTCCAACGCAGATGACCTAAAACCAATGTTGCCGGTGCTGGCGATAATTGGCGGAATATTTCTGACCTGCCCCTGAACTTTCATCCAGCGACGATTAGAGTCTCGGCGGTTTTTACGCCGTCAGGCGCGGGTAGAGCAACATGCGATCGGCGGAGCTGGTCGGGGTTGCGCAGCCGATCGCATGTTGCGGTGAGTTTAGCGGCGTAAGCCGCCGGGGTGAGATAGCCCAACGCCGAATGCGGGCGCTGGTCATTGTAGTCATCGGCCCAATCAGTGATGCGGGTTCGGGCGTGATCGAGGCCGAAGAACAGGGTTTCATTGAGAAGCTCGTCCCGCATCCGACCATTAAAACTCTCGCAAAAGCCGTTCTGCATGGGTTTGCCCGGTGCGATGAAGTGCCAGACAATGTTGTGTTCTTCCGCCCAGCCCAGCATGGCGTTCGACGTGAACTCAGTACCATTATCCGAGACGATCATTGCCGGCTTGCCGCGCTGCTCGATCAGCGTGGTCAATTCGCGTGCCACGCCGTCCCGAGATCGATGTGTCGGGGATCGCCGCCAGGCATTCCCGGGTGACGTCATCAACGATGTTCAGGATCCGGAATCGGCGGCCGGAGGCGAATTGGTCGTGGACAAAATCCAGCGACCAACGAGCATTCGGCCTTGCTTCAACGAGGATCGGCGCCCGCGCCCCCATAGCGCGGCGTCGAGCGCGCCGCTTGCGCACGGTGAGGCCTTCCTCCCGATAGAGCCGGTAGATGCGGTTGATGCCCGATGGCTCGCCTTTCTGCCGCAGCAGGACGAACAGCCGGCGGTAGCCGAAGCGTTTTCGTTCATTGGCAAGCTCACGTAGATGCGTGCGCAGTTCGGTGTCCGGTGGCCGGCGTGACCGATAGCGGATCATTTTGCGATCGGCATTGACGATTGAGCAGGCCCGCCGTTCTGAGAGGCCCAGCGCGGCCTGCAGATGCGCGACACCTTCGCGCTTGGCGGCGGGCCCTACCATTTTTTTGCCAGAAGCTCGCGGAGTGCGACTGCATCCAGCATCTGCTCCGCCAACAGCTTCTTCAACTTGGCGTTCTCGTCCTCGAGCTGCTTCAGCCGCTTGGCCTCGGGGACATCCATGCCGCCGTATTTGGCCTTCCAATTATACAGCGTCGCTTCCGAGACGCCGTGCTTGCGGGCGAGATCGGCGGTCTTGGCGCCCGCCTCATGCTCCCGCAGTACGCCTATGATCTGTTCTTCCGTAAACCGGGCTCGCTTCATTTGTCCGTCCTTCACAAGGCCGGACTCTAACTCCACGTGGAGGAACTTTGCAGGGGCAGGTCAGATGCCGCTGCAGCAATTGCGAGACCCCGCTAGCGGTTGGACCCGTCGCGGGCCCCGATGGCTTTATTTATGTCTGCGATCGCTGCGGGTGGTGGGGTTTCAATCCGTGCCATATGGATTCGCCTCCAGTGGCGGGGAGAAAGGCGGCCCTCAAGGCCGCTGACGGCGATGTGATCCCCTTCCGCCGGGGCTAACCGGCGGCCAATACCTTTATTCGAAAACCAAGGACTGACCAGCCGTCACCGCGAAACACGCGAGGGCCAGTATGACGCGTGCCGTTCCAACCCAATATCGAGGACGCTTTGCCTGCCCGCACTGACTACGCTTTGATGCGCGGATGACGAACCAACCCGTCCGTTTTCTCGGCCGCCAGCCGTTCCGGCCCACGCCAATCGCGGTGCTGACCGAGCGTGGGACGGTTCGTACCCGCAAGGTGCCAGGTCACTGGCGCCAGAGCTACCAGGCCGGTGGCCCGGCGAGCTGGATCAGGCAGGGCTTTGTCACGGTCGGCATGCATTGCCTGAAAGGTGCGTGCCGCCATCAGGCCACTGTGGAGCTCGCAACGCTGCCGCAGGATCTGACGTGGGTGCAGATCGGGCGGCACATGCTGTGTGAAGAGTGCGGCGGGGTCGGCGCGGTGAATTTCGAACCGCACTGGCACACCAACACGCAGCATGCGGTGCCGTTCACCGCCGGGTGGAAAGTCCGGACTTAGATCGATGTGCAATTTGTATTCGATGACGACGAACCAGCAGGCCATCCGCAACTATTCAAGGCCACCTGGGACACCGCCGGCAACCTGCCGCCCTGCCCGCGATCTTTCCCGGCCATTGCCGAGTCTATCTCTTCAAGTCGATCGGCGAGGAGGAGCCACGCTTCGGCTGCCGTTGTGAGGCTTCGCCTATGCCGTGGGTTACTTTCGGCCCGCTCCAGCTTTTGAGCGGCCTTCGCGCGGCACTGAGCAATTGTAAACATGGCCATTCCCATTGACTTGCTCAGCGCACCTTATGCGAAGATTCGAAGGCCATGCTGGTCAGAATGGCGCATCGGAGGCGGTCTTTATTCTAAGTTCTTGTTGTTGTCCGCCGATACCGGCGCCGCGATCTCCGCGCCGATAATTGCGCTTTTCTGAGCCGCTCACGGAGTTGGTGCAATTTGCATAGTTGAGCAATCAGGTTGGCCGCTCTGTCGTTGACGGCCGCAAGAGTCGGCTGAATAACATCCATTTTACTCTCCAAATAACTTTACTAACGCTGATACTCCATTCGTAGGGCGCACATCACCCTAGACATCGGTCATCACGGCAATGCTAAGGTTCAAATGTCTCCGTTTGAAATTCGCATAAAGTACTAGGCGTTCCTGCCACGGAACACCTAAGCGCGAAGCGTTCTATTTTTTCAAATCAGAACGCGGCTCGCATCAGAGTTTTTCTGCGGTGGACCTAAATCTGAAAATAGCCACGCCGGATTCGTCCAGCACCGCCAGCTGCCGCTCTGGATGCGGACTCGGCGATAAGATCGCAGCCTAGATCGCGGCAAACTCCAGCGGCCTCGGTCCACGCAGCGTGGTCGACAGCAAGCTCCATATCCTGACCGCCCACATCGGGCGATCCGCTTTGCTGGATCTGGAATCTGTAAAGGGGCATTCAGCAGCTTAAAGCGCAGCCAAATTCCTGTCTGCCCGGTCCCCTACATTTCACATGTAATAAGCCCGCAGCTAACATTGCTGGCTTGACGACGGCCGGCGGAATCGCGTCCAAACCGCATCATGACCGATGTTAAACTTCAGAAATTCAAGCAAGAGCGGCCCTACGCGACGCCGGAAGCCGCGGCTCATCGGCATATCGGAAAAATCACAGCCAGATCACGCCCACGGAGCAGCAAGAGTCGCGAGGTAAGTCCGCCGTGGCGCTGTATCCATTGGCGGATGGCGTAGGGATAGGCTTCGAATACCACCTGTGACGCTTCGGGCTCGGCGTAGAGGTGTCCCTGTCGATCGATTGAACGCGCCGCGTGAAAGCCCAGCACTGCGCGACGTGTCACGCAGATGCGGCCTGCCGGCAGCGCACTCAACACCAGCGTGCAGGCCGACAGGCAGGGTCCATCTATTACCACCGGCTCACCGGAAGCGCGCAATCTCTCGAATAAGTATAGGAATGGGCCGACCGGACCACCAAGGCTTCCGAGGATGCGGATTTCGGCCTGAGCAGGCGCGACCAGCAGTGAAGCGACGATCGCTGCAGTGCAAGCTATACGCATACTAGAGCCCTCTGAAAGTTCGGGCGCAGTTTCGCTCAGAGACCGTACAATTCGGTCGCTAGCTAAGATCAGCTTTTCCCGCGATGTCGTCAGCTACCGCTTCATGTTACGGCGAACCTGGCCTACTCGGCCACACCTTACTGCGGGGATCTCAGCTTGCCTTCGACCCATTTTGCCGCATCGGTTTCGAGCGGATCCGGTCGGTCGCATTCAAAGCATTGGAATGAGCGCGGCCCGTTCCCTCCCGGAGGCAGCGCTAGGATCAGGTTGGCCCCGCATCCGGGGCAAGTTGGTCGTTGTGCTTGGCCCATGCGATAATTTTGGGTAGGAGAAGTCGCAGCCGGGTCTTTGCCCTGTCATTCCGGCTTTCTGTCTGGACGCTTGACAAGTTCGAATGAGGGAACGTGGATGCTTTCCCACCACGCCTCTAGCGCAGCCCCGCAAACCGTGCAGACCGCGCCACCCGTATGCGGTAGCAAGAACTTTGTTTCAGTGCGTTTGTACTCGGCACCGCAATCGCATCGGACAATTGTCTCCATTCTCAGAATATGCGCCCGGAACCGCCAATTTTCCAGCCCGGACGTCCCCCACAATCAAGTCGCTGACGAATACGCCCGTCAATTTCTATGTCAGCCCTGATCACGAGCGTTTGTCTGGAACGAATGCGCTCCAACCTGCTTGAATCGCGGTTCTGTTGCGTCGGGAGTATTGCGTATGCGTCGGTCGAATTGGACGCCCTCGATCGTTCCCAGTGGCGGAGATCAGATGGTATATCTCGTGATGGACTGCGACGGTCATGATGGAGGTTGCGTTTGGCGCGAAGTCGATGCCGCGGCAACGGACCTTGAGACGGTCATCTAGACCTCCTCGATGGCCAGTATCCCGACCCGCTCCGGGTCGTGGCTTTCAACACCGTCGAAGGATGGTCGCGCGACGTCTCAAAAGATGTTGCCCGCGAAGTCCGCCGCCGCGCGGATCTCGCTTATGACGAACTAACCGGCGTCGTCGAAGAGTTCGTTACCCGGCACGCCGGGCCTGAACGCCAGCTAATCCTGAGGCTCGCGTGATGTCGAAGCCCGGCTGGTACACACATTTTCCCAAGCCGATCCCGCTGCCGAAGGGCGAGCCGTTGGTCACGCTGCATGACGCTGGCGCCTACATCACTCGCCTACCCAAGACCCAACACGATAGCCGCGCATGGCAGAACGCAATGCATGTCCTGATCCAAGCGGCCGACCACGGCGGCCCCGTCGAGTTCGCCCGGATCGGCATGATGCAGGCGCTCTATCCGAAAGGTGAGCCGGTCTACGACACGAGCCGCAAGGATACGCATTGGGGCCGGCGTAAGCTGGCCAGGGACCGATGAAGACGCCCGACATGGAAGTGGTTCTGAGCGCGATGGAGGACGCCCGAAGGATCCTTGGCGAATACAACGCGCCCGGGCGGCTGCGCGATCGGGCAGAGACAGTCGACCTCCTGCTCGCCACTCTCGATCGGGAGGACTTGGTCATGCGCTAACGCGAATGAACCGTCGGCGCGTGATCAGGCTGGTGGAGTGAGAAAAGCCGCCGCGGTTTCATGGCCCGCGACGGCTTCTTCGTTCCACTCATAGGCTCGCCAAAGCCTAGAAGTATCTTGTCCCATGGTGATTAAAGGTGAGTAAAGAGACCCGCCTAGCGCTCGGGGGCGCATCGGCGAGGCCCCCGCGCCGCACTTGGGTAGGGGGATGCGCGACGCCCATTTCAACGCTGACAGTGGCAACTAGTTTCGAAACCAAAATAGCCGCGCCACCACCCCGAAAGGATGACGCGGCTTAGCCGCGTTGGCCGAATAGTTGGAGCGCCACGCCGACGCCGAGTATGAAGCCGCCGCTGGTTAGGGGCGTGAACGGATTTTGGGTATCACAGAAATGCAAGATCAGACGGACGTCACTTGAATCGACGAGAGAGGCTTCCACTGGATGGTCACCCTCGCCTCCCGCCTTGCCGAGCTTCGACAGCAGCGCGCGACAGGAAGCTCGCCGCCGCAGTCATCGATCGCCGTGCGGTGGCCACCGACGGGGCCTTTGCGATGTGCGGTCCTCATGGCAATGATTGAAGCTCGCTTAAGGCCCTTACCAGCCGCCTCTGACGTTTTTCGTGCTGCCATTTTATGAAATGTGCGGCGCAGTAATGGTCAAGATTCGCCCAACATCTGATTAGGTTAGTAAAACAATCCCCATCCGGGGCGCTTTCGCTCGCCTGTTGGTGGCGTTTGGTTGCCCACTTATAATTCTGCTGCTGCCCGCAATGTGCATTGCGCAGAGGAGTCCGTGGGGCGTCCAATCGGGTATGTGCTGATGCTGATTCGCGATCGGGGTGCGGGAGCGCTTCGATAGTACGTTGGCAACAGCGCGTATGACGACGTTCAGCCCACCTGAACGCGTCATCCGAATTACGGGAGGAACGTATGCCTGCCGTAGTGCGCAGCCCTGTTGAGGGTATTCGAACGGGGGAGGCCTTGGGACGCCGAGGTCTCTCTCTACTCTCGGCGCGGTTTCAAACGCGCCGACCTAACACATAATGCAAAACACGATGAATCGCGCAATCTCAGAATCGGACTTTTACCTGAGACCTCGATCAATTGAGCGCAGCTTTGTCTAGACCAATACGCTCATGTTTTTCGGCCAAGGCCCGATGGCTCTGCTCTTGATCCGAATGATTTCCTCCAGATCGGCTCTGTTTTTGGCAACTTTGACCATTCGCATTCCTTGTTTGGAATGGTTCCAACCGATCGTTCGGACGCACAACAGGGGCTTACGATCTTGAAAGTAGCCAGAACCGTTGAACGCAGAACTTCAGCGCAACTCGTTGAAGGCCTGACAACTGACTTTCCTGCACATGATGATCGACCTGAAGTCGCTCAAGCGCATACGCATGCTATCGAGATACTTGGGCAGCTTGCCGACAGCATCCGTAGCCCTGCGGGTGGATCTTCACACCTGTGGGACGCAGCGTCTCGTGCTGTAGAAAACTGGCGAAGGACAATCGAATAAGTAGAAAGCACAAGTCGGCCCAGGGCCGCCCCTGCGACAAAACACAGGAGAGGCACATGCCGCGATTCGGTGTTATAGTTCCGCTTTTTTAGGGAGGGGCTATGCCCAAAACTCCTATTTCCAAGGCCGATTTGGCTGACCTTATCCATCGCCGAATGGAAGACTTTCCAGAGTGTCCTCCGGATATGCGCGTCGAAATCAGGCGGATCAAAACTTCCGAGGGTCCTGGCTGGACTGCAGTTACGGGTTCGGCCGACAACCTCGCACACGTCCAGTGCGCGCGAAGAGTAGGGGCGCTAACGATATCGCTGAGACCGCAATACGAATTGTTCGACGACTAGCATCCCGCGATCGCGTCGTAACCGAACATCCGCAGATATTGCCGAAGGGCCAGTTCTCATCCTCGTACCGACACGTGTAGGATCGGGGAAAATTCCATGTTATTCGGCTTCCATGCGATATCTGGCGAGACAAGGCGTGACCGATTGGATGGTTTGGGATCGCGAAAAGCGGCGCCCCGCCCATTTTGCCGGCCGACAGCTTCTTGAGCTTCCGAAAGACGAAGCGATGCGTCTTCAGGCCGAATTGAACGGCGTAGAGCCACCCGTCACGACACCCAGATCGAAATGACCGCCAACGAAATAGCGCTGTTCATCAGAGCCGAAAGTGACTTGTCCATGCAGTGGCCTCGCGGGGCCGAAGTAACGGTTCATGGAGCCGGAGAGCGCCGTTGGATCGCAAAATGCTATTCCCCTGACCCTGTTCGAGACGCGCAATTCGCGTGGAAAATTCGGCAGATCGCAGACAAGCTTCGGCACAGGTTTGATCTCAAGCTTCACTAGCGGATGTTGCCGGCTAGCGATCATGCCGACACCGCGGCGCACAGGTTACTTCCCCGCAGGCTTAGCCTCATGATCCAGCCGGTTCAACAGGTTCATCAGGTCGTCGGCATCGTCCAAGCTCATGCCAATCTGCCAGTGGCCCTCGACCATCGCGACGACGTTCGCTTCCGTGTCCCAGACCGACCAACCGCTTTCCAGCATCCGCATTTCGTAGCGCATGGCTAAGATCCATTCGCCTGCAAAGCCAAGTAGCAAGAGCGAACATACGATAAAAAAGACCGCCGCTGGGTTGAGGCAACGGCGGCCGTTACGCACTACACTGGACCAGTCCGGCGGCCCACGCGAATGCTGGGTTAACTACGTAAATAACCGATTAACGCGCGACTGTCGTTTCCGACAAATGCCACCGCCTTTTTGGCCGCACTGAATTTTTGCTTCAAGTCTCGGCTCGTACTTGACTGATAAACGCCAGCAGCATTGCGGTACAAAGATACTAGCCAGACATCCGTGACTTCGGTGATGGCGGCCAGTCTTCGTTGCCCACATACTACCGCTGTACTTTTCAACTTTTCATTATTAGGTTTGTGTATAAATTAACGTCCCGGGGCTGGTGCTTTTTCATATCACAATTCATTTTTTGAGCCCGGTGCCGCAGGACAGTTTCCTGCGGCTTTTTATCGAGTTTGGGGGCGATCATGAGCGCTAGCAACATGAGCGACGATAGTTTGCTGCTATTTCACGAGAATATTCGCAAACAAGTCGAGATTGATCACCAGAGCAAGTTTGCGTTTGTAAGTGGGCCGGCCGTGCGAGAGTACGCGGAATCGCTACGAGACGAGATGACCAGGCGACGGCTATCCTTCTCACCTATAGTGTGGCCGATGAAGTAACAGCCCCGAATCTTTCATTTCCGAACCGTTCGGAGGCTGCGCACGAAGTCCCTGTCCTCGCCCACGCCAGTGATGTTGTAGACCGGCTCGTACAAGACATTCACCGGGGAGTTTCCATTTGCGGCTGCCTTGCCGCTCGGAACGATAGACACGGCAGCGGCCGGCGGAGCCGCTTAACCGCGCGTCGCGCTTATCACGACGATCGGTTCAGTGCCGATGGCGGCGGCGCCACTTATTGCTCTTGGGCCCAAGTACCGGTTGCGGCGCGAAGATTGAACCTGATTGATTTGTGACGTATCCCCGAGACTCTTGCAGACGCCGCTGATACCCAGGCGAGTTAGTGATATTCGCGCCGCTACCACGAGCGAGCGCCGAACAGGCCCCGACGAGCTCTGTCGTCGTTACAAAAGCGATTAAGGCCGCAGTGCACTTCAGAAACTTTTTCATTCGCTATCTCCCGCGATCGATCTGCTCTTTTTCGGCAAGCATGAGCGGACAAAATCATTCCGTGCAACACCCTTGGGCATCACAACCAAGCGAGGGCGAACAAGCGCACAAATATGTCACCGAGAGTTTTGGACATCCACTTCGTCGTAAACACACGCCGACGACAAGTCGGCCTGTGCACCAGGCGAAGAGTGTCGAGATCGATCCCGCCGCTCAAGCAGATCGGTCCTTCAGCGAATTGGTAATGCCCATATTGAAGTGGCTACCGTTCGGCTATACGCCCGCATTCGAATTCCTGGCCGCCCGCGGTCTCAAGCCACGATCGCCGCATCAGACCTTCGGAACGCCGGACCACTACGTGCCGACCGACGTGCGACAGGTATCGCGCATTCCAAGCGATGAGCGTCGCGGCATGGTCGAATCCCTCATGGAAAACTCGCGCGAGTACGGCATCACCGTTTTCGAACTCGCCGATCGTCGGCAGGGTATCGTCCACGTGATCGGACCTGAACAGGGTATCAGCCAACCCGGGATGACCATCGTTTGCGCCGACAGCCACACCTCCACCCACGGTGCGCTCGGCGCGCTCGCCTTCGGCGTCGGCATGACACAGGCCACGCAGGTGCTGGCAACCCAAACGCTCTGGCAGCGCAAGCCGAAATCGATGCGTATTTCCATCGAAGGCGAATTGGGTCTCGGCGTCACCGCCAAGGATGTTATCCTGGCCATCATCCGCGAGATCGGCGCCGCCGGAGCGGTCGGGCATGTCATCGAATACGCCGGATCGGCCATCCGAAGCCTCAGCATGGAAGGCCGCCTGACGGTCTGCAATATGTCGATCGAAGCAGGTGCCCGCGCCGGCATGATCGCGCCAGATCAGGTGACATTCGACTATGTGGAGGGACGCCCTTACGCCCCTGCCGGCGAAGCTTGGACGAAGGCCGTCGCGCGATGGTCGGAGATCGGATCGGATCCAGACGCTGTCTTCGACAAGGAAGTTACCCTTGACGCCGCCGCTATCGCACCAATGGTGACCTGGGGCACCAGCCCGGAGGATGTCGCGCCGATCGACGGGCGAGTGCCGGATCCTGATCAGGCCACCACCGCCGAACGCCGCGAAGCCATCTCGAAGGCACTCGCCTACATGGGCCTCAAAGCCGGAATGGCCCTTTCCGACATCCCGGTCGACCGCGTCTTCATCGGTTCCTGCACCAATGGCCGCATCGAAGACCTCCGGTCCGCCGCCAGCGTCATCAGGGGACGCATGGTGGCGCAGGGCGTCGAAGCCTGGGTGGTCCCCGGCTCGGGCCTCGTCAAGGAACAGGCTGAGGCCGAGGGTCTCGATGGAATTTTTCTGCAAGCGGGCTTCCAATGGCGCGACGCCGGCTGTTCGCTCTGCCTCGGCACCAATGGCGAGACTGTTGCCGCGGGCAAGCGTTGCGCCTCGACCTCGAACCGTAACTTCGTCGGTCGACAGGGGCGTGGCGCCCGCACCCATCTGATGAGCCCGGCCATGGCCGCCGCCGCAGCCCTGACCGGGCGAGTGACCGATGTCCGCCAACTCGATCAGGGAGAGTGATCGTGCAAGCCTTCAAGACACTTCGAGCCACCGCGGTCCCCTATCCCGGAGTCAATGTCGACACTGATCAAATCCTGCCCGCAAGATTCCTTTCAAAGCCACGTGCCGGTGGCTTCGCCCAGTATCTGTTTCACGACCTGCGCTTCGACGACAACGGCAAGGAGCACGAGAGTTTCGTGCTCAATCGGCCGCCCTATCGCGATGCGCGCATCCTTGTCGGCGACGAGAACTTCGGCTGCGGATCTTCCCGCGAGAACGCCGTCTGGGCTGTGCATGACTTTGGCTTCCAGGTTGTCATTGCCCCCAGTTTCGGCGACATTTTCTTAAGCAACAGCCTCAAGAACGGTCTCCTGCCGATCAAACTCGATCAGAGGGTCGTCTCATCGATTATGAAAACCTTGAGGGAGCAGCAAGGCGCAACCATCGAGGTTGACCTCGCGGCGCAGACGGTGACGGATCCAAACGGGGATGTTCACGGCTTCGACATTGACGCCTTCGCGAAACACTGTCTGCTGAACGGCATCGATGAACTCGATTACACCCTCGCGCAGATGGACAAGATATCCGAATTTGAGCGCCCGCACGCTGCCGAGCAAGACTGGACGATACCGTCCACGGCCAACATTTCATCTTCTTCGTGAACCGCTCGAAAGCTGAGCCCAGTGTCATTGAAGGTTGTTGTTGGACGCGAGCGAACACCGCAGCCCTTTGATCCTGACGAGATCGGCAGCTGCCGCTGAATGTCAGATGACTTACCGGCGTCATGTTCTGTCTCCAGCCGGATGGCCTCGGCTCGTACATTCCGCGAGACGCTGGCTAAATGTGAACGACCGCTTTGCGCGGTGGGCTCAACCGATCGCGGCAACTCGGACCGTGCAGCCCGATAGCGATCCGCCCCGCCATTGCGCTGGACTTCACGGCTGATGGTTGACGCAGATCGTCCTAAGTGGCGCGCGATCGACCGCAAAGAGCGGCGCATGCTGAGCCTTCGAGAGATCTCCCCTCGTTCAGAAAGGCTGAGCGCCCGTTTGGTACGGCGGCGATCAGGCTGGCACCGACCGCAAAGGCAGTCCCGCCGATCAGCCCCTTCGTCGCGCAGCGCCGCACCACCGTCGATCTCCACGTCTGGAGTGGCGTTCACCGAAGGTATATCCTTTTGGACAAATCATCTACAACATCTCCAGTTCGACAATGGCCGTCCGGATCTGCGTCGCCAATTCGAGAAGCGGCCTGTGCAGCCGTTCCACCCACCTGCTTGCGGGCTCTTCCGAAGTGACGGAAACATTGACCACATAGATTGGTCGTCCCTCTATGACGATGGGCGTTGCAAGCGCCGTCACCTCGGGCTGCCACGTGGCAAAACAGTAGCTTCTCCGCTCGATGCTTGCAGCGGCCTCGATAATGCCTCGCTCGATCGCTGGCCAACGCTTGCGGCCTTTCGCCTTCAGCCTGGCGATGAGGACGGATCGACCGGGTTCCTTCGCCGCGGCCAGATAGGCGCGGCCCAGAGCCGTCAGTTCGATGGGCACCCGATGTCCGGAAACGATGACGCGTTGCGACGCGCGGACGTTGAAGCGCAGCGATTCGAGATAGACCATCTCGTCGGAATCCTGCACGGCCAGTCCCACATTGATGCGCAGGCGTCGCGCCAGCGCCAACATCAAGGGTGTTGCGACCCGCAGAACGGATGACCCTGTCCGCATCGCGTGTCCAAGACTGAGAACCCCTGCCCCCAGCCGGTACGCGCGCTGCATGGAATCGTATTCCAGATATCCCGCATGCGTGAGCGTCTGCGTGAGCCTGCTGACGGTGGCAGGCGAGAGTCCCGTCCGCTCCGATAGCTCACCGTTGCCGAGGAGTTCCGCTCCGGGCCGGAACGCCCTGAGGATGGCGATGCCCCTGTTCAGTGAGCGATTTGTAGGGGCTTTCTGCGGAACAAATCTCGTTGCCATGGCGCCGGTCCAATCGCGATCCCGATCGTCAAAATAGGGTGTGTTCACCAATTCCACCAGGTGGAAACGCGGCGATGACCGCGTTCGTGCACGTGCTAAACAGCGCACCGTCGAGGTGGCATCGCGCTGCATTTGACGCGACGGCACGGTTCAGATGCCTCGCGCAAAAATCAAAGGGAGATTGGCATGACTGCCAGCATGGAAGCCTCAGGCGCCCTGTTCGGTCGCACATCGAAAATACCGGCCGCCGCATTTCGCGTCGCGCTTGGCTCCGCAGGCGTGGTCGCCTGCCTGATCGGATACGTAGCATCGGCTGCAATGTCTGCCAGACCGGCCCATGCCGAATACCCCGAAAAACTCGTCAAGATCGTCGTTCCGTTTGCGGCCGGCGGGGGAACGGACATCGTGTCACGAACCCTTGCGCAAGCCATCTCTCTGGACCTCAAGAAATCGGTGATCATCGAGAACAGGCCCGGAGCGGGCACGATCCTCGGCACCCAGGCTGTGGCGACAAGTGATCCGGACGGTTACACGCTGTTGATGGCGACGTTCGCGCACGCGGTCAATCCGAGCCTCAGCGCAAAGCTCCCGTTCGATCCGCACAAGGACTTTGCCGCAGTCTCGCTGATCGCGCGATCGTTCAATGTCGTCGTCGTCAATCCATCGTCGAACATCAAATCGATTGCCGATCTGATCGCCGAAGCCAAGAAGAATCCCGACAAGATGAACTACGGGACTTTCGGTGTCGGCACGTCGGCTCATCTGGCCGGTGAGCTCTTCAATGCGATGGCAAACGTGAAGTTGACCACCGTTTCCTACAAGGGAGCGGCGCCCGCGATCAGTGATCTCCTGGGCGGTCAAATCCAGGTCATCTTCACGACGGTGGCGAGCGCGGCTTCGCTGGTCGAGTCTGGCCAGCTTCGCGCATTGGCCGTGACGTCGTCAGAGCGTTCGCCCGCCTACCCAGACCTGCCGACTGTGGCGGAGGCAGGCGTCCCCGGATACGCGGCTGAATCCTGGTATGGCCTCTATGCACCAGCGAAGACCCCAGCTCCGATCATCGATCGCCTGAACAAGGCCGTGAAAAAAGCGGTGAGCTCGGGAGCGTTCAAGCGCCTCGAGACCAACGAAGGTCTCATCATGGAGGCGAGTTCTCCGGCCGAACTCGATCGCTATGTCCAGCGCGAAGAAGAACGTTGGAGCAAGCTGATCAAGGACGCCAACATCAAGGCGGAATAGCTCGGCGCTCCATGCGCATCCGCCCCAACCTCACACGTCAAGCACAGGCTATTCCATGTCCTACCGGTTGATCGAATTCTCCGTTGAAGCCGGCATTACGACCATCGCTTTCAATCGCCCGGACCGGCGCAATGCCATGAGCGACGACATGCGATCGGAGTTCGTCAGCGCACTCGAAACGGTCACCTGCGACAGTGCGATCAAGGCTCTCGTCCTGACGGGCCGCGGCCATTCATTCTGTGCCGGTGGCGACATCAGCGGCATGAAGCGCCGGCTCGAGGCGCCGCAGGGCGAGGTGGCGTTCAACGGCTGGAGCCGGCAGCAGGGCGTGCATCGCGCGCAGTCGCTGCTGCTCAACCTGCCGAAGCCGACCATCGCCGCCGTCAATGGCGCCGCAGCGGGTCTCGGCGCCGACGTCGCGCTCGCCTGCGATTTCGTGATGGGAACGGAGCGCACGAAATTCACGTGGTCCTACATCAAACGCGGCCTGATACCGGACGGCGGCGGACTGTATTTCCTGCCCCGACGCGTCGGACTGTCGAAAGCGAAAGAGCTGATTTTCACCGGCCGCGTCGTCGAGGCCGACGAGTCGCTCGCGCTTGGCATCATCGATCGCAAGGTCGCCTCTGCCGAACTGCTGTCGGCCGCGCAGAGCTGGGCGACCGACCTTGCGCAGTATTCTCCGACCGCACTCGCGTTGGGCAAGAAGATCCTGAACGAAACGTTCGAGCATTCGGCGCACGAGATTTTCGCGCTCGGCAGCCAGGCGCAGGGCATCTGCTACACGAGCACGGAACATCGGGAAGCCGTGCTGGCGTTTCTCGCCCAGTCGTCTTCGAAGGAGTGAACCGATGAATGAGATCAAGCGGCTGATGCAACCGCGCAGTGTCGCCATCATTGGCGCCTCGGCGGATCCCAGCAAGACGTCCGGGCGACCGGTCTCGTTTCTTCTCAAGCACGGCTTTGCCGGCGAGATCTATCCGGTCAATCCCAAGGCGGACAAGATCGGCGCCCTCACCTGCTACCCCGACATCGCGTCACTGCCGGCCGTCCCGGACGTCGGCATTGTCCTGCTCGGCGCAGAGCGCGCCCACAGCGCGGTGCGCGAATTGTCCAAGCGCGGCACCGCCGCCGCGATCGTTCTCGCCAGCGGCTTTACCGAAATCGGTGCCGACGGCGCCGAGCGGCAGAAGCAACTCCTGGAGGCCGCGGGATCGATGCGTATTCTCGGGCCGAATACGATCGGCCTGGTGAACCTCACCGACAATATCGTGCTGTCCGCGTCGGGCGCACTCGCGATGGACCACTTCTCCGCCGGATCGATCGGTCTGGTCTCGCAGAGCGGCGGCATTCTCGGATCCTTGCTGTCGCGCGCAGCGGCGCGCGGTATCGGATTGTCCAAGCTGGTCTCGACCAGTAACGAGGCCGATCTCGAACTCGCCGATTTCATCGACTATCTCGCAGATGACGATGCAACCAAGGTCATTGCGCTTTACATCGAGGCGATCCGCAATCCCGCGCGGTTTCGCGAGGCGGCGCTGAAAGCGCGGCGCGCCGGCAAACCGATCGTCGTCTTCAAGATCGGTCGCTCGGAGGCAGGCGCCAAGGCTGCCATATCGCACACCGGAGCGCTCGCCGGCTCGGACCGCATGTATGATGCTTTTTTCAGGCAGCTTGGCATCGTTCGCGCGAAGACTTTCGAGGATCTGCTCGATATTCCTGCCGCTCTGTCTGCCGGTCGGCCCCTCCCCGGCAAACGCGTCGCGATCCTGACCTCGACTGGCGGCGCCGGCACCATCGTGTCCGACTGTCTGGGCATGGCCGGCTTCGAAACGCCCGCGCCCGACGACACCGCCGCCGCGCAGCTCCGCGCCTTGCAGTCGGGCAACCATGCCTCGCTGGATCGCAACCCGATCGACGTGACATTGGCCGGCCTGCAGCCGGACCTGCTGCGCGGTGCCATTCGCATCCTGCTGGCCAGCGCCACCTACGATGCCCTGGTCATCATCGCCGGATCGTCCGCGGTGGGCACGCCAGCCTTGATGGCCGACGCAATCCGGGACTGCCTGCCGATGAGCGACAAGCCGGTCATCGCCTATGTGAGCCCCTACGCGCCGAATGTCGTGTCGGTCCTGACCCAGCGTGGTGTTCCCGCCTATACATCCGCAGAGAGCTGCGCCGGTGCGCTGGACGGGCTGCTGCAGGCCGGACACGCCGTGCCACTGCAGCAATCTGGGAGCATCGGACGCACGATCGACATCAGCGACTTTCCTGCGGGCGCGCTCGATGAAGCACAGGCGAAGACGCTGTTCGCGCGTTTCGGCGTGCCGACCGCGGCAGAGACCATCGTCGCCGCGCCTCGGGAAGCGGAAGCCGCGGCACGCGCGCTCGGCGGCCGGGTGGTGCTCAAGATCCTGTCCAGCGTGATCACGCACAAGAGCGACGTCGGCGGCGTTGCGGTGAATCTGACGGCTGAGACCATTGGCGCCCGCCTGACGGCCATGGCCGACGAAGTCGAACGCAACACGTCCGAGCGTCCGCAGCGCTTCCTCGTTCAAGAAATGGTTGCGGGCGGAGTCGAGTTCATCCTCGGCATGCATCGGGATTCCCTGGGTGCGGCGATCCTGCTCGGCATGGGCGGCGTCACTGCCGAACTCTTCAAGGACACGACGATGCGCCTGCTCCCGCCGGAGGGCGGCCTTACCCGCAGCGAGGCGCTGGCCATGGCCCGCGACCTCGTCACATGGCCGCTGCTGGACGGCTTCCGTGGTCGGCCGAAATGCGACGTCGACGCCTTGGTATCGGCGATCGTCGCCTTCTCGGAGGTGGTGGCGCAGCTCGGCGAGCGCCTTGTCGAGGCTGAGATCAACCCGGTCTTCGTGCTTCCCGCAGGCCAAGGCGTGCGCGCGGCGGACGGGGTCATCGTTCTCGGCGCGTGATCGCCGGCAGCATCACGCCGCCCACGCAAGCCAAAGACATCAGCGCAAGGCCCGGGACATGCCGGCCTTGCGGTGAACTGTGATCGTCAAAACAAGAAAAATACAAGAAGAACGCGAAAAGACGACAATCGAGGGAGAGACGCATGTCATCGACGGGCCATGCCGCAAACGGGAATACCATGGCTGTCAGGCACGTCCTGATCATCCTGTTCGGCCTCGCTATGATGGCCGCGATTATCCTTGCCCCGACGCCAGCGGGCCTCTCCCTCGCAGGCCAGCGTGTCATTGCGGTGATGGCCTTCATCGTTTTGATGTGGATCACCGAGGCGATCCCCTACAGCGCCAGCGCTGTGTCGCTAATTTTCCTGCTGATCGTGGCCCTCGGATTCTCGCCGCCGACGGGCTTGACTGGCGACGTCCTGGGCACAGCGAAGGCAGTGCCTCTGGCGCTCAGCGGTTTTTCCAACGGCGGCTGGCTGTTCGTCGCCACCAAGGACATGCTCGACCTCGCAAAGCATATCGTCGAGCAGAAGTCGGGCGAGTTCGATCCCGGCAAATTCGAAGACCGATACGAGGCTGCCCTGGTCGAGCTCGTCAACAGCAAGCGCAACGGCACGTTGGGCAAGGCAAAGGCGACCGCGCGGCCGGGCACGAACGTGGTCGACCTCATGACGGCGCTTCAGCAGAGCCTGAAAGGCGGCGCCGCAAAGGCGTCGGCAGCGAAAGGCAGGAAGGCGAAGGCGGCCACCGGCCAACGCGAGATGCTGTTGCCGATCAGCGGTAAACGCGCTGCAGTGAAGGAAGAAACCAAGGCCCCGGCGAAGACAGGCCGGGCATCAAGCAAAACACGAAAGGCCGGATGATGCATCGGTCGAGCTGGACGCCTTACGCGCATTTTCGCGAGCCGGTTCCGGAGGGACCAATGAGAGACGAGGAAACGGTTGCAAGAGCAATCCTCGACATCGTTACCTGCAGCCCGGGGACCGCAATCCAAACAAGACGATCGAGGAAATTATAGAAACGCTGGACAGACATGGCGTCATTGCCGCCGCCGAGCGAGTCGAGTCCGGACATGATCTGCGAGTTGTAAAGTGAAAGGGCGTGGTTGTGCCGAAGTACTTCATTCATTTCCGTATGGGCGATAGAATCGTCGAGACCTTAGACGGTATCGAACTGCCAAATTTGAGCGCTGCAAAAGCGGAAGCAATTTCATCAGCGCGACAGGTCCTGAAAAATGCCCTCCGCTCGGGCGAGGACCCGCCGGATACTGTGGTGATAGGAGATGACAAAGGAACGGTGTTGCACACGCTTCGAACGGCTGATTGGTACCGAAGCTGATCTGAACGAACGAAAAAAGCCGCGCACCGGAGGGATGACGCGGCATGATGATGAGCGAAGACGACGCCCTAAACGAGGCCTGACTGCAGCCCTGCGCACGAGCCCTCATTTAGGCGGACTTTTTTTTCGTCTCGGTCCCAAACGATCCAGTTGTCAATAGGATCCGGGAACACTTCGAATCGGTGAGCCGCTTCTTCCAAGTCGCACCTCTTTTGAGAATGGGGGCTTGGCGGGGACAACGACGAAGAAAATAGGCAACAGTTTGACGCGTGATGAACTGTCCACCGTGAATGAGAAGTGAAGAATGCCGAAGCGCTCAACGGCAGCGGGCGATCAATCACACCACTATAAGGATTTGGCGGCAGCCTGATCGGGCCCAGCGGGCAGGTCGTTCTACGTGGGATGCAA
Organism: Nitrobacteraceae bacterium AZCC 2146; assembly: GCA_036924855.1. Taxonomy (NCBI): domain Bacteria; kingdom Pseudomonadati; phylum Pseudomonadota; class Alphaproteobacteria; order Hyphomicrobiales; family Nitrobacteraceae; species Nitrobacteraceae bacterium AZCC 2146. Next base: position 3,999,043 of record JBAGRP010000001.1, read on the forward strand.
CTGAAGCGAGGCGTCTGCGTCACGCTTCGATGGCCTTCAGCCTAACATTAAAAACAGAGGACGTTCAATGATCCGCATCACCGCGGCAGCTTTGCTGTGGCCGCTTTGCATGTCTCAACAAGGGCCAGCCGCTTGATCTTGCGACGGAACGCAATCTTGCCGTCAGGAAGACTTCCTTGCCAATATCGATACCGATCGAGGCGAGGGGCGCAATGGTAGTATCCATGGGCTGCTCTTCTCCGGTTGAAGCGCAGCAGTCTAGGCGACTGCTGCGCGGGGGAAGCAGCCGGTCCATCCCATTAGCAGAAGAGCGGTTTGAACGCCCATTCAGCGCGCCGTCTCCTGCTCCATCGCGAGTTCAGCCTGAAGGCTCGCGAGATCCCGATAGATCGAAGCGACCGCGAGCACGCGACCGTTGCTCTTGTATTTCAGCAGGCAATCCCTGGCCGCGATATCGCCGTTGATGGCAATCTCGTCCCACTTCTCGGCATGACCGACATAATTGATCGGCACGTCATAGTGTTGGCTCCAGAAAAACGGTACCGCCTCGAAGATTTCGCTCTGTCCCAACATGTTGCGCGCCGCGGTCTGACCCTGGCGTTCCGCAACCACCCAATGCTCGACCCGGATGTTCTCCTGGGAATGCGGATCGGGCCAGCGCGCGATATCGCCCGCAGCATAGATCCCATGGACGCTGGTTTCGAGGAATGCATTCACGGCAACACCGCGGTCGAGCTTGATGCCGGCCTGGTCGGCCAGCCCCAGGCGCGGCCGCACTCCGACACCCATGATCACGATGCCACCCTCCAACGCGCCACCGCTCTTAAGCGTCACGCACTTGCCGTCGATCGCGACCACGGTATCCTCGAGATGGAAGATGACGCCGTGCTCCTCATGCAACGCGCGCACGAAATCGCCCATTGCCGGCCCGAGTATGCGCTCCATCGGCCGTTGTTCCGGCGCCACGACATGGACCTCGATACCGCGCGCGCGCAATGCCGCCGCGACCTCGAGTCCGATAAAGCTGGCACCGATCACGATTGCGCGGCCCGCCCCGTTCACCGCACCAATGATTGCTCTGCAATCCGCAAGCGAGCGAAGCGTGTGGACGTGCTGCTGGTCGGCGCCTGGGATCGGCAGCCGCACCGGCTCAGCACCCGACGCCAACAGCAGGCGGTCGTAGGCAACGGTGCCGCCACCTGCAAGTATGACATTGCGCGCTTTCGTATCGATCGAGACAACCTCGGTGTTAAGGCGCATATCGATGCCGGCATCGACATAGAAATTGTCCGGGCGCAGCGGTAACCAATCCTCCGGCGCGCTGCCGGCAAGATAGTCCTTGGACAGATTTGGGCGGTCGACCGGCGGTGCGGCATCGTTGCTGAGCATGACGATGCTGCCGCGGAACTCCTGCCGCTGGAGCATCTCAGCCGCGGCAAATCCCGCCGCGCCGCCACCGACGATTACGATCTTGCCCGGTGCATCGACGGGCCCCCGGCCCCGCGGCTTCGGCTGTTCGCGCCTCTGTCGGACGACAATCCGGTCACCCTCGTGTTCGACCTGCCAGACCGCAAGGGGGTTCAGCGCCGGCGCATGCGCAGCTTCCCCGGTGCGCAAATCGAAGCACGCGTGATGCCAGGGGCAGCGGATACTATCGCCAACCACGAGCCCCTCCGCGAGCGGCCCGTGATAATGGCTGCAGTGCGGGTCGATAGCGAAAATCTCAGCCCCAGAGCGCACCAGCAACACTTCCCGGTCACCGATGCGGCCGGACAGGGTTTGACCGGTGAAGTCACTTAACAAGATGCCCTGCGTGAAATCTGGCCCAGCGGGCGAGGCCTGCTCCTCAGCCATGTCACTCTCTCCATCGTGGGGGCTACTGACGAGCCTCATTCTATATCAGGGCGCCATGCCGAGGAATTCCTGAGTCGGGACTCTGTCGCGAAAGCAGCCCAGCATGAGGCTGGAGACGAGGTCCGTGCCTGACCGGTCGTTCTCTCATGATTGGTTCAAAAGCGGCAGTCGATCCGCGCCGCACCATCGTCCGCTCCACCTTCAACCGCGGACATCGCGCGCCAGAACTGCGAAGTCCGAAAAGTGCCACCTGCGGAACCATGCATTGCAACAAAAACTGGGGGTGGCCTCGTTCTCTCATCACGCTGCTCCGCCGCGCCGAGGAGGCTCATCGAGCCACAGCCGACCTGCTCAGTGCTGCAACGGTCGCAGCTCGTCGAGCAGCGTCCTGGCCCGGTGGAGGTCGGGCGTGTCAAAGCCCTGAGTGAACCAGTTACAAATTGGCGCGAGCACATCAAAAGCCTTCTTGCGTTGGCTACATTGGGCCCAACGCCGGGCGAGCGCGGCGCTGGCCCGCAGTTCAAAGACCTTCGCGCCTTGATCGGCGGCGATGTCGATCGCTCGCTTGAGGGCCGCATCTGCTTCCTCGGGGACGGCGTCGGAAGGGTCGAGTAGCAACAGTTCGCCGCGCTCGCGTTCGAGTTCGGCATTGCACCAGCTCTCCTGATTTCTCTGCGCGATTTGAGACGCTTCGGCTACGGACCTGAGCCCGGCGGCCCGTCGTCCGGCCTTGCGTTGAACGGCGGCAAGCAGGCAAAGATAGTGCGGCATTCGCAATTCGGCGCCGGTTTCTCTGAATTCGTCTAGGCCCGCATCATAAGCCGCGAGACCTTCTTCAAGAGCGCCTTGCTCTGCGATAGCCCAGGCCCGCACAAGCGCGCTCCACGCCCCGTAATAATCGAACCGATATTTCAGGCAGAGGCTGCGGGCTTCCTCGGCGATTCTGAGCGCCGCCCCCGGCTCGCGTCGGAACTGGTGGAGCATGGCGAGGTAATCGAGCGCAAGCGCTATGCTGAAGGGGTGCGCGACTTCCCGGGCGAGCGCAAGCCCTTCCTCGGCTGTTTGCAGGGCGCGGTCAGGATAGCCGAGATGCCAGTCGCAGTGGGCGATGTATACGCGGGAAAAGACGCCCATATTGATGCCGTACACCTCTGAATGGAAACGGCCGCGATAGTCGCCGACCTCCAGGCTTTGTTGATGCCAATCGCGGGCGACCTGGAATGAGCCGAAGTGGAATGTCAGTGCCCCGGCGAAATGGTATGCTTCGACCAGCATCGCGGGGTCGCCGATCCGGCGTGCCAGTTCGACCGCTTTCAGCTGCGTCGCCCCGCGAAGATTGGCGCGCACATGATAGACGTATCCGAGTCCTCTTATCGCGGTAAAGAGATCCACGTCGTTCTTAAGCTCCAAGCTCAGCTCCTGGGCGCGTTGATAGACAGCCTCCGCCTCGCTTGAGGCAAACCCCTTCGTGGCTAGGAGCGGGCCGCCGAGCGCCAGTTGCATGGAGAGCTCCAATCGCGAGCGAGGCTCGCCGGAAGGAAGCGCCGCGAGGCTCACGAGCCCCGACCGCAGATGCGCGATTGCTTCCAGGTTAGCTGAGCGGGCGGCCGCCAGCCGGCCCGCTCGCAGCCAGTATCCGACCGCCTTCTCGAAGAGCCCCGCCTCGTCGAAGTGGCGGGCGACCAGCTCCGGCCGGGCTTCGAGGGTGTGAGGAAAACCTCTTTCAAGCGCGATGGCGATGTTCGCATGCAATTCCTGGCGACGCTTCCGGGGCAGGCTCTGATAGGCGGCGTCGCGCACCAGCGCGTGCTTGAAGACGTAGGTAGTCGCCGGCGCAATGCCGCGGCGGAAGACGAGTTCGGCCGCGACCAGACGATCCAGCGCGGCTACGAGATCGAACTCCGGCAGCGTAACGACGGCCGCAAGAAGCTCGTGGTCAAACTCGCGGCCAATGCAGGCGCCTATCTGTGCTACCTCCTTCACCGGGATGAGCCGATCGAGACGGGCCATCAGCGAATCGTGCAGGGTCGCGGGTATCGCCAACGGTGGGAGTGCCCCATCGAGAACGTAGCGATCGCCGGCGTCCCCGAGCAATCCGGATTCAAGCACAGCTTTGGTCAGTTCCTCGGTGAAGAGCGGCACGCCCTCCGTTCGCGCCAAGATTTGCTCGAGCACTTCCGGGGGCAGCGCCTTACCACCGGTGACCCGCTCGACCAGCGACCGGGCCTGCGCCTGCGCCAGCCGGTTCAACGTGAGTAGCGTAACATGGGGAAAGCCGATCCAAGGCGGCGACAGCTCCGGCCGGAACGTCACGACTAGGAGCACCGGCAAACGCTGAAGGCGCTCGACCATTTGATCGAAGAGCTCCCGCGAAGTCGGATCGAGCCAGTGGACGTCCTCAAGCACCACCAGCACCGGCTCGCGCACCGCCAGCCCCTCAAGCTGTGCTAGAAATGCCTGGAAGAGAAGCCCCTTTTTCTGCAGTGGCGACATCGCCGCAAGCGCGTGCCGTGAGCCGATCGGAATGCCGAGCAGGTCGGCAAAGAGTGCCACTGCGTTGTTGGGCTCTGCCGCTGTTACCTGCAGCAGAGATTCAAGCTTGTCGAGGCGGGCCTCGCAGGCATCGTGCGGCGCAAATCCCGCCGCCCGCTCGAGCTGCGTGACGAAGGGGAAGAGCGCGCTGTTGGTGTGATGCGGCGAGCACGCGTAGCTGAGCGACACCTTCGACTCTCCCTGAAGCCGTTCGCGCAGCGCAAGCACCAACCGCGACTTGCCAATCCCGGGTTCGCCTGAAATGAGGGCAACGTGCCCACCCCCCTCCTTTATTTGCCGCCAGCGCGACAGCACGAGGTCGAGTTCCTCGTCGCGACCGACGAGTGGGGTAAGCCGTGTGCCGTGCAGCGCTTCAAATCGGCTTTCGGCCTTCCCCTCGCCAATCACCCGCCAGGCCAGAACCGGTTGGGCGAAACCCTTGAGCGAGCACGGCGCGAGCGCGGAAAGCTCGAACAGATCGCCGAGAAGCCGCCGCGTGGTATCGGCGATGACCACCGTGCCGATCCCGGCAAGCCCCTGCAGCCGGGCCGCGAGGTTGGGCGTCTCACCCGCTATCCCGCGCTCCCGCGCTTCGCCCGCGCCAACAAGGTTGCCGACCACCACCAGCCCCGTGGCGATCCCAACGCGCGCATCCAGACGCTCGCCCGCCGCCGTCAGTTCTGAAACGCCCTCGACCAGCGCGAGTCCCGCGCGGACCGCCCGCTCAGCGTCGTCCTCATGGGCCTGGGGGTATCCAAAGTAGATGAGGGCGCCATCGCCCAAGTATTTGGCGACAAATCCACCATGATTGCCAGCCACATCGTCGACGCGCGCGAGATATGCTTGCAACAATTCCTGCAGATCCTCCGGGTCGAGGCGGGCGGATAGCGCGGTGGACCCAACAAGGTCACAAAACATTACGGTGAGGTGTCGCCGCTCGGCCCGATGCGGAACCTTTGGATCTGCGGCCTGCGGCGGTGTTGCCGAGAGCTCGCCAACCGCGTGAAGAATCTTCCGCCGGTGGCCGACCGCCGAAACCCCGATCTCCTTCAGGTCCTCCGCCGTCAGGCGGCGGAGGACGTCGAGGTCGACCTCGTTGTCGCGAAACGCCTGCTCGTAGGACTGCAGGCCGAGGTCGCGCAGCCATTGGCCGATGTCCAATTTTGCCTCCGCGCGGGCTCCGCTACGTTTTCGGTTGCACGTTCTGGTTTAGCCGGAACAGGTTGCCCGGGTCATATTTGGCCTTCAGCGCCGTCAGCCGCGCGTAGTTGCTGCCATAAGCCCCCGGCACGCGCTCCGTCTCATCGTCCGGCATGAAATTGACATAGACACCGCCAGTCGCGTGCGGCGCCGTCGCCGCAAAGAATTCACGAGCCCATTTAATTGCGCTCTGGTCGTCGCCGCGCTTGCGCCACCTTGTGTGCACGTTCATCACAAAATTGGTGTCGCGGTGCGGATAGGCGGTCGCGTCAGCGCTAATGCGGCTGCTGGCCCCACCTACCTGGCCGATGAAGATCTCGCATTCCTCCGTTGGCAATGTCCCGACGTAATCGACCAAGGTGTCGAGCAGTCCATCGCTGAGCGCCGTAAAATTGTGCGACTTCCAGTAGTTGAACGCCCCCGGCGTAAGCAGCGGATCGAACACCGTCTGCCACGCCGCGTAGGGCTGTACGCCGATCACGTCGGCGATCGGCTCGCCGAGTGCACGAAGCGGCGCCAGCGCCTTCTCCGCATTCGCCGGCTCACCGACATAGCAGACGGCGAAGACCAGGATCTCCTTGCCGTGCACCTCGGCCGGCAGGAACGGCAAAGGCGGTGCTTTGCGCAGCACCACCCAGACGGTAAGCTCGTCGGGAGCGGCCGCCGCCACCTCGCGATAGCCGGCAAGGAGTTCGCGGGCGCGCGCAAACGGGTGGACGATCAGTCCCGATGTCAGGTCGGGCCCGACCGGATGCAGTTTGAACTCGAACGACGTCACAACGCCGAAATTGCCGCCACCGCCACGTATGGCCCAGAAAAGGTCGGGGTTCTCCGCCGCGCTTGCCTGAACTAGCGCGCCGTCCGCGGTCACCACATCGGCGGAGATTAGATTGTCCACCGTGAACCCGAATTTTCGGCTGAGCCACCCGAAGCCGCCACCAAGTGTGAGCCCTGCGACTCCCGTCGTTGAGTTGATGCCGAGCGGCGTGGCAAGACCGAAAGCTTGCGCTTCTTTGTCGAACTCGCCGAGAGTGACGCCGGGCTCTACCCGCGCGGTGCGCTTCTTCGGGTCGACGCGGACGGAGCGCATCGGCGATAGGTCGATAAGGAGCCCGCCCTCGCAAACAGCGTTGCCGGAAATGTTGTGGCCACCGCCGCGCACCGCCACAAGCAGACCGTTGTCGCGGGCAAGGCGCACCGCCCGCATCACGTCGCTTGCGCCGCCGCAGCGCACGACAGCGCCGGGCCTGCGGTCGATCATGGCGTTCCAGATCGTCCGCGCCTCGTCGTAACCGGCTTCGTCCTGCAGACATAAGCTGCCGCGGAGCTGGGGCTTCAGTGCCATCAAGATGTCTACAGGAAGGGTGATCGTTTCGCCCTTGAGTCCACGGAATTGAAGTTCAGTCATGGAGCCGCCTCCTTTAGGTTCTCGGTACACAAACCGCCGGCCACTGATTTTGAAGAGCCGCGGGCCTAATAAATATCATCCCTCGCATTCAGAGAGGTGCAATCTGCTTTCGCAAGTTCGACGCGTGGATGCCGAAGGGGTCTTCACGACCGGCCAGCCTTCGATAGGTGAAAAGATCACTCCCCTCAAGGGTGGGGCTTTCGCCGCGGCGCCGGTCGACGTCCGCACCTACTCCCAAGGGCAGCGGTGGCTATATGCGGGTTGGAGTTCAGCGCTTGCTTCGCGACGCCATGACCTCGCCCGCGTCGGCGTCCTCCACGCAAGGCGTGACGGTCAATGGGAGTAGGTCGGACCATTGAGCGACCCACCGATACATGGCCTTTGCATCTGTCGATTCGCTGATCGAAAATCCCTGGCCGTTCATGCCGTGCCAGCGCCCCAGCATTTTGACGCCCTCTGGTGGTGTGCCCCCGGTCTCAACGAATCGTGCTACCGCGGCATTGAACGATACTTGCGGCACAGTCCAGCTACTGATGTACTTCATGGGAGTCTCCGGAGTCTGCATTTTTAATGGGTGACGTCGCAGTTCCGCCGCTCACGCACGCTACCATAAATGCTAAGTCGCATCTATTTTTCATTGTCCTACGGTCTTGTTCGAAGGGCGCTATTGGACAGCGACACTGACGGATTGATCGTCGGTCGTTACTCGCGCTTACGATCAAGTGATAAGTCGGAGTGAAGAACGATTGCTCGGCTAGAACGAATGTCCGTTAATGGGATGGTCCGGCCGTGCTCCCGCCCCACCAGGAAGCGATGCTTGTGCGACCAAAGACAAGGAGCACGCCATGGCCGAAGCTCTCAACCGTTCAATCGCCTCGCCGGTATCGACATTGGCAAGAACTCGTTCCACGTCGTAGGTCTCGATGAGCGCGGTGCCATCGTGCTGCGACAGAAGTGGTCGCGTGGCCAAGTGGAAGCGCGGTTCGCGAATATGCGGCCATGTCTGATTGGCATGGAAGCCTGCGTCGGCGCGCACCATCTCAGCCGCGGGCTCCAGGGGCTTGGCCATGATGCCCGGCTGATGCCTGCGCGGTACGTTCGGCCCTATCCGAAGGGACAGAAGAACGACTTCCGTGACGCGGAGGCCATTGCCGAAGCGGTGCAACGCCCGACGATGAAGTTCGTCGCGACCAAGACCGCCGACCAGCTGGACCTTCAGGCCATGCACCGTGTGCGAGAGCGGCTCGCGAGTCAGCGCACCGGCATCATCAACCAGATCCGCGCCTTTCTGCTGGAACGTGGTATCGCTGTTCGGCAAGGCTTGCGCTTCCTGCGCGCCGAGTTGCCGGACATCCTCGCCCGACCATCCGACATCCTGTCACCGCGCAGGTGCGGGTACTTGAAGGACTGGCTGGAGACTGGCGCCGGCTCGACGAGCGCGTCGAAGGTTTGTCGAGCGAGATCGAAGCTATCGCGCGCCAAGACGCGGGGTGTTCGGCACCAAGAGCTTCTGTTGGTTGATCACGCACCCTTCGCTTGAGCAGGACACTTCGGCGCCGATAGCCAAAGCGGCGGCGTTTCTGGTGAACGCCAGCATCTTCTTATACCTCTCGGTCAAGCGGCAGTAGCCGATGACTCTACATACGCTCTCTTTCGCGCATCTCGAATACAACTCGCAGGTCCACCACAGCTTTCCGCGCGGCCACAAGCGTCCGGTAATGGAATTCTCAATCGGGCGCTAGAATCATTTCGGGAGAATTGAAGGACGAGCGAACCGTGGATTTCATATCGGGTACTAATGCGACCGGAAAATGGAATAGCCTCATACCCGAAAAAGGAGGAGCAACACCATGCGCGATGCACAAGAACAGATCAACTTCGACGCGCCCGCTGTTCTCCGAAAATGGCCCTCTCTCAATGGAGAGCGGATCAGTAAATCCATGGGCGCCCGCCCCTATATTGTAGCCGATGGCACGCTGGACGATTGCATCCGGCAGTTCATGGCCAAGCCCGAGAGCGCCCGCCATCTCTACGAGATCCACACGATCCCTCAAAGTACACTGGTCAGCGCGACGATGTCCCCGGAGCAGATACTAGAAATCGCCCGGCTGCGAGATTTTCACTAGCAACTCCCAGATTGAGAGCCGTAGCCCGGACGATCGAGAATCAACAAGAGGGACTCCGTTCCGCATTAATTTCAAGTATCGATATTCTGTCGTCGCACCGTCATAGCGCGTCGACTTCGTAATTAGAGACTGGCATCGACTTGTCGCGCGCGTCTGTGATCCAGGGCAAGCCCACTTCGTTAATGATCCAGTACGGGTTTCGCCACTTGCTGGGAGGGTCGACGCCTACCGTATTCGGCGGCATCTTCCACCCCTTGGCGCGGCCGCGCTGAGTTCGTTTTAGTGTTGTCATGGCGACACACTCAATGAAAAATGCAACGCAGATTGGAGACATAGTGTCGCCGCTGACCTGCCCCTGAACTTTCATCCAGCGACGATTAGAGTCTCGGCGGTTTTTACGCCGTCAGGCGCGGGTAGAGCAACATGCGATCGGCGGAGCTGGTCGGGGTTGCGCAGCCGATCGCATGTTGCGGTGAGTTTAGCGGCGTAAGCCGCCGGGGTGAGATAGCCCAACGCCGAATGCGGGCGCTGGTCATTGTAGTCATCGGCCCAATCAGTGATGCGGGTTCGGGCGTGATCGAGGCCGAAGAACAGGGTTTCATTGAGAAGCTCGTCCCGCATCCGACCATTAAAACTCTCGCAAAAGCTGTTCTGCATGGGTTTGCCCGGTGCGATGAAGTGCCAGACAATGTTGTGTTCTTCCGCCCAGCCCAGCATGGCGTTCGACGTGAACTCAGTACCATTATCCGAGACGATCATTGCCGGCTTGCCGCGCTGCTCGATCAGCGTGGTCAATTCGCGTGCCACGCCGTCCCGAGATCGATGTGTCGGGGATCGCCGCCAGGCATTCCCGGGTGACGTCATCAACGATGTTCAGGATCCGGAATCGGCGGCCGGAGGCGAATTGGTCGTGGACAAAATCCAGCGACCAACGAGCATTCGGCCTTGCTTCAACGAGGATCGGCGCCCGCGCCCCCATAGCGCGGCGTCGAGCGCGCCGCTTGCGCACGGTGAGGCCTTCCTCCCGATAGAGCCGGTAGATGCGGTTGATGCCCGATGGCTCGCCTTTCTGCCGCAGCAGGACGAACAGCCGGCGGTAGCCGAAGCGTTTTCGTTCATTGGCAAGCTCACGTAGATGCGTGCGCAGTTCGGTGTCCGGTGGCCGGCGTGACCGATAGCGGATCATTTTGCGATCGGCATTGACGATTGAGCAGGCCCGCCGTTCTGAGAGGCCCAGCGCGGCCTGCAGATGCGCGACACCTTCGCGCTTGGCGGCGGGCCCTACCATTTTTTTGCCAGAAGCTCGCGGAGTGCGGCTGCATCCAGCATCTGCTCCGCCAACAGCTTCTTCAACTTGGCGTTCTCGTCCTCGAGCTGCTTCAGCCGCTTGGCCTCGGGGACATCCATGCCGCCGTATTTGGCCTTCCAATTATACAGCGTCGCTTCCGAGACGCCGTGCTTGCGGGCGAGATCGGCGGTCTTGGCGCCCGCCTCATGCTCCCGCAGTACGCCTATGATCTGTTCTTCCGTAAACCGGGCTCGCTTCATTTGTCCGTCCTTCACAAGGCCGGACTCTAACTCCACGTGGAGGAACTTTGCAGGGGCAGGTCACCGCAAACCACCTACATTTTTTGCGTCGCGATCCGGGGGCTCGTCGCACACAAAAACAAAAATGGGGAAGCCGCGACATGCATCACAACAACTCGCAAGAGGCATCTGAATCAGAGCATACAATCTATTTTCAGATGTCGAATGGTCCCGGCCGCTTTGCTTGTGCCGTCCGAGTGAAATCGTCAACGAGAGAGGAAGCTCAGCTCCTCTTTCGTCATAACTCTTCGACGATCGAGCAAATGGCACGCGAGGCGATCGCACGCTGTTCCGATGAAAAACCGCAACTCAGTCTCGCGTTCCCTTAGAAGCAAGATTATCCCATAGCCTGTGCTTCAATGGTTCGAGGCGGCCGAGGCTCAACATGGGCGTCACGAACATGCGATAAAGACCGCCGCTGGGTTGAGGCAACGGCGGCCGTTACTCACTACGCTGGGCCCGTCCGGCGGCCCGCGCAAATGCTGGGTCAACTACATAAACAACCGGTTGAGGCACCCAATCGGCACGTCGGCCAACGGAAAGCGACCCGGGCCGGTGGTATCATGAGCCACTGGACCCACCTCCGGCGTTTGTCCGGTCCCACGAAGAGCACTCGGTGGGTGTTGGCTGCCTTCCGTAAAGGAAATCGCGCAGTATCTTAGGAGATTCAGAATTACAGATCGTCCGCTGCTCGGAAGCTCAGCTGCAATTGGTCGCATCCACCCTCTCCCGATTTAGGACTAGGCTATCCGAAGTGTTCATTAGAGATCCGCCATGCTCGAATTCATCAGCATCTGGGTCTTCGATCACGCTGAACAGATAGGCGCTCTAGAGCTTCTTGCGGCGGTCATCATTATGGTCGTTTTAGGAGCCGGCCTAGTTACGCTCGTCCAGACCCGAAGAACGGAAAGGTAACTCCCTCCGTTGCAGCTGCGCCGTCCGCGAGAGAGGCGTAATGGTTACGATGATTTCCCTCCCGAACGGGTCACCTATTTGGGTGATTAAAGCAGCGCGGTTTTCGGCAACTGTACGCTGGGAAACCACTGGGTCGGATCAACTCAAGATGCTTCGAGGAGCCTTGATCATCGTCGTTTCTCTCGCGGCCGTCATCATGACTGTGGGTTATGTCTTGCTCGCCATGAAGATCTTCGGTTAGGCGATATCGGCAAGCCCCCGATCCGCCAGACGCACGGCGCCCATTTCCAGCGAAAACATCAGGGTAGGTTCGTTGGCTTTTGCTGTCGCATTGGCGACGCAGACCGGCGCCCTGGCTGTGAATAAGCACCAAAGTGGGACCCCGAGCTACGTGAAGGCCAACCTGTTGATCTAGGTCGTGAACCCATCTGTGTGTGAATCGGCGTGACCTTTTATCCCTGTCGGCGCCCAAGGCTGACCCCACCTGAGACAACATAAGCACTGTGAATTACTCCGGATTTTGGCATGGCACGGGGGTCAGTGTTCGACGCCGATAGGGGTCAACATTCGGAGCCGAAACACACGCCGGCTTCAACGTAACATTAGCCTGCACGGCAAGATCCAAAGAGGCCTTTGCTTTCTTTCCATGAGGGGCTTTGGGAGCGTGTTTGACGAAGAGATCGAGCATCGCCCGTCCCTTTCCGTAAAGCTCCTTGACCAGTTCATCATCCGAAAAAACGCCATCGAAGCACAGTCCGCAGGCCGCATAGGTCACATCAATGACATCATTGCGCATCTTCTCTGGCAACCGGGCCGCCGCCCCGCCTTGCACGCGCCAATGCAGGGCATGAAGGTACGCACAGAGAGCGAAGCGGAAGATGAATGTATGCGGGACTTGGTGAACCTTGGGCTCCTTCGTGATTTCAGGATGCAACAGGAAGAATTTGTCAGCTAGGTTCAGCGTACCATTAAAAACCTTCAGGATGATCGCGTCCGTTGGCGCCTCGCCCCGGCGGAGAACGCCCAATTCTTCATCGGTGAAGGACGCCGTTGCATCCTGAATGTTATCGGCGAAGCCCTGCATGTTTCCGAGCATGTCGGCGAGCTGTGAGGCCGCCTGTTCTCCGCTTTTGAGGGTTCTTTCTTTGAATTTTTTGTCGCCCGCCGCTGCGCGCGCCCGCTTTTTGCACCATCTTCGGAATGACCGCGTCCCGCCACCGCTCGTCATTCGGTGTTTGATCGCCTTCTTCTTACCTTTTAAGGCGGAGACCTCGGTGATCGGCTTGAGAATGTGAACCTGTTTTGGAAATTCGGCGAGGAGCTCGGTTGATTTGAGGATATTCTTCGCAGCGTTGCCTTTGAGCATTTCGAGCTGGCTGTAATCCGTGATGACCGCGATGTGGTCCTTGGATGAAGCCAGCCACGCGCGAAGCGGATGGCGATCCCCAAGTCCTTTGGGGTCTTCAAGCATGTTCTTGTCGACGATCATCCGCTTCATTGGCACCCCATATGTTCATCCAGTCCCATTCGATAAATCGGCGGATCGCTAGTAACCAGCTGTCGCCGACGCGTTACCCGAACCCGCGCATGGGGGACCACGAACGCCGTTCGGCCATTGAGCTCCTTGGAAGCCTGCCAAGCAGTGCCAATCCATCCCGGAACAGCACAAACGGATAACGGGACTCTTCCTCCCCGCGCGGTCGGTCAAATCCAGGCACGAGCCCAAAAGGTTCGACCATCGGAAGATCAAGCGTTGGGGGCAACTGGGCTGCCTGCCCGCCTGCCATTCCCGACAATGACGAAAGAAAGGACTTCGCGGCCAGTTCGTCCATCGCGAACACGTTGTCGAGGCCGCTTCGAAGGCGCCGACGCCAGCGTTCATACTCGCTTTCCCGGGGTCCAAACGCTCGGAAATCGAGTTCATCAAGGAGAAGCCAGGGACGGATGAAAGGAAACAGGCTCTCGCTTGCAACGACGAACCTGCGGCCTGCAAGCTCGAACGTCAGGAACGTCGTGTCAGACTCATCGTCCGGCCGGTTGCCAGCACCGGTCAGCCAATCGATCCAAGCGACAATCTGCGAAGCACCCATCAACAAAAAGTTCGACCGGTTCGCTGCAAGAGCAAGTGAGGTCGGGACCGATCCCGCGCCCGCCGGGTTAACGATCGCTTTCGGCAGTATGGGCTTTCGCTTTTTCTTCGAGATCTCTGTCTCGGCGACGTGCAGAAACGTATCGTGCCGTATGGGGTTGGAGCCGAACGCGACGGAATAGCCATGCACCACCGTGCCATGCACGCATGAACCGCCAATGTGTGGCTTCACTTGCCGAAGATATTTTTGTTTCGCCTCTCGCCGCATGTCGGCGCTGGTTACGGCTTTCGCAAACGAACCATGGGCTTCCGCCAGCACGACGCCATGAGAAGCAACCGCACCGCCTGCATAAATGAAGTCGGCGTGGGGGTTGGCGCTACCCGTCAAGCTGGCGCCGTTATCGCGCCAGACGTAACCAAGGGCGTTCATCAAAAGATCGGTCACGCCCGCGCCAACGCGTCCCGGGAATCCGGAACGATCTGCATCGCCAAGCGCGGTGATGAACGGTGAAAGCTCGAATGAAGACCCGTCCTGCACCAGGTATTTGATTTCGATAAGCTGCGACCGCGCCCACTGGGCGAGCATCTCATCAGGTGCGTGGCGGAGCGTCAGTGTCCGCGCCATCGCCGCAGCAAGTGCGTCAGGCCTGAAGCTTATAGCCGCTGGCATGGCCGGAGCCGCGAACCCCTCTGAAACCGGGCTGGAAGGTTGCCGATGCACGGTATGCCCGGAAACGAACACGGTCTTTTCGGTGCGCCATAAGGCCGGCGCCGCCACCGTAGCGACTGTCAACGTTCCCCCAATCGATTCTTCGATGCGGCAGAAGGGTATCCTAAGTCTAGAAATCCTGCATGTAGCTCCCGACGTGAGAGCTTGGCCGTCCATAAGACGTAAAGCCCAATCGACTCAATTCGTTAGAAGGCCAGCCGGGCACTATCGTTTGCATGTCTTGATGAAGTGAGCGCGAAGCACTCTCGTCACGGATGGAAAAGAGGCACCCGCAGGAGGGGCAGCATAGCGGCCGCGGACCCGGGACCGAGTGCAGTTGCGAGACCGGTTAGTAAGGCACCCGAATGCGGGACAGTGATAGCGACGCCGGCATGAAATGACGGCGGGGCCAGCGAGCGAGTGCCTCTGGCGAGCGACACGTTATTACTCTGCGCGAGGGATCGTAGCCGGATGGCCGAGACGCCCCGCGGCTCGGTTCACGAGAGCCCGGTGCGGCCGCAGCCGCACGCGCCCAAACGGAAAAGCAACGAAGACCAAGTTTAGGGAATCTGGACCTCCTCCCGAATTTTTAGTCTGTGCGTCATAGATTCGAACCTGAAGCATTTGGAAACGCTTCCTCAGCTCTTCTACACCTGTCCTGACGCCGTCTCGGGTCACAAATTTGGCCTTCAGTCGGCTATCCACTCCAAGCGCGTAACCTAAAGCGGGCAGTTCGCGGCCGCGTATTGGCCTCCAAATCTTGAGCTCCGGCCGTTGCGAATCCCAACCGGGCGTAGCTGACGGGGA
Organism: Nitrobacteraceae bacterium AZCC 2146; assembly: GCA_036924855.1. NCBI lineage: Bacteria > Pseudomonadati > Pseudomonadota > Alphaproteobacteria > Hyphomicrobiales > Nitrobacteraceae > Nitrobacteraceae bacterium AZCC 2146. The sequence continues at coordinate 4,014,270 of JBAGRP010000001.1, forward strand.
AAGAAATAACGTGGACAGTTCAAGGCGATATCGACAGTGTTGGTAAGGTCAAAAAAGGCCCTTGCCTCTTGCCGCGATTGGCCCCCCTATAACTCCCGTAGGGCCGGCACACTCTTTTTTAAACAGAGAGGTGTGTCCAATGTCTTCCGAAAATCTTTCCGTCATCGGCTCGTTTTATCTGAAATCCCCGCTTGTTGAAGTCAGCGCGAATGGCACGTACGCTATTAGCGTCGTTGCTATAGTGTTGGTCTCGGGGCTGCTATTGAGACACTTGGCCAGGCGTCGCCGATGACACAACTCGATGTGGATAAGTGCTTGGCAGAATGCCAACTGCGTCAAGGCGTAAGCGATCGAGTTCCTAACCGAGTTGTTGGCATAGCAGAGGATTATTCAACAACCGTTGCGGGCACTCCATGGACGAACCCATTAAATCATTCGACCTTTCACCCGAACAGCAAAACACCACGTCGCTGATGCAGCGCTTGCTCGGCAATCGCATCGCGGACCGTTATGTTGATTTTTGTCGCTTGGCGGCCGGAGCCTTTCCGCTCCGTGTGTCGCTTCCTGTTGCCGCCCACGCCTTGCGCGAACTGGAATCTATCCTGCGGCAAACGCTTGAGGTTCCGATGGACGTGGCGGTGACGCCGTCACCGCAACAGATCGAACGGATTGAAACGGTCAAGGCACAATTGCAGTCCTTGGAGTTCAACGACGATCAGATTCGCGGGGCCATCGAAAAGATCAGCCCACGGCTCAGCCATAAGGAACAAATTGAAGCGATCGCCACCCGCCTCGGCCTCGCGGCGGATAGTGACATTGCACGGTCCTGGAAATCAATTTCACAAATCCATAGTCAAGCCCATGGTGGGCGCGCGCTTCATCAGTCATTTGTCGTCGATGATGTGTTCCGGGCCGATTGGCAAGCGCCCTTCGATAGCGTCGTCCGGGGCCTTATGATCGCCCTTCAGGGAAAATACGCGGCGTTCATGCGGCGGATCGATCAGCTCGCCGCAATGCCAAATCGCAGCGCGGCGGTTACAAGTTTCTCAAAAGAGATCCCAGGGGCCTTGCCGCTGCTCTGGCACTTCTTCAACAAGCTGGAAACGCCGGATTGGCTGCCACATCTCACACAGCGAAACCTGCTTGCCGCTCCACTATCGGAAGCCGACGAGTCCGGCACCGACGGCTCATTTCTGCGCCATTGGCCGGCGGGCCGCTATTTGCTGCGTATGGCTAAATCCCCCGACGCGAAGGCCCGCGCGCTGGTTGCCGATGCCCTCCGCAGCGCAGCCGCATCGACGCATCCTGATGTTCTGCAAATGGGGATGGAAATACTGGCTGCGCTTCCTGCGAACGAGGCGGCCGCCCTGGTGAATCTCGCTGAGGCGTGGCTGACACCCGCTGCCCGTTTCATCATGGCACAAGGCCCACACGATCTCATCAAGAACCTCGCGCAAGGTAACGAGGGCGACGCCGCACTCCGCGCGACGCACGCCATGTTCAAGGTCTTTCCGGAGGACGGAAGGCTCGCCACGCTCTTCAGCCGGCACATGTATGAGCACCACCTGCCCGAGGCCGTCGCGGCAATCGCCCCACTCTGCAAAGTCGACGCCGTCGGCCTGCTCGCCGACCTGCTCGACCAGGCGGAGCGGATCAGCGGCAAGGTGACGGATGATCCGCACCACGATTACACCTATCACCTGTCCGGGGACGTCTCTGAGCACGGGACTAAGCATGATGTGATTGACGCTCTTGTTGCCGGGATTGTCCGGTCCGCGAGGCTTGCCATTGAGGCTGACCCCACCTGCACAGGCGAGATTGTCACGCGTATCCGCAGCCATTCGCCGAAGATATTTACCCGGATAACCCTGCACGTCTTGTCCCTCAATCCTAGTGGCGCACCCGACCTGGCTCAGACATGGCTAACTGATCCTGACCTCATCGAGGAGACATGGTGCCGGGCCGAATATGGAGAGCTTGCGCGGGCGTGGTATCCATCGTTGCCCGCGCAGGTTCAGCAGGACATTCTCGCCTACATTGATTCCGTTCCCGACAAATACCGTGACCGCTTCAACGCGCGCTTCCAGGAACACGAGAAGAGGCCTCCAACACCTGAGGAGCAGCTTGACCGCGACCAATCGGTGATCCGCGGCCTGCTATGGGGTTGGCGAGAGGCCTTGGCCGCCGACCGTCAGGAGGTCCTCGAAAAGCTCGGCGATCCCGACGTATGGCGCGAGCGCCTCTATGAGCCGGCCCAGAGTCCTCTTACAGCCCCCGATTTTGCGACGCGCCCCATCGAGGAGATCGTGACTTTCCTCAAAGCGTGGCGGCCCTCGTCCGGCGAGCAGCGCCAAACGGCAACGGCGCTCGCGCAGGAACTCCGCACCGCAGCCGTGGAAAATACGGCCCTGTATTCGGCCGGCGCGGCGCAGTTCACGCCACTTCCAACCATCTATATCCGCCGTCTCCTGGAAGGCCTCGTGATGGCCTCCAACAATAAGAACGATCTCGATTGGGGTGGCGCGCTCGCGCTGATGAAAGCGGTGGCCGATCCCACCCTTCAGTCGCCACCGAGCGGCATGGAGGGAGACGACCCTGATTGGTCATGGACACGGAAAGCTGCGATTGAGTTGCTCGCCTCCGGCCTGCGCCGAGGCGCTGATGGCATCCCAATTGCACATGCTAAGTTGGTGCAGGAGCTGATCCTCACATTGTATGGCGCGGCACCACGCCAACCAGACACGGATAATTTCGAAGAAAGCTATCGCAGCTTCCCCCATTATGGGGCGCAATCGACCTCTCGTGGCGGCGCGGTCGAGCTTTGCATTCTCCTGATTTACTGGCTCAGCAAGGATACCGAGAGCGAGGTCGGCCAATCGCCACGTGAAGCGCTCAACAAGCTTGTCGCCATCCGGCGGGTGTTTGAAACCGAACTCACGGATCGGTCGTCGGTCGGGCGGATTCCTCGAGCGATCCTTGGCCGATATGTGAACTGGTTTGCTTACTTTGCGCAATCATGGCTCGCCCAGCAGATGCCGAACCTGTTTCCAGCCGACGACCTGTCGCTCCGCGACGCTGCGTGGCTTTCTCATCTCAGTGCAGATAGCGGGCCCAATGTTGATCTCGCGCCGACCATGCGTGACTGCTACGTGACCGAGATTGGCAGACTCCGTGACAAAACTACCGCTAGCAATCAAGAGCATGTTGATAATCGCCTCGCCGAGTATCTGGTGATTCTGTACGAGCACGCGGCGCTTCCCGATGAGGTGTTCCAGCTTTTCTGGGACACCTCGCCCGTCGGTACACGCCAGCACGCGATATGGTTCCTCGGAATCCAGTTTGAGCTACCGGCCACGCGCATTACCGAGGGCGCGCGGGCGCGAGCCTATTCTTATTGGGACCGCCGGCTTGCCGCCGCAAAGGCGTCGACGGCGCCGGACGACTTCCGTGACGAAGTCGGTGCGATCGGACAGCTCTTTTTCCGCAAGGGCATTCCCGACGAATGGCTCATGGACCAGGTGCTTTCCATGTCGGAGGCTGGTTTTGCACCGAATGAACCCTATAGCGTTATGGATCGCCTAGCCAAGTTCTCGCCGAACTTTCCGGATCGCGCCGCCGAAGTGCTGAAGGTACTGGTGAAGAACCCCCGGTTCGATCGTTGGGTCTACATGACCCAAGCCGCCGGGATGCGCACGATTTTTGTCAATGGTCTTGCGAGCGGATTGCCGGCAACGAGGGCGGCGGTCATCGAGGCCATCAACTACCTCGCGGCGATGGGGGATACAGGATATCTCGACCTTCTTCCGAACCCGCAAGCGACGGAGCCGAAGCCATGACCCCGGTCAAACTCGTCGCGATTGCCCTTGCGTGCCTCGGCCTGATCGCGGCCATTGTTGCGGCGGTGTATTGGTGGGGGGCCAGCCGGGTCGACATTGCCCGAACCGCGGCTTCTATCTCGGACGTTCCCGAGCAATACATTCTCAGCACTCAAGTCGCGTTCAATCAATCATCGCGCTTAAACAGCCGGGCCGCGATTTGGACCGGGGCTGCGGCCGTTCTTAGCGCAATAGCGTCCGTGCTGGGAGTGTTACCGTAACCAAGCGCATTATTTGCAGCGGTGGGGTGGGCTGATTGCGGTGCTGATGCCGGCACGCTACGGTTGCTTCCCGCCTTTCGCGGAACATTAGCAACAGACATGGTCAAGCAGCCGCACAAGAACAGAAAACAGAAGGCCCCAGAAATGCCAGGGGCCGACTACGGCGTCGATCGCCCGACCGCAATTATGACGGCTCCTGATTTTAACGACAACTTGCGCGCGGCCAACATTATGGCTTGCGCTTATGGGGAGATGTGGAACGCAGAGGTCGATTCGGTCCTCCCGGTACTGACACTTGTCGGCATGAAGCCCGATTTTCTGACCAAGGCATTCTTGCAATTTAAAGCTTGGATGGATGCAACGGGTCCTGATGCCTTAAAGGTCGAAATTCTGTATTCGGGAGCGGGTTATTACATTGGCTTCGGACCCGATTATCATCACGCGCTTTGGCGCACTGTTGGCGTCGATCAGCTATCCAACCCCATGTACTGGGGGATAACTTACATAAAGACGATCGACACCCGTAACCCTCTCCTCGAGCGTTTGGCGCGTCATTCGAAGCATCCCGTCGCGCCTGTAATCTTGAGTGCGGCACGCTACAAAGGCCCCGATCAAAAATCTCCTGTTGGCCCGCGCCCGCAGGACCTGGAGCACATCGCGGATTGTCCTGACCTCCTGCTTCTCAATCTGCCGATTTACAAGACGCCGGGCGAGGTGCCCCAGTTCTCAGGCTTAATAAGCGTGGCTCACCCTAGCAAGGAAAGCCTATCGCACTCGCGCGATGAGTTTGATCAACAGATGAAAAGCGCGTCGTCCGTTCTGCTCGCGCGGGAGCGACGTCTTTCGGCCTTGATGCCGATCACCATGCACATGCTGCGTAGTTTTGCGCCACTCCAAGCTAAAATCGACGCGCTTGCAAAAGACGGAATTTCGCGCTGGCAGATTGAGCAAGCAATTGTCAATCAACGCCTCTGGTCGCTGACGCCCCAACCGCAGCGCGCTCGGTTTCAGAACGCGAAGGATCGATACAAGGCGCTCGAGAATTTCATGGAATTGGACGATCCCAATTGGGAGAGCATCGCTGACGATCATGAGGCCATCATTAAGCAGGTCTTACGCGATGCGCGGGCTCTCCTCAAGCGTCTTGGGATCAATGCGCCCTCAACGCTAGCCGAATGCCAAGCCGAGTTGATGAAACTCGGCCATCTTACGGATGCCGGAGCCGCGACATGACTGCGTGGCCCTATCCGCGAGTCACCGTCTTTGTGAGCTCCACGCTCGGTGAATGCGCACCAGAACGTTCGGCCGCACGCAAAGCGATTGAGGCCATTAAGTGCGATCCCGTCTTCTTTGAGACAATAGGTGCGCGACCCCACCCGGCCCGCATCACGTATCTTGAAGGACTTTCGCGCTCTCAGATTTGCGTGATCATTTGGAAGGAAAGCTACGGCTACGTCGACCCTGCCGTTGGGATATCAGGAATTGAAGACGAGTTCCGTGTTGCGCGCGAGCGCGACATGGACATTTTGCTTTATATCAAAGAGGACGCTCCCAATCGCGATACGCGTCTAACGTCGCTGATCAACGAAGCACGCACGTTTCTCAAAACACAGAACTATCAAACGGAGGCAGATCTCCAAGATCAGGTTAGTTCGGATATTACCTCTGTTGTCAGCGCGGCCTATCTTGATCGCATTACGCCGCGCGCAGAGCGGTTGATCGACCCCTCAGCTGTCCTTACGGGAACAATGCCAGCCGGCACAACTGCACTCAATCGCCCGCAGCTGGAACAGCAGATCGACACGTCGGTCGCGCAAAAGTCGATTACGTGGCTTACTGGAGAGCCTGGTGCGGGCAAGACGGTGCTGCTTGCACAATGGTCCATTCGACATCGTGCGGCCTATGTTAACGCACGAGACCTCTCGTTACGGCACCTGCTCCAAGCCATCGTAACCGCCTTATCGGGAACGCCCCTCGCTGAAGACGCCATCACGCTCGAAGACGCTATCCAAGCACTCCGAGCGGCGTGGCAGAAGAACGCTAGATGGCCTCTTGCCATCGATGATCCATCCGACATTCCGGAGCTATTGCGTGTGATCGCCGACCTTGGCCCTGCGGATGAAAGCGCACGGCTAATAATCGGAACGCGAACCGTGGCGGATGCGTCCAACGACGGCATCGTTAACGTTCCCGGATTAACGAGTACAGAAGCCGCCGCAATCATCCGGCAGCTTCCCGGCGCCATCCGCGACACCGTCACATCCAGAACCTCCACCATGACCGGCGTGTTGCCTCTCGCGATCCGCCGAGAAGCCGCCGCACAACAATCGCCCCAATACTTAGTCTTTGATGAAACAGGCGAAGTTGATTCAAACCCGACCACACGGGAGTTGCTTGCCTTTATTATCGCAAGTCCGGAACCCCTTACGCTAGACGACTTAATTGAGCTCTCATCGGCTGGCGACAGCCCCGTCACCCTGGATAGCCACCTTACAAGCATTTCATTTCTTCTGATCGACGACGGTCTCGGGTATCGGCCGGTCCACGACGAGATTTCGCGCGAGCTTCGCCTCGCACTGTCGCGACGACCAGCCTTGGAACGCTTTGTTTCGCAACGTCTCGCTCAGTTCTTTGCTAAGGCACGGCGCTATCTAGCTGCATTCAACTTGTATCGATCCTTTGACCAGCCGAAGGCCCTACGGGCGGCCTATAGAGCCGCGATGCAAGCAACCCAGGAAGGCCGCTTCGCTCTTGGCATCCCACCTTTGCAGTTCATAGCCGATAACAAGCGAGTAAGCGGCGAACGCCTGGACCTCGTCATCGCATTGATATCGTTGTCACAGGCGGAAGACACTGTTGGCCGGACCGAGGGTGCAAACACGACCTTGGACGAGGCAGAAAGCATTGCCCGCGAGGTTGGAGATCCAGACCTTCTGCAAACGGTCGCCGATCAAAAACTTATCAAACGAGTAAGACATCAACTGCGGCCCGACGATTTGGCCGCGCTCCGTGCCGTTCGCCAACGATACGCAGAAGCCGGGCGCATCGCTGATAGCGCCCGGCTCGCCGTCGAAGAAGGCGCCATTCTAATATCAATCGGCGACCACGAGAATGCCGTCCTTGTGTTGCGCGAAGCTCTGACGGGCTTTCAGAAAACGGGTGATAATTACGGCGTCTATATCGCTTCGCGAAATCTCATCGCCGCGTTGAACATGGTCGATGGCGGCCAACTGGAAGCCGAACGCCTTCTGCAATCCCTTCAAGATGGTGGCGCATACCGCAATCAACAGCGTGAACGAGCTTGGATGTGCAACATCCTCGCGCGCCGTTACCGTCTTAATAATCGCCTTGATGATGCGATAGAGGCCGCCCAGGAGGCTATAAGCCTCGGCGGGCAGTTAAACGACCCCTATGTGATCGCGCTTAATCGGATCGGGCTCGGCAACGCCTTACGCGAAAAAGGCGATCTCAGCGGAGCCCTTGAACAATTCCAGGAGTGCGGAAAAGAAGCCCAGTCGATCGACCGGAAGGAGATTGATGGCCTCGCATCCCGGCTAGCATCAAGTGTGCTCGTTCAGCAGGCAGAGGAAGGTGCGCCCTATCTGCGGCCCAAGCTCTACGGGGAGGCAGAGGCCTTTGCCACCCATGTGATCGGGCTATTGCGCGGCAGCATCGCCGAAGTACAGGTTGCGGAAGCGTTTGACAGCCGCGGTGACGCTCGCCTGGGATTGGGAAGAAAGACCGAAGCGCTGGCAGACTACGCAGAATCTTCGAAGCTGTTTTTTGGGTTTGATGAAGACCGCGCTCTTCGGCTACTTCATTTTCTTGCGCGCAACTGCGACATTGATCAGCCTCTTGAGACCATGAACGTGATGCTCAGCGCTATACCCAACGGCGCACTGCCCGCAAGTGACGATCCGTGGATCAGGCTTATCGCTCTCATCGAGGAGAGCGTTATTAAAGGGCATCCTGAGGCCACCAGCCTTTATGCACGTACGGCACTAAAGCTTAGCCAGACCATCGTGTCGGAAACGTTAGAGGTCGGATTATGGATGCGATTATTAACGATCGCACTTGAGGATAAAGCACCGCCGGACGATGGCCGTTTGGCCTTTCTGCTATCGGCGTTTCTGGCGCATACGCGAGCGCGCCGATTATCCCTCACACAACTTACCGCGCTCACCGACCTCACCCTCGGCAAATCAAAAGCAATCCATTTTCATTCTGTCGCCAATCACCTTCAAACAAGCTTGACGATCGGGCCAGACGATAAGATTCTTATTGTGTTTGATGATATCGACGGCACGCCAGCGACACGATTTTGTTCAACGGCCTTGGCTTGCTTCTTTAGTGCATTCCGAAAAGACATCGACCAAGTGTTTTTCTCGAGCCCGATAACAACCGGCATCTTCGTACGCTGCTCCATCGTGGATATGGCCGATGCGCCAGAAGATATTCGGGCAATGCTTGAAGGAAATGAAGTCCCAGGTCCCGTTGCAGTGGCCATGTTCGAGCACGCAACTAACGGTCTGAGTGGCCTGTTCATCGCTTGCCGTGAAGATTTACAAGAGCGATGCCAGGGCGATCCGATGAAGGCAACCGAGCTACAATATATGTATGCCGATGTCCTACGAGCGGTAATAGCCGTCGCATTAGGCGGAGACATCGAAGCCGAAGTGCTCCGACCGAAAATTGTCTCCATTATCAGGAAGACAATCCAGTAGCGCCGGTTCCTTGACGGCTCTCTCGCACCCAAGCGATGGCTAGGTTGCCTTGTGCGGCAATATCGTCTCATTCATCTGTGGCGACCCGGTACAAATCGCAATGCCTCGACACGTCTTTCGATCGTCAACGCATGCGAGACCCACATTCCGCCATCGATCGCTGCTTTAAAATACTCAAGGGCAGCATCGTTTGGTGCCAAATCATAGGCCCGAACCTGTTTGCGCGCGAGCTCGCCAAGTTCGAGCGCATCGCTGCCCGAGACGTGGCCGCAGTTTGTTATCGCTTCCTTAAATTCCTGCACCGCGGAAGAAGGAAGATCTGGCCCGCATACAAAATAGCGAAGATGTTGAAGAAAGCCCGGATGGCGCACCATTTCTTCAACGGTCTTGGCATTCCGAAGGAAAAGGTCCAACCGCGACCCTTTCAACCTGCCGGTCCTGTAATTCGGATCATTGAAGTAACTCAGCCGCTGGGACGGTATGCCGCCTCTTGGTACGAGGCTTTCCATCAGCGCCGCCACCCGTTCGCCGTTGCGGGTGGCCACTTCATAAGGGTCGGGCGCATTATCCCATTCGAACAGGATTTGCTCGAACAGGGCGCGCTCTGCATCGGTGAGGTCGATATCCGGGGTCATCATTCGCGAGGCCCTGAAGCAAATGGCGGTCTAGTATATCCCGAGTCGCGGACAATCGCCGACCTCCATGCGGCATCTTAGCGGGGTGAAAGCGTCCCTGCCCTCTTTAGCTGTATCCCACCAACAAGGGCAGCAAAACCTAAGTCACGCTTGTTATGCCGCCGGGCTAGCTCTTCCGAAACGCCCTCTATTTTGTTACGGTTGGATTCGGCTCCCGGCAGGAGCCTGCCGCCCGTCGTAGCGAAGCCGTTGAGGCGCTGCTTTGATCCATCGTTCCCGCATGTCATGTCGGGCTCGAGAGGTGGTTGACGGGCGACACTTCGCCAAGGGCCGGGAGACTTGACGTGTCGAACGATCGCATCCATCCGTCCTCTATCGAGGGAATTAAGCAACTCGCCAAACGTCTTAAGAAGGCAAATGGCGTGCAGCATGCCGTCGCGCTGGATCTGGCATCCAAGGCGGCGGGGTTTGAAAACTACAAGCATGCACTTCGCAGCCTAGGTGCCACCGCCGAGACACCCCGACCGGCGCATGAAATCTACATCTCTGTGCCATGGCGTGACTGGGCGACCAATACGACCGGGCGCGAGGTCCTCAAAATGTCGGCCAGCAAGCCCCTTGATGTGCTCGCAAGCCCGGCGCAGTACAAGGCGGCGCGCGGGCTGATCGCCATGCGGCGCGAAGGCCCTGACCACGTCGCTGATACCTACACCGCTTCGTCCAAGCAGGCAGCGCAAGCTGCGGCTTGTGCTGCGGCGCGAACCCTCCAGTTCATTGACGCGACGGGTCTCGTCCCATCAACGGCCAAGCGTTCCTTCCCGCGGGGGCAGTCCCAGAACCGAATGCCCGGGTCCGACCACGATACGGCGTGGTTCGATCCTGCCGCGAAAGCCTATATTCGGGCGAACGAGCCATATAGCCGTGGCGGTGTGACGGCCGAGCAGCAGCAATGGGCCGCCCAGCATGGCTGGACAGTGGCTGCCGCGCCCTGGAAGGGCATGTACAATCCGGATGGTGGGTGTTCGCTCTTCCTCATGGCTGACGTCTCGAAGGGGTATTCGCTGGACCCGATCATGTCGAAGCTCGCTGAAGCACCCGCCCCCATCGTGGTCGCGGATTGGAACGGCGAGTCCAGGCCCTTCATGCCAGAATTCATCAGTCCCGGCCGCTCGGCCGAGATCAAGGCAAAATCGGCTAGCCTGAAATCCGAAAAGCCACGTCGCGGGCCCAACAGCTCCGTTGAGTACGCCATGTTCCTGTCCGGCCCGAGCCGACGGCCCAAGACACGAATGCCGGTCGAAGGACACAAGGCGATCGGACGGCTTTTGAAGTCGGTGTTGGTCGATACGCGTCAGCGCGCCGGAGTCTATCGGCGGGTGGACGCCATCCGCTGCGAGCTCGATAACTGGGTCCAGTGTGAATACAAGCGCGACGAGTTGTCGGACGAGGTCTTTTTCAGCCTCTATTATCAGGAGTTGCCGAAGGATGATCCGCTCTTGGCACCTCCCGCAGGCCACGATCGGCACATCGCAACTCTTGCCGAGGTAGCGGCGACGCTCACGCGGTACTATCCCGAATGTCCACCGTTGCGTGCGCTCTTGAAGAAGGCGGACCTCGCGACCGCTTCTCTTCGTGCCTGGAACTAGGAATTATGCGCCTGGCCAAATCTGGTCAGGCGCTTTTACTTCGGCAGGCGGATCTCTAGTTTTCCTCGACTACCCTGTTGCCGCTCGATAATTTGTGACCGAATAACTCTTCGACCACCAAGCGGGGGATAAACGAATCCTCATACCGCGCACGGCACGAGCGCCGATGACATCGGCGCGTGCTTCGGCGTCACCGCCGCCGTGGTGAAACAACGCCTCAAGTTGGCCGCCATCCACCCCGACCTCATTGAGGTGTACCGCGACGGCGGCATGAACCTCGACCAGTTGACAGCGTTCGCCGTCACCGACGATCAGGAACGGCAGGTGAAGGCGTGGGGCGAACTCGGCGGTGACGCCGAACGTGAGGATAGTCCGCCACATCCGGGCTAATCCTAGACGTCTGCGAATTGATCTGAACCTATGACCTTCAGGTTATGAGCCTGACAAATCGGTGATTGCTGGTATTCTTGTTGGTATCGTCAGAAACGATTTTCTTATTCTTCTTTATTCACAAAAGGATAGGCTATCCTTTCAATGCCGGCCAGGCACCCCGCTCGCCCCCGACTATGGGCTTTGAAATGCTTGCATTAAAGTTCATCCGATCAAGTCTGATGCAGATCGACCTGCTCGCAACTACCAAACGGGTGTCGCGCTTAAGGACGTGATTGATCATTTCTGTGGGATGCAGCGCGGGCGCGCCGAACCGCTTCTGCTGCCAGTCGGCGCTCGATATAGTCGTTGATTGATTTGACTGTGATGCGTCGCGATTTACCTTCGGTATAACTTTCCAACTCGCCGGTGTTAATAAGTTCATATAGCTTTTTGCGTGAGACTTGGATCGCCCTCATCGCCTGATTCGGTGACGCTACGAGCGGGGCTTCCGACGCGATAGACATGGCGCGAGACATGCGAAGCATCCTGTTATTCCCGGTTGTTTTCTGAGTATGCCAGACTGGATTTTCGGAGCAAAGCACTCAGGAGACCGTGCGCATTTTTCGGATGCCAAGCCGTACGAATTCGCGCTCTTTTCGGTCCACAACCTCCATTTCTTTTTGGTATGGTATGGTGCCGCGCCTGCTCGGGTAGATGATCGATTACCTCCAAAATCATCCGGATCCGAAAACGCTAACAAGCGGATTGGGTCGAACCAGAAGCCCTGCGTATTGGTTTTGGGTACGGGGGCTGAGTTATCGAAGATAGATCAACCGATTTTGCCATAGCGGATGACGTTCGATCCTTCGACGAATTGCGCCCAATCCTTCATGAGGACACGTCGCTTCTCGAGCTTTTGCCCGCGCTGGTAGGCTGCCGTGGTCTCTGATTTGTATTTGTGCGCCAGCGCTGCCTCGCGGACGCCATCGGGATAGTCCGTGCATTCTTCGGCCCAAGTTGCGAAGGTCGACCGGAATCCGTGTACGGTAACGTGATTATAGCCGAGGCGATCCAGGACGGCGAGCATCGCATTCTCTGAAAACATTCCATCTTCGGGGTTAGGGAAAATCAAATCGCCCTGGGAGCCATCGCGCATCTTGTCGAGAACCGCGAGTGCAGGTTCGGAAAGCGGCACGACGTGGTCTTGATGCATTTTCATGCGTTCGCCGGGGATCTTCCACGTCGATGAAGGCCGATCGATCTCGGACCAGCGGGCCTCTACCACTTCGTTGGTACGGCATGCCGTGAAGATCAGAAATCGGAGCATCGAAGCCGCGATGCCGCCTGCTGCGGAGAGGTTAGCCATGAAGTGCGGGGCTTCGCCATAGGGCAGCGCCGGATGATGCCGCACAACGCGTTTCGGCCGCCTTGGAAGCTTCTCGCGCAGCTGTTTGGTGTAACCATGCGCTGTAGGCCGCAAGCGCGCTGATCTATCCGGTTAGCGGTTAGATCTCGTCGGGCTCTTCGGTCTTCGGCTTCATCATCGCGGCGAGCGCTTGGCGGCGTTTTTCGATGATGCTGGGGGTGTCCTTGTGGATTGCGATCAGCTCTTTGAGGTTCTCGATCCCGTCATCGGTGAACGCCATCACCCCGTCTTCACCGACGCCGACGACCCATAGCTGGCCATCCTCGGTGTCCATTTCTTCGGCGACCTCGAACAGCCATTCCTCGTCTTCACCGAACATCTCAGCGACATGGCTGAGAGTGAACACGTGGCTGACTTTGTTGACGTGCCCCATCAAGCCGCCTGCGCCGCAAGGCCTTGCTGTTGCGCAGTCTTCCAGTTCCAGGGCAGCAGCTCATCGAGCCTGTGGGCGGGGTGGGTGGCGATGCGAGCGAGTACATCGGCGAGCCAGGCCTGAGGGTCGACGTCGTTCATCTTGGCAGAGACGATGAGGCTATACATGGCGGCGGCTCGGCGCCCTCCGCGGTCGGACCCACAGAATAACCACGACTTTCTGCCCAATGCGATGCCGCGCAGCGCTCTTTCGGCGGCATTGTTCGAGAGGCAGACGCGGCCATCGTCGAGGAAGCGTGTGAAGGAGGCCCAGCGCTTGAACATGTAGTTCATGGCCTTGGCCAGATCGTGACCGCGGGAGAGCTTGGCGCATTGCTCGCGCATATAGGCTTCCAGATCGGCGACGAGCGGCGCGCTCTGCGCCTGGCGAACAACCTTTCGTTGGTCGGCGTTTTGGCCTTTGATGGAGCGCTCGATCTCGAACAGAGCGTCGATGCGGCGCACGATCTCCATGGCGACGGGCGAGATGACGATCTCCTTCTTTCCGGCCGCTTTGCGCCGCGCGTTCTCCTCAAGATCCGCCATGGCGAAGAACGGGCGCCGGGCATGGACCCAACAGGCCGCTTCCCTGATAAGCCCAGGACTTCGCTCGGGCTCGTAGAGCTTGATGTATCCGCCGAAGGCGTCGGCCTGGAGGATCCCGGTGTATTTGGCCAGATGCGCCTGCGGATGCTCACCACTTCGATCGCGCGAGTAATAAAACATCGCCGCCGGCGGATCTGAGCCGCCGAAGGGGCGGTCGTCCTTCACATAGACCCAGCATCGAGCGACATCGCACTTGCCCAAGGCGAGCACGGGCACGGTGGTGTCGTCGCCATGGAGGCGTTCGGCTGCCATGACGTGGGCTTCCAAGAGCCGCGACAGCGGCTCTAACACCGTGCAGCACGCCCCTACGGCGTCGGCCATGGTCGAGAGGCTGATCGGCACGCCTTCAAGGGCATAGCGCTCGGCCTGACGGTTCAACGGCTGATGCTGGCCGAACTTCTCGTACAGAACCATCGCGAGCAGGCTCGGTCCCGCCCAGCCCCGCGCAATCACATGGAACGGCGCCGGCGCTTGGCTGATTTTCTCGCAATCCCGGCAGGTGAACTTTTCGCGCACCGTCTCGACCACTTTCCACTGGCGCGGCACCGATTCCAGCGTCCGGGTCACGTCTTCGCCGAGCTTGCGCAAGCGATTGCCGCCGCAGCATTCACACGCCGTTGGCGGATCGATCACCACGCGCTGGCGGGGAAGATGATCGGGGAACGTATTGCGTTCGGGGCGCGTGCGCGTAAATCCGCGTACAATTGTCGTCCTGGCGACGGCTCTCTCGGCCGCAAGCTCGTCTTCGGTGGCGTTGGCTTCCAGCTCTTCGAACGTCAGCGCCAACTGGTCGATCAGCCGAGACGAACGCTCTGACCGCTGTCCGTAGATCTGGCGCTCGAGCTTGGCGATCCGTAATTTTTGCTGGGCAATCAGCGCGCTGTCTTCCGATGCCTTCGCATGGGCGACCGCGAGCTCCGCCGCAATATCCAGCGTCTTCGCGCGCTCGGTCGCCAACGCCTCTTTCAGAGCGGCTATGTCGTCGGGAGGGGCGTCGGGAGCCGTGTCCATGCAAACGAGAGAATCATAAATTCAGTGATTTGTGACGCCCTAAAATCCACGTGATCCAATATTTTATTTGGCTCAGCCGGCGCTCTGCGGTCGCCATGTTAGTTGCGGATTTCTCCAGTCGATCCCTTCCAGCATATAAGCCATCTGGGCCGCTGAGACCGACACCGCACCAGCGGATGCTGAGGGCCAGATGAACTTGCCGCGGTCCAGGCGTTTGGCATAGAGCGACATGCCTAACCCGTCATGCCATAAAATCTTGACCAGATCGCCGCGGCGACCCCGGAAGATATAGAGATCGCCGGCATGAGGATCGCGCTTCAAGCCCTCCTGAACCGTCAGGGCCAGACTTTGCATGCCGCGGCGCATGTCGGTGTGGCCGGTGGCGATCCAGACCCTGACGCCGCTCGGGATCGGGATCATCGCCGCCTCAGAAGCTCAAGCACCCGCTGCAGTGCCTCGGCGTCAACATCCCGGTCAACGCGAACGCGACAGCCGCCGCTAAGCTCAATCTCGATTATTCCGACTCTTGCACGCTGCGCAGGAGGCGACGACGGCGGCTGTGGTGTGCACGTCGAGGCCGGAGCCGGCGTAAAGGCGATCTCCACAGGAACAAGCGCCGGCACGGCATCCCCGCTCAGCTGGTCTTCGCGCGCCAACCGGCGCCACGTGAACAATTGGCTCGCAGACAACCCATTGCGCCGAGCCGTCACTGACACCAATCGTGGCCCGCCATAGCTCTCGGCAACGATCCGCTGCTTTTCCTCCAATGTCCAACGGCGTCGAGCGCCCGTCGAGACAACTTCCAGTCGGGAGACCTTCGAATTAGGCGTATGGTCAGTCATACGCCTATGTCTTCACCCTCCATCGCTCCGCGCAAGGCGGCCCTCGCCGGAGCGATACTGTTTGGTAAGCTCGGCGGGATTTCGAAAATCGGTATCGTCAATGACGTTGCCCCCAAGTTTTATCCAACGGTGAGTTCGTTCCTGGCGGTTGGATTGCCCTGGTGGGCGGGTGGAGCGACGGGAGCTGGGGCGGAGCCGTCGGCATAGCGCAGCGCCAGCTCCCGCCGCGGATGGGTGAAGGCAAATTCGGACGGCGTCCGCCACCCGAGTCGGGAGTGTGGTCGGGCGTCGTTGTAGTCGGCGCGCCACCATCGGAGGGCAACGCGAGCCTGGGCCAGTGACGTGAACAACGTCTCGTTCAACAATTCATCGCGCAGCCGGCCATTGAAGCTCTCGATGAAGGCGTTCTGCGTCGGCTTGCCCGGAGCGATGTAGTGCCAGTCGATGCCGGCGTGATCGGCCCATGTCAGGATGGCGTTGCTGGTCAGTTCGCTGCCGTTGTCGCTGACCACCATCGTCGGCTTGCCGCGCTCGATCGTCAGCCGGTCCAGTTCCCGCGCCACCCGGACGCCGGAAAGCGAGGTATCGGCCACCAGCGTCAGGCACTCGCGGGTACAGTCATCGACGACAGTCAGGATGCGGAAGCGACGACCGTCGGTCAGCTGATCCGACACGAAGTCGAGCGACCAGCGGTCGTTGGATGCTGCCGGAACCAGCATCGGCGCCCTGGTCCCGATCGCCCGCTTGCGACCACCGCGGCGGCGCACCGCAAGCTTCTCCTCCCGATACAGCCGGAACAGCTTCTTGTGGTTGATCACATAGCCCTCCCGCTTGAGCAGCACGTGCAGGCGCCGATAGCCGAAGCGGCGGCGCTCATGGGCGATCGCCTTCATACGCTGGCGAAGGCCGGCATCGTCGGCCCGGGTGGTCTTGTACCTCATGGTCATGCGGCAGCTGCCGATGGCTTTACACGCCCGCCGTTCGCTCATCTCGAATGCAGTTCGCAGATGCGCGACAGCTTTCCGCTTCCCCGCGGGCGTCACCATTTCTTTCCCAAGAGATCCTTCAACGCCGCATTGTCCAGCATGGCGTCGGCCAGCAACCGCTTCAGCCGGGTGTTCTCGTCCTCAAGCGTCTTCAGCCGCTTGGCCTCCGAGACATCCATCCCGCCGAACTTCGCCTTCCACTTGTAGATGCTGGCGTCGCTGACGCCGTGTTTGCGGCAAAGATCGGCGACCGAAACGCCGGCCTCATGCTCCTTCAAAATCCCGATGATCTGCTCTTCCGAAAAGCGACTGCGCTTCATGCTCTGGTCCTCGTCATGGGCCAGAACGAACTTCAACCTGGATTAAGCCGGAGGGGCAACGTCATCAACATTGATATTCTTCGCGATGATCGTTTCGATCCGTCCGCGGACACGATTGGCCGTCTCTCGCTTCTCAACCCAGATCGGCCGCAGCAATTCGTAGATGTGGCTGGGCTTGATCTCCGGGATCTTGAGTTTTCCGATCGTCGCGTAGGCGTACCGTTGAGCGACGACGGCCATTGATCGCGGTGCTTCTTGCTCCAGGTTAACCAGCGCTCGCGAATGTAGATTTCGGAGCATTCCTCGAAGGTGGGCAAAGTGACCTGGATCTCTATGGCTCTCGCTTCCTCGCGCGCCGCCCGCTTTTCCTGCACAATGTCGACGCCGGGCGTACTGCGATCGCCTTTGACCCGAAGGCGCGCAGCATCGCGAGCTAGACGCGCATCCTTTAGCGATACGTCCTTGAGTGAGCCCAGGCCGAGCCAGCGCTGCTTGCCGTCCTTGTAATACCGATAGCTCCAGTTTTTCGAGGTGGCGCCGGAGACGACCAGGTAGAGACCATCACCGTCGGCATATTTGCCGGGCCGCGTTTCGCGTTCGACGTCGAGCGGCTTGAGCTTGCCGGCCATGTGTTCCCCTCGCGAAAACCATCCTCCGAACCCACGGTCAAAAGCTACGGTTTGCACGGTGACTAGGGGTAACATCGCGGCATTAACCGCAACAGCCTTCGTCGCGCTACTCGTTGTTTTTGCTGTCGATTCGAACAATCGGATACAGAGGAGAACAGTGTAGTGGCGGAGAGAGTGTCCGCCCAGAAATTAAAGAAAGCCAGTTGTGATCGGCGTTTCTGGCATGGCGTCTGCGGCTACATACACTCCTACATACACCTCTTCCGAGGAGCGCCTTCTCCCTTTTGGGAGAGGGGTGCTCTGTGTAACCGATTGAGATAGCAGGGGAAACGGAAATCGGTGTCCATATAGTGTCCCTCGCGTGCGGTTCCCGGGATCATGCCCCGCTTGTGTCCCGGCGAAAAGATTAGGAGCTCAGCCCGGATACGCCGCGTGAGATTCGGCAAGCCTCCAGCACGTTGCAAGCCGCGTCGTTTTCGTCCGGCAGCGCGACAGCCGCGCGCGTCAATTCACAGACGGCCTCGACAGGCGGCAACCAAGAGCGCCACAAACGATCCCTGATCGCATCGAACTCCGTCTGCTCTTGCTTAGTCAGTGGATTGGCTTCCGGGTATTCATAGTGCCGCTTGCTCAGTCTCTGATAGCGTTCAATCTCGGCGCCTGAAAGCACGCCGAAATAGCGATCATCCGCGACGCGGCCATCCCGGTCGATCAGGTAGCGGTGCGGGATGCTGTTGTAGAGGCGACCGTCCTCAACGATGCATTCCCGCTAGCCTGCAGGCGCTGAACCGGCACAGCGCGAATGCCAATGTCACTTGGCCTAGCGCTAACTGCGATACCTTCCTAGATGAAGTAAAAATATTGGGAATGCAGCTTAATCCAGACTCGGATTGCTGCCCTCGGCCACCACTGAGCAATACTCGGTCGGTATGCGAGCAAGTTAGAGGAGCAGCGTTTTGAGCTTGGAGGAAGTCGCACGGATCGTGCCGATTGGGACAGTGGTCGTTGCTCTCAGCGCGCTGGGCGTAGCGATGTGGTCGTTGCTGGCCCAGAAAGGCGTTGCTCGTCGGCGTGCAGCGATCGATTTCTTTCTCAAAACTGAGATGGATGAGAAGCTGCTTGTCGCATACGACAAGTATAGGGCGTCGGTAGATGTACTGCGAAAAGCTACCGACTTGGACGCATTCTGCAAAACGGATGACTACCACCACGTAAGAAGCTACCTGAACATTCTTGAACTGATGGCCGTTGGCATTGAAAACAGCACATTTGATGAACGCATTTGTTATGTGTATTGGAAAGGCTTCATCTTAGATGCGATGTCCGACACCGCCAAACTGATTGAACACATCCGAAGTAGGCACAACGCCGACCTTTACTTTCGGAGCTTCCGCCGACTTCATTACCGCTGGATGAGCAACCCTGAGCTGGCGCTTCGTTGGCAGCACAAAGGGCCGCCTCTTAGGCGGGGGCCGATACCTCTCAGCCCTCCAGCATAGGAAATTCGCAATACATTCTCGCCGCATTGGCGCATGTGGCTGAAGCCAGAGAAACGATGCCTTTGTGTTCGCTTTCGCGGCATCTGGACCGAGTTCAAAGGGGATCGGGGAACGAAGTCAAAGCCGATCCCGGGGCCTCACCTTGTCTACGGCTTTCTCACCACTCAAGCGAATGCGATCGTCGAGCCGATCCATCCGAAGGCCATGCCGGTGATCCTGACCACCGAGGAAGAATGCGATGCTTGGATGCGTGCTCCATGGGATGAGGCGAAGGCGCTTCAACGGCCATTGCCGGATGATGCCGTAAAGATCGTTGCGCGCGGCGCGGACAAGGAAGATCGTGCAGCGGCAGCATGATCAGGAAGGCGGGAAACATGAACGGAAATCGTTACTACGGGGTTCGAGTTGAGGGAGCAAAATACGGCGTGGGCTTTGGTTCCGCCCTTGCTATCGCGATATCCTACACTGCCAACCATTCGATACTTTGGGCAATCATCCACGGCATTTTGGGCTGGCTGTACGTGATCTACTTCGCACTGTTTCGGTCTTAGCCGCTGTGCCATGGCATCAACAGTTTTTCGATCCGATCATGGTGCCGGGCCGAAAGCCATTAGTCACGCTCCATGACACGGCACTCTACATCACCAAACTGCCCAAGGCAGAGCACGGTGCCGACGAATGGCAAGCCGCGATGGAGGCGCTGATGCTGGTCGCCGAACATGACGGCCCCACGATGTTCGCCCGGATAGGCATGATGCGCGCGCTGAATCGTCACGTTGAGCGGGTGTTCTACACGTCACGCAAGGATCACCATTGGGGACGCCGGAAGCTGGCGCGGGATCAGTGACGGAAGGTCGGAAAGCTCGGCGGGAATATACGCGCCGCTTCTCGGGCCCCCGAAAAACGTCCGCACGACCCGCATGTGGACGGGACTGGTCCTTCGCTTAGAGATGGAGCACGAACTAAAACCCAATTTAATGGTGTCGGCAGATTGCGAAGCTACATCAGTTTCACGCTTTGGGTGTTCTCGTGAGGCTCCACTATGGATTGTGCAATCTCCAAGCTCAACGGTACTGTGTTCGGCGTGCATGATTGGCTTAACTATCTACGGGATCAAGCGGCCAGTTATCGGAAACTTCTCGCGAAGGCCGGTGATCCTTTCGTTAAAACCGAACTGCTTGCGTTGGCGTCGGTTTGCGACGAGATCGCCGATAACATCGAAGATCATCTGACGGGCGGGGAACACCATGCGCCGCGTGGCCCGTTGTCAAGGCCCTCATGAAAGAGGCCGCCGACGAGACGGCCTTAAAAAGCACAACCCCGCCTGAGCGAGTATGTTGCTCGGCGGCGTTGGTATTTCCTTGGTTTGGTCCTCAAATCCCGCGCCGATGTACCCGGGTAGGCGCGACATCTGCCGGGCGCTCGCTGCCTCAGGGCTCGCAGCAATAAAACTCATTTTAATGGTGTCGGCAGAGCGCCGAACCTACATCAGCTTCACGCATTTGGCGTTCTAGTGGTCTGATTCATTCAGACGATTCCCAAATTGAGCGAAGCAGTTCAATCTCTCTGCATGAGAGCAGGAATTGTCGTGAACGTCACTCGAGCGGACCGCCATCGACTTGAGGCGATCGTCTCGGATCGCAGCGCGGCGCAAAAGTACGTGTGGCGGGCCAACATCATTCTTGCCACTGCCGAAGGCTGTGGTACCGCCGAGATCATGCGCCGCTCGGGCAAATCCAAGCCCGTGGTGTGGCGATGGCAGGCGCGGTTCATGGCGGAGGGGGTCGACGGGCTGACACGCGACAAAACGCGCAAGCCCGGCAAGCAGCCCCTGCCGGCCAGCACGGTCCAGAGAGTGGTCGACCTGGCGCTCGGGCCGCCGCCGGGACAAGAAACCCACTGGACCGGCCGGATGCTGGCGAAGGCCGCCGGGGTGAGCCTGCGCTCGGTGCAACGTATCCTTGAGGCCCATCAACTCGCGCCGCATCGCATCCGCACGTTCAAGCTGTCGAACGATCCGAAGTTCGCCGAGAAACTCAAAGACGTCGTCGGCCTTTACGTCGATCCTCCTGCCCATGCGGTCGTCCTCTCAGTCGACGAAAAGAGCCAGATCCAGGCGCTCGATCGCACCCAGCCAGGGTTGCCGATGAAGCCGGGTCGTGCCGGCACGATGACCCACGACTACAAACGCCATGGCACCACCACGCTGTTCGCTGCCCTCAACATCCTCGACGGCACCGTCATCGGCCGCAATATGCAGCGCCATCGCCACCAGGAGTTCATCCGATTCCTCAACACGATCGAGGAACAGGTCCCGGCAGGGAAAGTCATCCACGCCATCGTCGACAACTATGCGACCCACAAGCATCCGAAGGTACGCCAATGGCTGGCCCGGCATCCCCGTTGGACGTTCCACTTCACCCCGACCTCCGCATCGTGGCTCAATGCGGTTGAAGGCTTCTTCGCCAAGCTCACACGCCGTCGCCTGAAGCGAGGCGTGTTCCGATCCGTCGTTGACCTGCAAATTACCATCAACCACTTCGTCGCAGAGACAAACGCCCACCCCAAACCATTCGTCTGGACCGCCGACCCAAAGCGCGTCCTCGCCGCCGTCAAACGTGGGAAACAAGCGTTAGAGTCGCTCCACTAGCACTACTTTGGCAATTTTTTAGCGGCGGCGAGTTTTTGGGATTCCCAAGAGAAGGTTTGCGTGATTCATGGGAGGTCGGCTGGCGGAGGGCCGATCTATGGACGTGGACTGGCAAGTTGATCTTGATCGCTGGCTTGCGCCGTTTGTCGCGGCGCTGCGGCACAAGACGCGGGCCCGGATGTGCCCTCTCTATGTCGCGGGTTTGATTGGTCCAGGAGACCGCAAGAGTGTTCAGCCGATGGCAGCACGCGCCAGCGGTGTCGGTTACGATCAGCTCCATCATTTCGTCGCTGCCGGAGTTTGGGACACTGCTCCACTCGAGGCTGCCCTGCTGAAGGAGGCAGATAGATTGGTTGGCGATGATGCAGGTTTTCTTGTCATAGATGATACGGCGTTGCCCAAGAAGGGACGTCACTCGATTGGCGTCGCGCCACAATATGCCTCGTCGCTCGGAAAGACTGCCAACTGTCAGTCGCTGGTTTCGCTAACGTTGGCGTCGCGGGAGGTGCCGGTGATGGTGGGCCTGCGGCTGTTCCTGCCCGAGAGTTGGACAAATGATCCTGAGCGCATGGCGCGGGCCCGTGTGCCGAAGGATAGACAGACTGCTCTGACAAAGCCGGAGATTGCCATCGAGGAGATCGACCGCGTCATCGCCTCCGGTGCGCGTTTCGGCTATGTGCTTGCCGATGCAGGGTACGGCTCCAGCGGGCCTTTCCGTCAGGCTCTGAGCGAACGCGGTCTGCTGTGGGCGGTGGGTCTGTCGCGGCGCCAGAACGTCTATCCCGCCGACATTGCCCTGATCTTCCCCGTCGCGAAGACCGGAAAGCCCCGCAAATACCACATCCCTGATCAGCCGCCGGTCTCTGCTGAAGCGTTATTGGCTGAAGGCAAATGGCAAAGGGTCAGTTGGCGGCGGGGCACCAAAGGTCGGCTGACATGTCTCTTCACTGCCCGCCGTGTCCGGGTTGCGGATGGCCATAAGCACCGGATGCTCAATAACCGTGTGCAGTGCATGCCTGGCGACGAGGTCTGGCTCGTCGGCGAGCGGCGATCGACCGGGGAGCAAAAATACTATGTGTCGAACCTGCCGGTCGATACCACCATCAAGACACTCGCGGCTACTATCAAAGCCAGATGGGTCTGTGAACAGGGCCACCAGCAGCTCAAGGAAGAGCTTGGGCTCGACCACTTCGAAGGAAGATCCTGGACCGGATTACATCGACATGCCTTGATGACGATGATCGCCTACGCCTTCCTACAGTCCCGCCGCCTTAAAGCAGCGGGACGAAAAAAAAAGAATCTCGGGACCGCCACCACAACCAAGCATGCCGGCCATCAGGCAAGCAATCCTCGACCTCTTCGCAAGACCTCCACCCCGACGATGCCCTCACTGTGACATGCTACTTGCAGATATCGCGAAGCCTAAAGTGCCAAAGTAGTGCTAGTGAAAAGCTCTACTGCGGATCATCAACTCCAAGCTCAACGGTACAGTGTTCGGCATGCATTATTGGTCTGAATGTCTACGGGGCCAAGCCGCCACATATCGGAAACTTGCCGAGCAGGCGGACGATCCTGTCGTCAAAAAAAACCTGCTTGAGTTGACGTCGGACTGCGAGGAGGTCGCCAATAATATCGAGGACCATCTGACGGGCGGGTAAGGACCGCAGCCACGGTTCAATTTCAGTTTCTCTCGCCGATGTCCGCTTTTGCTCGCACAGCGGACTCAAGTTGGGGATCGCGCCATGTCCGTAAAGTGCCAGAGCACTAAATCGCTGCGCGATAGCCCGCTGAAGCGGGGGCCTACCCGAGGGCGCGGTAACAAATGAGAGATCGTCGATAGCGGGCATGTCGGCCTGTCTTGAGGATGGAGGTGTCGTCAACCTCATCCAAGACAGGAGTTGCCCATGAGTACGGTTACGGCCAGCCCGTTGCGCCAGCGCATGATCGAGGACATGAATGCACGCAAGCTCTGCGTGGGGACGCAGAGGGGCCATATTCACAGCTGCAAGCGGTTCGCTGCGTTTCTCAAGCGGTCCCCGGACACGGCCACGGCGGAGGATATCCGTCGGTTTCAACTGCATCTTTCCGAGACGGGCGCGAGCATCTGCAATCGCAACCGCATCATGACCGGGTTGCGGTTCTTGTTTCGCGTGACGTTGCGGCGACTGGATCTTGCGGCCGAGATTTATCACCTCCGTGAGCCGCAGAAGATTCCGCTGGTGATGAGCCAGGACGAGACCCGGCGGCTGCTGGCGGTCGCGAGCAGCCTCAAGGTGCGCGTGCTGCTCAGCCTCGGCTATGGCTGCGGCCTGCGCGCCGGCGAGGTGGTCAGGCTGAAGGTCAAGCACATCGACAGCGCGCAGAAGATCATTCGGGTCGAGCAGTCCAAGAGCCGTAAGGACCGCAATGTCATGCTGTCGCCCGACACGCTCGACCTGCTGCGCCAATGGTGGAAGACGCGCCAGCGGAGTTTCGATTCCACAACTCCCGTGGAGGAGCGCTGGCTGTTTCCAGGCCGAAGGCCCGGTAAGCCGATGACAACCCGCCAACTCAACCGCCTGTTCCATGAGGCGGCCGATGCGGCCGGAATCCGCAAGGGCGTAACGCTCCATGCGCTTCGACACTCCTTTGCCACCCATCTACTTGAACGTGGCACCGATATTCGCGTTATCCAGGCGCTGCTGGGGCACGACAAATTGGACACGACAGCGCGCTACGCCCGCGTCGCCACCGGCACGATCGCTGGCATCAAGAGCCCACTCGACCTGCTGTCGCAGCCTTGCAAGAAGCCCAAGAAGAACAGGAAAGACCAGCCGCCGACGTAACGGCCCCCGGTCATGTCTCGCCCGGTGCTGGAGGTCGCGGATATCTTCCGCGACCACGGAGCGGCGTGGCGTCGTGCCAATGTCGGTCACGTCAGCCTCGACCAGATGAAGGTGATGTCGGCCATCGAACGCTGCCGCACGGCGGCGCTCGGCGGCCATGTGGCGCGCTGCGAAGATTGCCCGCACACAGTCATCGCTTACAACAGCTGTCGTAATCGCCATTGTCCGAAGTGTCAGGGCACGGCCGCCAAGGAATGGCTCGCCGCGCGCGAGGCCGATCTGCTGCCGGTGCCGTACTTTCATGTGGTGTTCACGCTGCCGGCCGCCATCGCGGACATCGCCTATCAGAACAAGGCCGTGATCTACGACATCCTGTTCACGACCTCGGCCGAGACCATGACAACCATCGCGGCCGATCCCAAGCACCTCGGCGCCCGCATCGGCATCACCTCGGTGCTTCACACCTGGGGCTCGGCGCTGACGCATCATCCCCATGTCCACATGATCGTGCCGGGCGGCGGCATCTCCATTGATGGCACGCGGTGGGTAGCGTGCAGGCCAGGCTTTATCCTGCCCGTGAAGGTTCTCTCGTGCCTGTTCCGGGGATTGTTCCTGGCCAAGCTCGTCGCCGCCCACCGGGCCGGGCGTCTCAAGTTTTTCGGTGTCCACGCCCGCCTCGATAACATCAGAGCCTTCAAGGCGTATCTGGCGCCGCTGCGCAAGATCGAGTGGGTGGTCTATGCCAAGCGGCCGTTCGGCGGCCCCAGGGCCGTGCTCGCCTATCTGTCGCGCTACACCCACCGGGTCGCCATCTCCAATCGCCGCCTGATCGCGGCCGACCACACCGGCGTCACCTTCCGGTGGAAGGATTACCGGATCGAGGGGCCCGACCGCTATCAGACCATGACGCTGTCGATCTACGAGTTCATCCGACGCTTCCTGATGCACGTGCTGCCCGGGGGCTTCCACCGTATCCGGCACTCCGGACTGCTGGCCAGTGGCAGCCGCGCCGCCAACATCGCGCGGGCGCGCGAACTGCTCGCCGTGCCGGTCCGCTCCGAACAGCAAGATGCCTCAGAGGCCCCGGCGGCCGACCAACCCCGCATGCTGCCACGACCGTGCCCCTGCTGCGGCGGACGCATGTTCATCATCGAGACCTTCGCGCGCGGCAGCGAGCCGAAGCACCGCCCCACGCATGCGCCGACAGAGATCAGGATCGACACCTCATGATGCCGTCGCCATCGATCAAGGACCGCAGCGACGCCCGTCATTCTTGCTGGCTCTCGGCCGGCAGCGCCCCAGCTTGTGTCGGTCCGCCAGATCGGCCCGCGATCGCACCGCAAATCTTCTGGCGCAACGTGCAATCCGCTCGTTCGCGCCAGCACCCGCGCCCAAGATTCCAGCTAAACCAATCCGATCGCCAGCGTCGGCTCAACTTCCCAAACACTCACGCCGACGCCAAATCCCCATAGCACCCGCTGCACTGTCGCTGCCCCACACCCCGCGATTTCCTGCCTTGGCGCTTTTCGGATGCCGGCTGTCCGAGCGTGGGGATGGTCTCGGCATGCCGGCATCCGAAAACCTGCACATAATCGGAAATGCCCGATGTGTTCTGGCACTTCGGCCTCCGGAACGAACCCCGGGGCCGGGCCGGTGCCCGCGCCACAATGCTGGAGTATTAGCCGCGCTCCCAAAGTTTTATATGCGATGTGCAAAGCATCCACGAAATCCACGAGGGCGTCATCCCTCGCCGGATTGGCCAAGTCCACCGGATGTCTCTTATGGGTCCACGCCGTGCTCAATCAGGCCATTAACGCCGGCGGCTCGTCGCTGCGCGATATCAGCCAGACCTCCGGCGAGCTCGGCTATTTCCAGCATTCGTTTCAGGTCTACGACCGCGAGGGCGAGGAATGCAAAACGGATGGCTGCGCGGGGATCGTGAAGCGTTTTGTGCAGAACGGGCGATCGACGTTCTGGTGCCCGAAGTGCCAGAGGTGAATCGCGCTGCTCGCGTTGATGCGCGTCATCCTGAGGTGCTCGCCGTCTTCGGCGGGCCTCGAAGGATGCGGCTCCAAGTGCAAGCGGCCCATCCTTCGAGGCCGCCGCTTCGCTCCGGCACCTCCAGCCTGAACGCAATTGCGTTCAGGCGAGGATGACGCGGCAGGTGCGGCGACGTTGAATGCAGGTCATCAATCGAGACGCGCAAGCGCCAGTGTCGATCCCGGCCGCATCGGTCGCCTATTTGCCGGGGCCACTCCTGCCAGCAATAAACACGTCATGATGGGGGAACTTCCCGAACAACTCCGGGGGCTGGCCGAAGTTGGTGGCCAGAACGTCGGTGGGGTTTCCAGCAATCCATTGCGACAGGTCGATGGTCTCATAGATTCCGGCGTTGAATCCGATCAGAATGCGAGCGGCCTTGTCTCCCACGTTTTCGATCGAATGCCCGTAGCCCTGCGGGATATACCCGACGTCCCCCTGCTGCAGCTGCTCGATCCGATAGCGCCCGTGGGAGCCGAACAGCGTGACGCTCACCGTGCCCTCGACGACGTATTGCCATTCGTCGGCATTTGGATGCCAGTGCAGCGTTCGCAACGCGCCGGGATCGAGATCGAGGACAACCCCGGTGATCGTTTTGGCAATCGGGAATCGGCTGGAATCGACGCGCCACTCGCGGCCGCCCTGATGGATGCTGTGCGGCTGCTGCGCCAGCAGGCGGTACTTGTGCGTTTCCGGCGGCAACTTCCATCCCTGGAGCGGTACCGTGGGCTCCGCGGGAGGCAGCGTCGCGCGGGCAAAGTATGCCTCTTCCCTGGGGAACGTTTCGAACGCCGCCTCGGGTAAGCCGAAAGTCTTCGCCAGCAGCGGCCTCGGCGTGTGTCCGATCCAGTCGGTGATGCTGAACGTGCCGAATTCGGAAAAGTAACCGTTGTCGAAGATCAAAATGAAATGACAGGATTTGTCGCCCAGGCACTGCAGCATGTGACCGTGACCGCGGGGAAAGTACCAGACGTCGCCCGGGTCGAAGTCGTTCGTCTCGGCGAAGCCGCTTGGATCGATGATCGTGGTGCGAACCCGCCCCTCGAGAACGAACGCCCACTCGGCTGCGGTGGCGTGCCAGTGGAGCTCGCGCATCGCTCCGGGTTCGATCCGCATCGAAACCCCGGCAATTCCCTTCGAGATCGGCAGTTGCGTGACGGTTGCTTCTTTCCCGTAGCTGTTGCCGATGACCTTGCCCTCCGACTTCTCAAGGGCGAACTTGAATGTCGGCAGGTCCTTGTCTGACAGCGCGGGATCCGGAACGTTGTTCATGAAGCTCGGATCGCCGGCGATGGCTGGTTGCGAGCCGCTCAGCGTTGCCAGCGCGGCCGCGGCCAGAAATTCCCGTCGTTGCAGATCGGACATGTTGCTCTCCTTGTGAGAGGAAGGAATCCTCCGGCGAGCGGCAACGTGGCCGCCGAACCGCCAGGAAGCCTGATGAACTCACGCCGCTTCATTCGATCACCTCGTCGGCGCGCAAGCATCGTGGGGGAACGGTGAGCATCGCGCGAGCAACAGCCAGCGGCCACGCAGTCACCGCACCGCCGACAAGGCCAGTAACCTGGCGCCGCCTCACGTCCGCCCTCGGCTCGGGACAAGGCACAGTTCGATCTCAAACTATCGCACTGAAAGGGGGTCGTGGAAAGCGTCAGGCAGTTCGGCGCGGGGTGACCAATGTCCAAATCGGGTCATTCGCGTCGTTCTGATCCGCCGCCGATGATTTCCGGTTTAAGTCGGTGAAGGGACATTCTCAGGATGGGCGGACATGTCTCAAAGGTGCCAAAAGGCGACATGGGAGATCAGCCGCCTACCTCCAATCATCCGCCTACATTGAGACCCTGCTTTAGCCTATTCAGCCGCTGTCGACGTTAGAGATGCCAAGGGCACGTCGAACGCGTACACGAAACCGCTGGGCTCATACGCCAAATGGACATCGCCCTTTAGTTGCTTGCCGAGCGTTTCGACCAAGCGGGTGCCAAAACTGCGCTTATCTGGAGCCCGAACCGCAGGGCCGTTCTTCTCCGTCCATTTCAGATGCAGACGCCGCGTCTTGGCATCAAGCGTCCAGGTGATGTCGACGCGGCCGGCAGGCACCGACAATGCGCCGAACTTCGTGGTATTGGTGCAGAGTTCGTTGAGGGTCATCGCAATCGCGATCACAGCTCCCGACGTCATTCGGACATCAGGTCCCGCAATCGTGAATTTCGGCACATCGGGATTGTCGAAAGCCTCGGTGGCGCCGCGAACGATCTTCCCGAGATCCGCACTGGTCCATCTTGCCTGCAAAAGCAGGTCATGAGCCCGCCCCAGTGCCAGCAGGCGGCCTTCGATCGCGTGCTGCGCGTGTTCTGCGCCCGGCACGTTGCGCAGGCTCTGGGAGGCAATGGCGCTGACCGTCGCCAGGGTATTCTTGATGCGGTGGTGAAGTTCTTCCAGGATCAGCTTCTGAAGCTTGTCTGCCGCCTCGCGCTCCCTGGCGTCAATGCCAGCCTGAGCGAGCAAGCCCTGGGCATCAATTTCGGCCTGCGCCAACAGCAGCCGAAGGCTGACGTTCTCCGCCTCCAGAAACTCCTGGGCAGGCGCCGCGCCGTTCGATGGGCGCTGAGCTTGCTGACGATCGATTTCAGGCATTACTGGCTGTATCACCATAAGTCGGGTTCCGCTCAAATCATTGCTGAGGGGGTTTCGGGCGCAATCGAGCGATTACTGTGGTTTCCAGCTCTCATAACGCCGGTTTTAGGCGTCGCCGATCATGCTCTGCATCTGGGCAATCATGACCTTGGCTTCGAGAGGTTTACCGAAAAACCGGCTGTCGGGGGGAATATCGATGTTCGCCAGCTTCAGCTGTCCAGACACCAAGATAATCTTGATCGGCGGCCAGCGCTTGTGCACCGCGTGCGCGAGCTTCAGACCGTCCATACTACCCGGCATCTGGATATCGGTGAAAAGTAAGGCGATGTCAGAGCGCGACTCGAGGATTGCGACAGCCTCGTCAGCATCCACGGCCTCGACCGATGTAAAGCCGGCGTCCTCCACCATATCAACCGCACGCAAGCGTAGCACCATCTCGTCTTCGACGACGAGAACGACCGTGGGGACCGCGGAATAATCCAAGACCATCATGACCAATGTTTCGAATTTGAACGAAAAGAAAACCTGGGCGATTGTTCAAAGTTGCTTGGCTTCGAATGACGACAAACAGCAAGACAAGTACCTCATAGCCCACATAGCCGCGCTGCGAGTGAAACGCGTTACCATCGCCGCCACCAACCGCCGCTCCACCTATTTTCCCATCCTCCGACACCTCGAAAGAGGCGCACTACAAGGAGAAGCAATATCGCCCCAATGGTAGCGTTAACGATTGCGCGGACCACTCCAGTACCGAGATGGATGCCTAGCTGAGGCAACAACCAACTTCCGATAAAGGCGCCCAGAATGCCGACGATGAGGTCACCAATGATCCCAAATCCGGTTCCTCGCACGATTTGACCTGCCAACCAACCTGCAACGAGACCCACAAACAATGTGACCAGCAGGCCTTCACTCGACATATTCATTGGGCAACCTCGGTACTTGCTTCAAAGGCAGCTTCGCAAGCCGATCTGCTGCCATTTGTTCGATCAGCATCATCACATGTTGTGGCAATCGGTTGGGCTCGCCTGTCAGCGCAGATAGCGGCACTACAACTGCTGCCGATTTGAATATCGTTCTGAACAGTTGGATTGGTCATGAAGGTTGCCGGTTGATTAGCCGCGGTCAGCACTGACAAGGCGAGCTTCAAGTTTCGCGCCAGCACCCTGCAGGCACGAGGCACTAAAGTTCGGCCAGGTCTGTTTTGCACAGTCCCGATCGACGATATGAATATGAAGCCGGTTGCTCTTCTGAAGGACGACCGGCTCTCTAGCTTCGACTTGCGGGGCAAAGCTGGGGAATACGCACAAGGCGGCTGCAATGAAGGCAGAAAGTGCGATGGCTGAGAGCGCTTTGATCATTTAAACCCCAATTCAGAGGGACAATTGCACCGAAGGTCAATGGTTCCAATCTTGGCTCTGTTATTTGCCCGGCTTTTACGCGGGCACTGGTCCGAATGGAGCAATGTCGAGTTTAGGCCTTGCGCTTAGCGTAAGCACAAAAAAAGCCGCGGATTTCTCCACGGCCTTTTGCATGTGCCCTTTTTCCTCAGTAGCGGTCGGTGCCGATACCCACGCTCACGCCGGGAGCGCGGAAGCCGATGCCGCCACGTTCTTCATAACCACGGCGTTCGATGTACCGCTCGCGAGGAGCGTCGTGACCATACGAGTCGCGAATGATTACGCGTCGGTCACGGTGTTCGCGCCAACAACGGCCGTTTTCGTTGCATACCATGCGGACGTTCTGGATGTTGCTGTCCTGAGCTACCGATTGATTGGCAATGAGCGGTGCGGCAGTGGCGGCGGTTGCGAAGAGCGCACTTGTGCCCACTGCGAAAGAGATTGCAATCTTGTTCATAAAGTCCTCCAGACGGGATGTGTCGAAGTTGCAAACAGCCTCACCGCTCCTTTGTTCCAGCGCCGGGAGTAAGGACGCCAATGTCGGAGATGGGTCATTCGCGTCAGTTTGGCGATGTCCGCGTTGCTTCCGCTTTACCCCTGAAAGCCGACATTCATCGTAAGGGGCAGCATGTCTCAAAGGTGCCGATTGTGTTGATTTAGTTTGCGGTTGATCAACGTTGGCCGGCGTGATTCCATCCTTGTGTTGCTTTGCGGAGGGGCAGGACGATGATGGGGATGCAGACGTCGCCGGCACGGCTGTTCTACGATTTCTGCCTCGATGACCACGTTCCCGGCGATCACCTGCTTCGTCGCATCGACCAGTTCCTCGAACTTGAGACGGTGCGCTCGGAACTAAAGCCGTTCTACAGCACCATTGGCCGCCCCTCGATTGATCCTGAGCTGATGATGCGGATGCTGATCGTCGGCTATTGCATGGGCATCCGATCCGAACGGCGGCTGTGCGATGAGGTCCATCTCAACCTGGCCTATCGCTGGTTTTGTCGTCTGGGGCTCGACGGCAAGGTGCCGGACCACTCCACCTTCTCGCGCAACCGCCATGGCCGGTTCCGGCAGAGTGATATCCTGCGGCATTTGTTCGAGGCGGTGGTGGGGCGGTGCCTGCGCGAAGGTCTTGTTGGCGGTGAGGGGTTCGCGGTGGACGCGAGCCTGATCGCAGCCGATGCCAACAAGCAGCGGTCCATCCCCGGAGATCAGTGGCGGGTCGATGACCTTGGCGCCGATGCCGGGCAGGCTGTTCGCGAGTATCTGGCAACCCTGGACGATGCTGCTTTCGGCGCTGCCAGCGAGGTGACGCCGAAGTTCATCTCGCCTTCGGATCCAGCCGCGCAGTGGACCGGCGCCCATAAGGGGCACGCCTTCTTCGCCTACGCAACCAACTACCTGATCGACACGGAGAACGCTGTCATTCTCGACGTCGAAGCCAGCCGAGCCATCCGCCAGGCGGAGGTCGGAGCCTCACGCACTATGATCGATCGAACCACCAAACGCTTTGGCCTCAGGCCCCGGTACCTTGCTGCCGACAGCGCCTATGGCTCGGCTGCGAACCTGGCCTGGCTGGTCAAGGAGCGGCAGATCGAACCGCACATCCCGGTGTTCGACAAGTCCAACCGGACCGACGGCACCTTCTCGCGATCCGACTTCGTCTTCGACGCTGAACGCAACCACTACACCTGCCCACAGGGCAATTTGCTGGTGCAGTTCAGGCGAACCTTCGCGACGCCGCGCTCGGGCATCACCAAAGACGGAACGCGGCTATACCGATCGAGCAAGTCTGATTGCCAGGGCTGCGCCCTCAAGGCGAAGTGCTGTCCGAACACGCCGCAGCGCAAAGTGCCGCGTGACCTCGACGAAGATGCTCGTGATGTCGCCCGAGCTCTGGCAAACACGCCGGCCTACGAACGTTCGCGGCATCGCCGGAAGAAGATCGAGATGCTGTTCGCCCATCTCAAGCGCATCCTTAGACTCGGTCGCCTCAGATTGCGCGGCCCCAACGGCGCACGAGACGAATTCCTCCTCGCCGCCACCGCCCAAAACCTGAGAAAGCTCGCAAAGCTTCGACCGATGCCGGCCGTCTGCCCTCTGGGGGCATGACGATGCACACGATCAAGGGGCTGAGGCCTCCATGAACGGCCCGGATTAGAAACATCGCCTCTATAAATAGACGTGGGACCGGAAAGGACCGGCTCGAATGCAACGCGGCGACTAAATCAACAATATCTGCCAGGATCGGACATTCAACTTCAGCAGGCGTGAGCAGGCCTGTCTAGACACACCCGCACTATTGCTCTTTTGCCAGCGCCGCGAGCGCCTGTGTCAATCCACGGAACGACAGAGGCAGCGCCGCCTCGCGATCGGCGGCGTCCTTGAAGACGATGCGGCCCGGTTCAGTCTGCGCGCTGAAGGTGCCTATCGCATCGTCGGACACCGGCGCCGCGGCAAAGCAGGCACCCGGCGTGCAGCGCTGCCAAATCAGATCCGTCGGCGTGGCGCCGGCCTTTGCGATCGACACCTGAGGCTTGGTCAGGATCGCGATATTCGGCGGCAGGACGAGGGTCAGCCGCTTGCTTTCATTCGGCGCCTGCCTGCCAATGGCCACCTGCGCGATCGGACTGGTCTGGCTCTGCAATGTGATCACCTGTGCGACCTCGCAAGTTCGCCGCGCCGGCGCCACCGCCCCCTCGCAACGCATCATCCAGTCGCCGAAGCTTGCCGTCGTGCGCTCGGGCGTCGACGGGACGGCAGCCGGCGAAATGACCGACGGCTTCGGTATTTCCTTGGGCGTTTCCTTCGCCGTCTGCGCGCCGGCGGCGATCGGAACAATTCCCAGCAGCAGGGCGCACGCTCGCATAACACGGATCATCAGTCAGTCCTTTGGAAGCGGCGCCGGCCGTGCATCAGCACGCGGGAATGGCACGCAGTTGCGGAACGCATCAACGCACATGATTATTATTTGGCAAGGATGACGGCGAGGTATTTTTCCGCCGCGAATGTTTTCAGCGCCGCGATCTTCGCATCGTCGACGAAGGCCAGACCCGCCGACGCCGCGTCAGCGAGCGTCATCCACTTGGTTCCACCGGGACCGAGGATCCGGCTGATCGGACCAACCGCATGGGTTTCGGGGTTGTAGCCGAGCAGCACGCGCAGGCCGGTGGCGGGATCGTTGGCCACGATGCCGTCTTCGGTGCGCACCGTCGCCAGCAGCCAGGATATCCCGCCGGCGCCGGCGAGAACAACCGGCCCGCGGCCGAGCAGTGCGCCGAGGTCGGTCGTGCCGTCGAGCGGCAGCGCGCTTGCGGCGTTCGGCTCCGTTGCCTGCGGACCCACCGCGAACGTCACCTTGTCGGTCAGCGGATTCTGCCAGCCCACGCCGCGCCAGTCGGCGCCTTTTGCCGGATCGAACAGATGGTCGATGGTCGGCGTTTTGTCGCGACCCGCCGTGCGAGCGATCATCGTCAGGATGGTGGCGAGACCGGTGCGGTCGGCATAGTCGGGAAGTTTGCCGTCGGAATATTGTACGGCGTCATACTGGCTGATCGGCTGGTAGATCAGGCCGTCGGAACTTGTCGCAAGCGACTTGCCGAGACTGCCCGTCGTGATCTCTTCGGGCGCGGCGGCGGTTTGCGTCGGCATTTCGGTGCCGCGTGCGGCGGTACGCGTCGGCGACGACCGCGTGAACGCGACGAGCGATCCGGGCGCGTACGAGGCGGTGACGAAATTGATGCTGGAGACCTTCGGCGGCTGATATGCCGGACTCGACACGACCACGGGGTTCACCGGGCTGTTGTTGACAACGGGAGCCGGGGTGACGGTGAGGTCCGCGCCGACATAGCTCAGCGCATAGTTGCTGCTCGCAGCCAGCGACCCCTGCGTGATCGCGTAACTGCCGGCGACAGACTGCGTGGTCGCTGCCGTCGCCAAGCCGCCGCTCAGCGTGTCACCAATCACCAGGCCGAACCCGCCCACCGCGTAGGTGAGCGGCGGGTTCGGATCGCTGACCACGCGGCTTTGAGCATCGGCCACGACGCTGATCGGGCGGGGTGTGATACTGCCCGCCACAGCGGAGCCGATCGTCAGCGTGTAGTTCGCTCCGGCGTTGCCGTCGTTGATGGCATAGCCTCCATTCACGCTCAGGATGTGCGAGCCGACGTTGCCTGAGTCGTAGCTCTGCGACAGACCACTGACGGTGTCGGCGCCTCGCAATCCGGAAACCAAGGGTGTGGCCGGAGACGCTGTCGTGCCATCATAAATCTTCGTCGCGGAAACCGCATCGAAGGTCAAAGCCGCCTGCGCAATGCTGGCGGTGGTGGTTGCCGTTGTGTTGAAGGTGTAATTGCCGGCGCCCGTGCCGCCGACAGTGATGCCGGACACCGACACCGCCTTGCCCACGCCGACATTTTTGTCGGCGAAGCTGGCGCTGCCATACCCGAGCGTCAGGCTGTCGCCGGCGATGTGATTGTCGACCAGCGTGACCGTCGCGCCGGTGGTCGCGTCATAGACCCGGTTCGCCCCAGTCGCCGACACGGTCAGGGACCGCGCCGAGATCGACGCCGTCAATCCGGTCGGTTGAACCAGCACATAATTGCCGGCATCGATCCCGGAGATGGTGTAGCCACTTGCTGTCACCGTCTTGTTGGTTCCGGCATTCTTATCGGCGAAGCTGGCGCTGATGCCACTGCTGCCCAGCACCACGCTGTCGGTAGCAATGAGCCCGATCGAGCCCGACTGACCTGCCAATACCGCCGCGCCGCTCAGACTGTCGGCACTGGTGCCGTCATAAGTCTTGCCCACGCCCGCCACCCCGGTCACCGCCACCGAGCGCTGGGTAATCGATGCCATCGTGCTTGTGGTGGTATTGAACGTATAATTGCCGGCATCCGCGCCGGTCACACCGATGCCGGAGACCGACACCATCTTGCCGGCGCCGGCATTCTTGTCGGCGAAGGCGGCGCTGCCGTAGTTGAGCGTCAGGCTGTCGCCGGTGATGCGATTGTCGGCCAGCGTGACCGCCGCGCCGGTGGTGGCGTCATAGACCCGGTTCACCCCGGTCGCCGTCACTGCCAACTGCGCCTGCAAAATATTGGCGGTGGCGGTCGCCGTGGTGGAGGCTAGCGTGTAGTTGGACGCATCAGTGCCCCAAATGCCGAAGGTTTCGCTGACGGTCTTGCCGGTGCCCGCGTTCTTGGTGTCGAAGCTGCCGCTTTGGCTCAGCGCGACAGTGTCGCCGTTGATCAAGCCGCTCAAGCTGCCGCCACTGACGGTGGCCGCGGTGGTGCCGTCGTAGACCTTGCCGGCCGCGCTGGCGCCGCTCGCGGTGAGTGTGGCCACGGTGATGCTGGCGGTGGTCGTCGCGGTCGAACTCGCCAGCACGTAGTTGCCGGCATCGGTGCCGCCAAGGCCGAATGTTTCGGTCACGGTCTTGGCCGCGCCGACGTTCTTGGTGTCGAAGCTGCCGCTTTGGCTCAGCGCGACGGTGTCGCCGTTGATCAAGCCGCTCAAGCTGCCGCCACTGACGGCGGCCGCGGTGGTGCCGTCGTAGACCTTGCCGGCCGCGCTGGCGCCGCTCGCGGTGAGTGTGGCCGCGGTGATGCTGGCGGTGGTCGTCGCGGTCGAACTCGCCAGCACGTAGTTGCCGGCATCGGTGCCGCCAAGGCCGAATGTTTCGGTCACGGTCTTGGCCGCGCCGACGTTCTTGGTGTCGAAGCTGCCGCTTTGGCTCAGCGCGACGGTGTCGCCGTTGATCAAGCCGCTCAAGCTGCCGCCACTGACGGCGGCCGCGATGGTGCCGTCGTAGACCTTGCCGGCCGCGTTGGCGCCGCTGGCGGTGAGTGTGGCCGCGGTGATGCTGGCGGTGGTCGTCGCGGTCGAACTCGCCAGCACGTAGTTGCCGGCATCGACACCGCTCAGGCCGAATGTTGCGGTCACGGTCTTGGCCGCGCCGACGTTCTTGGTGTCGAAGCTGCCGCTTTGGCTCAGCGCGACGGTGTCGCCGTTGATCAAGCCGCTCAAGCTGCCGCCACTGACGGTGGCTGCGGTGGTGCCGTCGTAGACCTTGCCGGCCGCGCTGGCGCCGCTGGCGGTGAGTGTGGCGGCGGTGATGCTGGCGGTGGTCGTCGCGGTCGAACTCGCCAGCACGTAGTTGCCGACATCGGTGCCGCCAAGACCGAAGGTTTCGCTGACGGTCTTGCCGGTGCCCGCGTTCTTGTCGCTGAACGCGCCGCTTTGGCTCAGCGTGACGATGTCGCCGTTGATCAAGCCGCTCAAGCTGCCGCCACTGACGGTGGCCGCGGTGGTGCCGTCGTAGACCTTGCCGGCCGCGCTGGCGCCGCTGACGGTGAGTGTGGCGGCGGTGATGTTGGCGGTGCCGCTGATGCTGTTCAGCGCATAGTTGCCGTGGACGTTGCCGGTCAGACTGGCGTTGGAGGCGCTCAGCAACTTGCCGGTGCCGACATTCTTGTCCGCGAACGCCACCGTAGCGATGACCCCCAGCGTGTCGCCGGTGAGCACGTTGGTGAAGGTGTAGCTTGGCGCCGCGTAGCTGGTGGTGCCGTCGTACACCTTGTTGTTGCCGCTGACGGTGACGGTCACCGGACGCGGCGTGATGGTCAGCTTCGGGTTAGCGCCTGCAAAGCTGATGTCGTACGTGGTCGACCACAGGCCGTCGACGGCGTAGGTGCCGAAGTTGACCGCGTTGTCGTAGCCGAGGGTGCCGTTCAGGCCGACGATGGTGCTGCCGTTGGAGCTGGTCGCGCCGGTGAAGGTGGCGCTGCCGGTGAAAGCGGCCGATTGCCCGTCATATGTCTTAGTGATGTCGCCGCCGTTGAGCGTGACTGTCAGCGGCGTCAGGAAGAATTTCAGCAGCGGCACGGTATGGCCTTCGTAGATGCGCCAGGTGCTGCCAAAGTCGAAGCCGCTGAAACTGGACTGCTGCATCATCTGCGCGGAGGTCAGACCAGTCGTGCCCCCCCGGTTGCCGACCCCGCCCGCGAAGTTGCTGCCGCTCCCGATGCCAACGGTTTGACCGCTGGTGTCCGTGTTCCAGTAAGAGCCGGAAACGCTGGCGAAGTTGAGACCGATTAGCGCGCCGAACGGCTTGTTGAATGTCTGGAAGTCGGGAATCGACGTCAGGACGACGGCGCCCGTCGCGTAGCTCTGCTGCACGGAGATGCCTTGGTTGGCGGCGGGGATAAACCCGTTGCCGTTAATTCCGACCAGGCCCCCAACATTGAGAGAGCCGGTCACGCTGCCGGTGGCGTAGGTTTGCGATACCGTACCGAGGTTGGACCCGACCAGGCCGCCGACGTCCATGTTCCCGCTCACCGCGCCGGTGGCGTAGCTCACGCCCACCGAACCCAGAGAAATTCCGACCAGTCCGCCTACGTCCATGTCCCCGCTCACCGCGCCGGTGGCGTAGCTCTTCTGCACTGAGCCGCTGAAGAAATTCCCGATCAGCCCGCCAGACGAACGCCCCGTGGCGCTAACATCGCCCGTGGCGTAGCTCTCGTCCAGCGAACCCCTAAAAAATCCGACCAGTCCGCCAACCTCGGAGCGACCGCTGACCCTGCCGGTGGCGTAGCTCTGCTGCACTATCTGCACTACGCCGCCGGTGACGCTCCCGATCAGCCCCCCGACGTCGAGACCCCCGTTGACATTGCCGGTGCTGTAGCTTCGCTGCACTGTGCTGCCGCCGGTGCTTAATCCGACCAACCCGCCGACAACGTCTCTGCCGGTCACGCTTCCGCCGACGAGGCCGACGTCGGTAATCAGCACGCCGTTCGTGTAGCCGAACAATCCGACGTCGTCGGTCGTCGGCCTGTTGATCGTCAGATTGCTGATGGTGTGACCCTGGCCGTCGAGGACGCCGGTAAAGTTCGCCGAAAGGGTGCCGATCGGCACGAACCCGGCTCCGGAATTCCAGCCCGACGTCGCGCCGGCATCGATGTCACGGCCCAGCGCGTAGCGACCGTTTAGATTGTTCTGCACGTTTTGCAGGTCGGTTGCAGTGTTGACCAGCATGGAGGTGGTCAGCGTTGCGCCGCCGGTCAGCGTGACATTGCCGCTGAAGTTGGTTTGGGTTGCGCTGATATATTTAGTGCCGTTGACCGTCGTGCCGTCCCCGGTCGGATTGTAGTATATCGCGACCTTGCCACCGCCAGAGAACGCCACCTGTCCGGCGCTGGCAAATTGCACCGTACCGGCGCCCGTGCCCGTGATATCGGCGCGCAGCACCAGACCGCCGCCGGACCCGGTGTGAGTGATCGAGGCGCCGGAATTGAACGTAATGTTGCGATAGGCGCTCAGCGTCAGCGTCGAGTTCGCCGACCACGAGACCGGCGCGGCGACGGTGACATCGCCGGCCTGCCCACCGCCAGAGTCGGTGGTGACAATGACGTTGGCCAAGGCGAGCGCGTTCTGCAGCGTCGTCACATTGATCACGCTGTCGTTGCCGGTGGCCGTAAAGCCGCTCTGGTTCGCATCGACCGCGTTTGAGATCGTCACATTGTACGGATCGAGCAGCAGCGTGCCGAACGCGCCGTTGACCGCCGAGAGATCGGTGAAACCGGTGTAAGCGAGCTTCGCTTTGCCCGAGACTTCGGCCTCGCCGCCATTGCCATCGAGCGGGCCACCCTTGGCGCTGATGGTGCCGGCAAAGGTGGTCAGCAGGTCCGACCAGACGACGACATTGCCGCCATTGCCGCTCTGCGTCGCATCGGCCTTGATGGTGGTCGCCGCATCGATGGTCGTGGTGTCGGCATGTTGCAGCGTGCCGCTGCCCTGCCGTCCGCCGCCGATGTTGATATTGCCGCCGCCGGTGGCGCCGGAGGCATCGACGGTGGCGCCCTTCAGTTTGATGTCCTTGCCGGTCACCTGAATCGTGCCGCCGCTGGCATGACGCGAGTTCGCAATCAGCCGTCCAGTGATCCTGACCTTGCCGCCAGCGCCGCCGCCGATGATGATCGATCCGGAGCGGCCGCCGATCGAGCGGGCCTGCACCAGGCCGGAGATGTTGATGGCACTGCGCGCGGCCTCGCGCGCGGTCGCGGCACTGATGATGATGCTGCCGCCGTCCGCCCTGAGCGAGCCGGAGTTTTTGATCTGCGCGCCCTTGCCGCCGGCATTGGTCGGCATCGCCACCTGCAGAAAGCCGTCGCCGGCAAAATCCAGCGTCGCGCGTTCGCCGGAACCAAGCCCGACCTTGCCGAGCGGCACGCTGATGCTGCCGGAATTCGAGACCGTGCCGCCGATCAGCGCGGCATAGCCGCCGCGGCCGACCGTGATGACGCCGGCGTTGCTGACACGCGCCGAGGCGCCATTGCCGCTGAAGCTGCGGCGGCCAGACATGAAGTCATCATCGGCAATGCCGAGCGTCGAGGCGACAAAACCGCCACCGACATTGACGGTTCCGCTTTTGGTGATCGCGATGCCGTTCGGGTTGACGAGATAGACCTGACCGTTGGCGGTGAGCGAGCCGGCGATGGTCGAAGGTGTCGAACCGGTGACGCGATTGAGGATCGCCGAGGAGGCATTCGGCTGCGCGATGTTGACAGCGCTGCCCTGCCCGATCGAGAAGCCCTGCCAGTTGACGACCGCGCTCTGGCTCGACTGCGTGATGTTGAGCTGCGTGGCGGAGGGCTGCGCGATCGCCACGCTGCCGGCGGCGACGCTGCCGCCGGTGGGAAGGGTCTGCGCATACGCCAGACCCGGGACCGCGAGTGCGCACCCGAGCGCGGTCGAAGCCAGCAAATTACGCGTTGAAACCTGAAGAACACGCCTAAATTGGCGATGGACGGCCGACGTAAACATGGTTGACCCGTCCATTCCAAGGATGAGGCGACAATTAACGGTTCATTAAGCCAACCAATCTTTAGCCGCAATGTTGTGGCGGAGCCACATCAGTCTAGAGTTAACGGCGAAACTTTTTGCGTGGATCGGGCCGGCGATCGCACGTGCCCGCGGCCGCGCTTGTTTTTGAATTGGGCCTTGCGCATGGACCGGGAGTCCCTCCCAACCACCCGGGCGCCTCGGCATCCGCTGGCGTGTGGGAAGTGCGCCGGATCGTCTCGGCGGTCGTCCCGATCGCCCTGCTGCCTCTCTTGGAAAACCACGGCGCGTCCGGCATGCTTGCCGCGATCATAGGCGCCTTGCTGGCGAGCCTTGCGCTGATTCTTGCGGCTGCGCCGCCCGGCCATGCCCGCAAGCCCGTCGGCTGAAGCCGCTCGGTTTTAAAATCTGAACGCCGACACCACTGTGAAACGATCGCCTGCGGCGGCAACGCCATCGCTGCGCGTGGCGTGGCCGTATTCGAGGCTGAGCGAACCGTTTGACAGTGCGCCGGCGGCTGCGCCACCGAGGCGGAGACCCCCGCCATAGGAAGACGCGTGGATTCGCGGCGCTTCCAGCGCGGTCGGGGCTTTCAGCGATACTTCGCCATAGGCGCCGAAGATGTAAGGCGCTGCAACGACGCCGATACTCTGCCCGAATATTGGGTTCTGTACCGGCAGGCTCCACGGCGACTGCAACTCGCCCCTGACCACATAGCCCTGATCGCCGACGATGGTGCCGGCGTCGAACGCCGACAGACCTGAGGTATTGGCGATGCCTATCTGTTCGCTGCGCAGCAGCGGTGCATTGAACGAGGTCTGCGCTCGTGCCGAGAGACTGACAGCAAGATGATCGAGGACGGACTGGTTGTAGTTCAGCGCGATATCGAATTTCTGGAACGTGGCGTCGGCGCCCTGCCGCGACAAGGCCGGAAGACCTGTTATCTCAGCCGCGGTGCGCGCGCCGAGTCCGTCGATGCCGAACGAAGCGGTGGCACGACCAGAGATGGTGGCGCCCCAGGGCGTCAGCACATCGCCATCGTTGACAAAGCGGACGATTCTCAACCGGTCCAACGAAAATGGCACCGGATCGCCACCAAGGAACAGGCTCTGCTTCTCGTCCTGCGCGTCGAACGACACTTCGCTGTTAAAGTTAGCTATCCGTCCGCGCAACCAAGCATACCGCAGACGTAGCGACAGCCGGTCGAAGGTGTCGGTGCTGGGCGGGGCCCCTGTGACGACCGCGGGCGTCGTCCGCGCGTCGGTATATTCGGCGTTGAAGGTGAGGCCGTCAACCCACAGCGGTAGAATGAAGCCCGCCGCCAGCGTGCGATTGCGCGGATAGGTCTCGAAGAAGCCGTTGTCGCCATCGTTGGGATGGCCGCTGGCGCGCAGGTAGATCAATTCGCCGAAGCCGGCGATGCTGTTGAAATCGAGACCCGCGCCGAGTGTGGCGCGGCCAAGCGCCTTCGACAGCGTGTTGTCGAAAGTCAGTGTCTCGCTCACCGCCTGATACTTGCCGTCGATTACCAGCACCGTGGCGCCCTCGCCCTTCCCTGGCGACAGCGTCGAACGCAGCACCGCGCCGGGTGTGTCGCCAGCCAGCAGTACGCGCCGCTCGATCTCCCAAAGCATCAGACTGCGGCGACCGGTCAGTGGTCCGACTAGCGTCATAATCCGGTTGCGCACCCGC
Organism: Nitrobacteraceae bacterium AZCC 2146; assembly: GCA_036924855.1. NCBI lineage: Bacteria > Pseudomonadati > Pseudomonadota > Alphaproteobacteria > Hyphomicrobiales > Nitrobacteraceae > Nitrobacteraceae bacterium AZCC 2146. The sequence goes on from JBAGRP010000001.1 coordinate 4,056,551, forward strand.
TCCGGCACATCTTTGGTCTCGATGCGCTCGATGAAGCCGTCGACGACGACCAGCTTCAGCCGCGCGCCATTGACGAGTTGCTGCGGCGGCAAGATCACGCGCACCAGCACGTAACCAGCCTTGGCATAGGCTGCTTCGAGATCGCGCGCTGCGGCAAAGACGTCGGCGCCCGAGATCTTGTGGCCGGTGAGCCGCGCCTCAAGTTCAGCGGTCGCGCCCGCCAGCGCCGGCAAGCCGCCCTTGATGCTGACGCCCGACAATTTGACGAACAGCTTCTCCGCGCCCGCCGGCGTCGCCAATCCCGGCGTGCCGGGCAGCGAGAAACCGCCATGTCGCTCAAGGTTCGGACGAAAGCTCGGCGGCGTGATTTGCGATGCGGTTTGGGCAAAACTGGAGGCGGGCAACAACACGAATGCTGTGACACCGAAACTAAATATTCGACAGCCCAGCATTTTCACATTTTTCAACCGGTCACATGCGGGCAATACGCTCCGAAGGCAGGTCACCGCGGATCAATTGCTTTCGATCACTATAGTGGCTCCACACCTTTGTAAATGTCCCGGCGAGGGAGCCCACGAATTATGCGATGGCGGCAGGATGCGCCCCCGCCGCAGCCCAACCCTGTTTGCTTCGACGCCGGACGCCGTGACGAATTCTTGACAGCGTCGCTGCGCGCTTCACAATGTGCGGGGCAGCGCCCATGACAACGCGAGACAGAGTAAACATAGTTTGAACGCGGCAGGGGCTGACGATGCGGAGCAAGACCGCGGACGAAATTCTGGCGCATCCGCGATTTGCGGACGCCCGCCGCGCCCGTTACCCCATCTATGCAGTTGAAAATTTTTACGTGATCGAAATTGTGGATATCGAGCTTTCATCAGACGTAACGCGCCGCGCCCTTGCCGGCGTAGCTGCGGGTGACGTCGAAGAACTCGCCTTCGAATGTCGCGGCGAGAAAGGCCGCTGACGAATTTCAATACCCGCCGGCGCTCAAATCGAGGCCATAGGTTGCAAGGCACAGCGATGCCAACAGGCCGATGCCGCAAAGCAATGCGATGGTGACGAGGGGCCCGGAGTCCGACGATGCGCGGGGAAACACGCGCCAGAAAACCTTTGCGATCGCTGTCATGCCGTTCTCCATCTTGAGGTTTGAACGCGGTTTGGACGTGGTTGCGACGACATCGCTGAGTGCGCGCGCTGCTGTTAACCGAATTGCATCGGCCACGGGATGTGTGCCCATCCGAACAAATCCGGCAGGAAGACGTTGCGGTACGCAATAACCACGGCTAGCAACGACTGAGAACGAAACTTATTGCGTGGATCGACGCGCCCGCCCGGTCGGGTCGCATCCGCGACGGCAGGGCTGACGATGCAGAGCAAGACTGCGGACGAGATTCTGGCGCATTCGCGTTTTGCGGAGGCCCGCCGCGCCCATATAGATGCACTGGTCGGGCTTTTTGCCGGCGACCGCTTCGTCACCCGGATGATGTCGGACGCCGGCGTCATCACTCTGCGCGGGTTTCTTGCCGGGTTCCATGCCGCCTATGACGAGAACGACCGCACCACCTGGGCCACGCCCGGACAATTGCAAAAACTGATCGTGGAACGGGGCTTTGCCAGCGCGCGCCGGCTCGACGATCTGATGGCCCGCTTTCGCCAAGCCGGCTACCTCGTGTCCGTGGTGTCTCCAGTCGACAACCGGATTCGCATCCTGAGGCCGACCGAACGTCTGCTTGCGCATGACCGCGCGCATCTGGCCGTCTATCATCGCTTCCTGCACGACCTCTATCCGGACCGGGGCTATGAGTGGGCGCTCCGGCAGGACCCCCGTGTGCAGCTCGCGATCAGGAAAGCCGCGTTTTACGCGCTGCCGCAGGCACTGGCCTTCATGCGACATGTGCCGATCATGATGTTCCTGGCCCGCGATGCCGGCTACCTCGCGTTTCTTCTGGCGGCGCAGGCCGAACTCTCGGATCGCGATCGCGGACCGTCCTTCACGTCGATGTCCGCGGATCTCGGCGTTTCGCGCACGCATATCCGCAATCTCTTCGTCGAAGCCGAGGACGCGGGCTATGTCCGCCTCACCGCGCGCCGCCGCCCCGTGCAAATCCTGCCGCCGCTGTGGGAGGCCTATGACCGTTTCATCGCCGACGTGCAGGCCGATCAGGATGCCATCGCGCAGGTCGCATTTGCGCAGCTTCGCGCGGCCGATGCAATCGAATCATCTCAAAAGATCGATTCAGCGAATCGATCGGACGATCACTGATCCAGCGACCATCCGCGAATGCCGAGCTGCCCGTCGGGTAGCTCGAAGACGGCTTTGGGTCATGAACTGTCTTCAGATGACGTCTCTGTTGGGTCTGCTTTTCCCTCGACAGCAGTTTGTCGAACACGTTTGCGCGGCAACTCTGTGCCACGTGCCGACAGAAGACGAGCAAATTCCATCAGTGCCTGTATGGCCGTCCGGTGGCGGCGCGAAAATTCATGTCCCTCGCTCCCAACGCAAGAAGAGTCCTGGGAGAGAGGTCTATTGACCTATAGCTGTCACCCTTAAACGCCCGCCAACGGCGGGTTAATTGACTGCTCTGCCTGTGTCACAGCTACATCAAACTGCCGTTCTAGCCACGATGACGTACCGCGCAGCCCGGCAACGACATTTTTCGCCCAGGCGATGTATTCGAGTCGACGCTTAACAGACCAGCCGGCCGCGGGACTTGACGCGATCGTTCGCAAGTTGCTCGTCTTATCCGCAAGTTTGATCAATTTCGCATCCTTGCTCTTCTTGGGTGCGGCTTCAATCTGCTTGCGTTTCCGCTCTTCCTTCGGAAGGTTTTTGTCGTCTGTAACTTCCATCACAATATCAGCGACCTGCTTTCCAAATTCACGGACGATTATTTCAAGTGGCACCTCCTGGTCTTCGACCGCGTCGTGAAGCAATGCCGCGATCACTAAATTTGGATCCGAGCCGCCGGTCGCTTCGGTCACCAAACTAGCAACTTCCAGCAAGTGATTGATGTAAGGCTCTTGAGCGATTCCCTTGCGCCGCTGATGGACATGCCAACGCGCCGCCGCATCCGCAGCCCGTAACACTGAAACCCATTCCTTCATATTATCCCTTCCTTTGCGTTATTGACTTTTACTGCACAGCTGCAGCTGGTGCGCCATTTGTTGATTTCGCTTACCGACCAAACGAAATTCCGCTCGAACGGTCAGTCAGTCGGCTTAGCCAGCGCAGATGCTTCTTCCACAGCGGCTTCGGCTGCTGCCATAACGAGCCTGCCAAGTGTAGCGCACACCTTTCCAAGGCCATGCTTCTTCTTGCCGGAATCCTCCTCCATATAGAGCCGCCTGTTAACCTCAATCATCACTGACAGGATGCGGTGATCCTTTCGGTATGACGAAAGGGGCACCAACGCACCGGAAAACGGAGCGTCAACGGCGACTGAATAGCCATCCGCTTCAGCGGCCGCAACAATCGCATCGCGGACTGCCCAAGGCGTATGAAACGAATCCGTGCCGATGCAAATATCCGCGCGGGGCGAGGCTTGATCGAGCTCGTATGGCAAAGCAACTGACGGAAAGCTGTGGCAATCGACAATCACGCAGACACCCGATCGCTCAACGACATCCTTTACCAGGTGCTCCAGCTTCGAATGGTGCGGCCAATACCACCGGTCCAGGCACTTTTGACGATCCGCTGGATCCGGCTGCGCTCGAAGCACTCCGCCCATCGATGTACGAGTGTAAGTGACACCCATTCCCCGAGCCGCCATCGGCTCGTTCTCGTCTGACGGGAATCGCTCGACATCGCAGACCAATCGACTCAGGGGAAAGATCACTCGGCCCGCTTCAACCGGAGTTATCGGAAACAGTTCATCCGTATAGGCGTCCGTCATGCGCAACAGTTCGCCGTTGAGCTCAGTATCTTCTACGAGGATGGCTTGGCGCTCTTCCGCAGGCACTCGCCGAGACGAGTGCGGGATATGCAGAACGACGATCTGAGAAATAGAGCGCCGTGGTCTATTTGCGTGGCTACCACGTTGCGCAGTGATGTCTACCATAGTGCTAGGTCCTCAGTTACTGCGGTATATGCAAATGTACGGCGGCAAAAATCCATGCGCCTGCGCAGACGCGACGCGTCGACGGGCGGTGTCTATTGGAATCGTATGGCCACAGAGCTCTACGCTGGCTCGGCCTTTTCGCGTAGCCGCTTGCAAGCTTCCTTCGAGCGCATGAAGAAATAAGCGTTCGAGGTACCCTGCATACTGCGGGCCAAACGGAAATGGCAGACGGCGCACCGGCATAAGATTGACGGCACGCACGATGGCAGGAGCGCACAGCAGAGAGGCCGCGGCGCCAATGAAGAGACTCCTACGTGTTATGAGGCTGTGGTCGGGGATCAGAATTGGTGCTGTCATTTAGCCCTCCTTTCACAATGAGGGCTGGCACCGCTCTGCTACATTTACCGTTGAACGGCCACATCCCACTTTCGTGGAAACCACCTTGCCGCAGTGAGGCAGGTTGGTGAAGGTGCCAGCCTTCGTCGAGATGCAACTCCTATTTATTGTCGGGCGTGGTGTATTGCAAGCACGTTTCAAAAAAATGCAAGGTGCCATCTGCATCGTGATAGTCTCTCGCAGTAGGGGGCACGGCACCTACCGCGTAATCGGGCACCGAGCTTAAGGGCTTCACCTTGGCTGCCATAGGTAGCTATTACGACGCATCTATTGTCGATTTCTCTGAAACACGAGGCTGGGGAGCGCCGATTATTGGGAAACCGTTAAAAATGAAATACTTCGCGTATGGTTCGAACACGCCTCGCTTACGCGAGCGGGTACCTTCATGCGGATTTGTCACCACGGCTAAATTATTGGGGCACCAACTTCGCTTTCACAAACGGAGCAACGACAAATCTTCAAAATGCGATGCGTTTCATAGCGGCGTAGACACCGACATTATTTGGGGAGCAGTCTTCAATACTTCGGCTGCGGAAAAGAAAGCATTGGATAAAGCTGAAGGTCTGCGGTTACAATGAAAAAACGGTGGATTTAATAATGCCAGCCGGCGAACATCTGAGGGCGATCACCTACTACGCAGATACTACTGCTATTGCGGAAGGGCTATCTCCTTACACTTGGTACAAAGATTTAGTCTTGAACGGAGCGGCCGAACACGGGTTGCCTGCCGACTACATCACTGCATCAATTGAAGCCGTAACTGCTACCAAAGATCCTGATGCCAGTAGAGATAAAAGAAATCGTTTCAATTGAGGAGCCGTTAGCAGCTGACAGGCGCGTTGGGGCCGCGGGGCGGCCGACCAACCCAGCGTTCGGCAAGGCAGCTTGATCGGGGGCAGTATGGCGTACCAAGTGGTTGGAGACGATGGACAGTTAATGGACGAACCACTGCGGAACGGATCCAACACAGGTCGCTCAAGGTGACCGCGGCCCGCCTGCAAATAGCCTAATCAGCGCCAGACCTGATAGATATCATTTATTAGCGCTTCGCCCGTCTGATGGGTAAGCGCCTGGACTACCCCTCTGCCTACACCCCCGAATTAAAAGCGAGCTGGCTCAGAAAGGCGCTGGGGTGGCGTTGCTTTCCGCACTCCCGCCTTGTCGAATTCATAAACCATCAACCGCGGTCAGCTTTGGTTTACCAGACCGCTTAAGCTTTCTCGTCCGGCAGCATGCCATGGTGATAGCAGATCGGGGACAAACTCCGACAGGGAAAGCGTCAGGGTCAGGCTGCTATGCGGCCTGACCCGCCATCGCCGGGGAATGCAATGGCTGCGAAAACGACGCCCCAAAAGGCAAAGCGCAAGAAATCAAAGCCGAGCCCGCCGCCGGTCTATGTGACCACGACGCTATCGCGTGGTCACACAAAACCTTTTCAATATGATCGCCGTCGGGGACGGTGCTGCTCGGGCTTCTGGCCGCCAAGCATTTTTAGACCGGCAGGCAGCGTTCGCCGATGAGAGGTGCACCGCAGCGAACATGCCGGCACCATAACCCTCCAGCCATTCACCGCTTCAAGCCGCCGTGCCTTTCCTAAGCGACCGCCGACAGGACTGACCGTATGTTCTATTCATCTGCGTTCATGTCCATGACGGTTTCCGGCTTCGCCAGTCCTATGCATGAGACATAGGAGCTCGCACTCCTCAGGCGACAGATAATCCGTTCGGGAAGGAGCGCACTTTGGCCCTTTGATTTTTGGGGGCTGCGTTCCAATTTCCAACCACTCGTAAGCTGTAGTCAGACACTTGCTCAATACCGTTAAGCGATTCTTGAGTGTTTTACTCGTAACGCCGTTTCTACCTTCGTATGCTTTGTAGCGTTCTATGTCGTGCGTAGTGATCTGTGCAATCTGCATTTTTCCGAAGAAAGGAATGAAGGAAGGCATTGAGGAGGTATTTTTTCGTTCGCTGCTCCGAATATTTGTTATTCGGTACCACATAGTCCTCAAACCACCTTCGAGCAAATTGCTCGAACGTCTGCTCTTGTTGCGTCTCATGCGCTACTTTGTCTATCGGCTCGCCACGCGCTATTTTTTGCCGCAAGGTCGCTTCGTAAGCCAGTGCTCCTGTTCTCGAATTTTCAGGGCTTCGCTTCCTGTGGCGTTCGTAGTTGAACATAAAGTCAATCCACCACGTATTTTTTATTTTTCGTACTGCCATATCTGATCTATTTAGCCGATTGTTTCCACCCGCTGCTTCTCCAAATACGACACAAGATCGCTTTTGACGAAACGAACGCTGCCCCCTACCTTGAAGAAAGGGATGAGCCGTCGTTGTTGCAGGCGTCGCACCGTCGATTCGGAGATTTTGAGAAACTCCGCCACCTCGGCAATCGTCAACAACTCCATTGTCTGGCTGGAATTAGTCGGCATATTTTTTCAAAGAGCAGTACAGCGTCGGCGAAAGCTATTGCCGACGAACAGTACAATCCTATCATTATCTGGCGGTGTGTTCATCCCAGCATCGTACTGACGCCGACGGCTGGTCATAGACGCGGGATTCTGCCGTGTCGGCAAGAGCGAACTGGGTCGTGGGCGAGAGCCTCAGCTCAGGTAATGCGCCAGCGTCGTCAGACCTCGAATCGAGGTATCTTCCAACCAGCTGAGTATCCTCAGTGCTCTGTATCGCAACGCGGCCGCTCGCTGGACTGTGGCGCTACTCCGGAGGGACGTCCTCTTTCTTGAACTTCGGCGTTGCCGTCTCGTCGTATCCACTTCGGCTGCTATAGAACATGAGAGCCATCAACCCGCAGCCGATGACTAAGGAGGAAATAGTACCGAGCGCGAGCGCGATCCAGCCGTGGGTCGACATCTGAGCGTCCTCGGCTGACGTCCATGCCATCATGCTCCACACGATTGCAAAAAGAAGCATGGCGAAAAGCACGGCGAGCAGCAGAGCTTGACCCAGTCCAAAATTTCGGGGCTTTGTGGTGCGGTCAACAGGATCGCTCATTATCCAATTCCGTTTTCCTGCGCTCTTCGAGCTTGCGAAGCTGCGCCGCGTTCGACATTCCAAATATGTCCGGTAAAGAGTTTATCGAGCTGGTGAGGCGGCATGGCTGACACCCTCCGCTGCTGGGCGAACAAAATCGACGATCTGTGGATCTACTTTCCACTTGGAGAATCAAAAAGGCGTCGGACGATGCAACGATAAACCGCAATACGCTACAAACCGACAGCAAAAAACGTTCATGTTCAGGCCTTGCTAGACGGCGCGGCCCGAGCAACAATTCGGCCCTTAGCGACCGTCCGAACTCGGTGGCACCTGTTGTCTCTGGCGCCTCAACGAAGACTTGGCCGCGTCATCCCTCCGGGTGGCGCGGCCTTTTTTGATGTCCGCTCACAA